>JANXNV010000049.1 GCA_025353925.1 Armatimonadota bacterium
GAGCCGCCGTAGGCGATCTTGGGGTCGGTCGGGTGGAGGGCGATGCCGGTAAACTGCACCGTATCCAGATTGCTATTCAAATCGCTCCAGGTGGCGGTGCTGAGGTTGACCGTGTCGCCCGATCCCGGATTGGAATACGGGTTTTCCAGCCGCCAGATACCGCCGTCGTTGCCGTCCAGCAGCTTCGAGCCGTCGGCAGTGAAGGTGAGGGCATGCAGGTCGGTGTGCGGACCTTTGAAGCCGCTACCGATGGAGTAGTCCTGAAACGTGTCCCCACCGTCCTGCGAGCCGGCAAGGGCAAATAAGTTGCCGTAGCCGGAGGAACCATTCGGGGGATAATTGACCTGTCCACCGGCAAAGACGACATTCGGATTGGTCGGGCTGACGACGATCGCATTGTCATACCACCCCTGGCCGCCCAGATAATTCGGGACGGCGGTCTTTTTAGTCCAGGTCGTACCGCTGTCGGTGGTCAAATAGAGGCCGAGGAGTCCTCCACCGCTGCCCGTCGTCTTTGCGATGGACGCATACACGATATTGGGGCTGGAAGTGGCCAGGGCTAGAGAAATGCGACCCGGCCCGCTTGGCAGTCCCCCACCGAGAAGCGCCCAATTAGTGCCGCCATTCGTCGTCTTATAGATTCCATTGCTGCCAGATCCGTCGATGTTTCCGATGGCGGCATACAGGGTGTTCGGAGTCGTCGGATCAATCGCGAGATCGGTAAACGGATAAAGCGTATTGATCGAGGCGAATGTGTTGGTCCAGTTCGCACCGCCATCGGTCGTTTTCCAGATGCCAGCTTGTCCACTGACGCCATTCGCCGCAAATGTTGTGGCGATGTAAACCGTACTGGCATCGGTTGGGCTGATGACGATGCGGGAGATGGCCTGACGGTTAAAGACCCCAGCAGGACCGGTGATCAGGGACCAGGTAGTCCCGCCATTCGCGGACTTCAGCAGGCCGATGCCATACTTGGAATCGCCGGAGAAGTTCGCTTCCCCGGTACCGGCATAGACGACGTTATGATTGCTCGGGGCGACAGCGATGCTGCCCATGGCGGTATCGCCCAGGAAGTCGGTCAGCGGGATGTAGGAAGCCCCGCCGTTGGTGGTCTTCCAGACGCCGCCCCCAGCGGCGGCGACGTAAAACGTGTTCGGGTCGGTCGGGTCTATTGCGATCCCGGCGACGCGCCCGGAGGCATCCTGGAGGGTTGCACTGACCGCGCCGGAGTTATTATGCAGGACATCCGGTCCGGCGGAAAGCCAGCCAAATGCGGTGATATTTGGACTCGCGGCGCCGCCGGTGCGCGGGACGAGCGGGCCGCGTGTCGCTCGGCTGCCGTAGCGGGGGGCCGAGACGAAGCTCGGGCCGGATATGACCGCCGGGACGTCGCCGTCGCCAGGTGCAATCGGAGTCACTGGAAAATGCCGATGCGTGATTAACGGCGGGACCAGCGGATCCTGCGCTGCGGCTCCCGCCGCCAGCAGGCCAACAGCCATCGCACTGAGCGCGAGCGTGCGGGAGAGAGAAGACAGAGTCATAACAGTACCCCTTTAAGAGAGCGAGACGTGACGCAAAAAATTGTGCTGGATTGGGGAGGCCGGAAGATCTTGAGGAAGCCGCCCTGTAAATACCAATCAACAGCATTGCGTTGTGGCTGAGGCGACAGCAGACTACCTAGCGAACACACTATAACATGATTTTCGCCGCCTGTCAACACTTTTTCGCGTTATTTTTAAACGCTTCATTCCTCCGCCGAGTTTCCCCCCGTACTTCTACCAATAATCCTAATCTCTCCCTGACCCGAAGATAAGAGCGGCAGTCACCTCGCGGCGGCGGCCCTGAAACCAATCCGACCTTTACGCGCTTTCGGGCGCGAACACAATATTTTTACGGGACCCGAAATAAAACGGGCCTGAACTTTGATTTTCCTGGAGAACAGTTTATGAAAGTCCCCCTGCTCCCAGCCTGGGCGTTATGCGCACTTGCCGGCACTCTGTCCGCTGTCTTACCGGTGCTCGCGCAGCCGTCCGTGCCTTCCGGCCCGAGTGCCGTGACCTCGGTTCGCTTCTGCCCGCGGCCAGGCTATGCATACCGTATGGTCGGCGGCCGGTTCCAAGGCAGCATCAACAAACTCAACTGGACGACCATTGCGTCCATTTCCACGACACCCCCCGATAACCAGTGGAGCACCCTCACAATCGGCAGCTACATCAACCGCGTGTCGTTCCGCTACCTGCGCTATCTGCCGCCGTCCGGCAGCTACGGCAATATCGCCGAGCTGGAGTTCACTGGCGGACCCAAGCGAGCGAAGCTGAACGGCGTTCCGTTTGGAACACCCGGTATGGACCGGAATTACGGCGACTATTATACGAATGCTTTTGACGGTAATTTGAGTACCTACTTCGATGCGTGTGCCCCTAGCGGTGCCGCTATCGGCATCGACTTGAATGCACCGTTTGTTCCCGGACCGCCTCAGCCACCGGTGCGTCTGCTCCCGGCCTCTCCCACCGGCCTGGCCGCGACCGCGGAGTTTACACCGGACTGCACAAAAACCGGTGGGATCGCCATGCCCCATGTCGCATTATCCTGGAAGTCTGTGGCTGGCGGCAGCTACTATACGATCTACCGAAACGGTGCTGCCGTGCAGGCGGGGGTCACCCCCTGCGGCTGGACGGACATGGACATCACCAGCGGGCAAACCTATGCGTATGAACTCTCGGCTACCGGCCCCGGCGGCGAAGGGCCGCGCTGCGCTCCCGTCTCCGTCACGGCTCCCTCACCGCAGGTTAGTGCCCTGATGACTCCTCCTGCCAATCTTTGCATCGCTGGTCTATGGATGGGATCGACGGCAAACATCCTCTCCTGGCAGCCTGTTCCGGGTGCCGCCGGATACAACGTATACGTCTCGGATGTTCGCGTTGGGACCGGCCTGACTGTTCCGAACTTCACGCTGACGCCGAACATGCTTTGGGGTGGTGCTCTGTTCACCGTGACGAGTGTGGACGCTCAAGGCATGGAAAGCATTCCGTCGGCACCGGCGGGAGTACTCGCCGTGTCCAATCCTGCTCTGCCCGCGAATTGGTGGGCCTGTACCCCGGAAGTTCCCTCTGTTCTGGTCATCGTACCTCAGTGGAATCAGGGCAGCCCCAGAAACTTTATCACCTGGCGCGGCCACTCTTCCGACACGGTCTATAACGTCAGCCGTGACGGCAGGAAAGTCGCCAGCGGACTCTCGAACCAATATTTTTTCGATGCCGATGTCAAACCCGGTGAAAGCCATTCGTATGCTGTGACCGGAGTCAACACGGACTGGCCGGTCCCCGTTGAAGGGATACTCTCGCCTTCGATCTCTACCGTCACCCTGGACAGCCCACTCACGAAGGCAACCGGCAAAGTGACCATCACAGAAGTAGTTGCGAACGATGACAGTGCCGTGATCTTCATCAAGCCAGTGCCAGGCGCAACGGATTACCGCGTTTACGACATACACAACCCGGCACGAGCCAAATATGCCGGTCAGATCACGTATCAGAAATCGCAGTGTGCGGATCTGCCGCGCATGGCTCTCAGCATCGAATGGAACGGCATCAATCCCGCAGTCGGCGCGGATTTGGTGGTGGAAGCCGTGGATAAGCTGGGACCGTTCCAGCGCATGGACGGTATCATCGGCTCGGGAGCAATGAAAATGAGCGGTATCAGCGGCCAGGCGATGAACGGGCAGGGCGACCCGTCCAATGTTCCCGAGACCCTGGCTCAATCCGAGGTTTTTCATGTGAACTGCGCTCCCGTTTCCCTGAAGGGTGCGCAGGCGTTCTTCGACACCTTTCAGACCAGCCAGCCGTTTGTCAAACAGCCGCTGCCAGCGTATGTGCCGCCCGGCAGCCAGTACTACGGGGAGTTACACGATTACGCGGCGTATGATAACGACAAATGGGAAGTGCGGCAGTACGGCGCAGACCTGACCAACTCTCAGTTCTTCGTTATGGACAACCACTTCATGGACACGACCTATGACGGCGGCGGTCCAGGCTCTCCCAATCCGTCCCATAATAATGTCGCCTCGATGGTGATGATGCCTAAAGCTACGGCGGATATTTCCGGGGGCAAAGTCCTGCACATCACTTTCGAGGCGGATGCTCACCTCTCAGGCCGCCGCTGGCTGGAGGTTGGGATCGGAGAAGCGGGAGATGAACTGATTAACATCGCCAAATTCGAAACTCATAACCAGGGGCCAACCACCAGCGGAAAATTCATGCGCTGGCAGATTCAAAATGAGAATATGAATTTGGACATGTTCCCATCGCTTGGCGGAGTCTACTCGCGCGTTGATCTGCTTCAGTTCAGCGACTGGAACGATGCTCAGACGACCTCGCGCATCTACTGGGATCATACGGGACCACTGGCAAACGGTACACCGCAGGATCTGGACAAACGGCACAAGTTTGACCTGTATGTCTCCAAGACGCATTATCGCCTCCAGGAAACGATGCCCGGGGGCCTGTACAACACGGTGCGGGAGCGAGACTTCCCGGCTGGTACGAGCCTGCCCTTCGATAAGTGCCAGGTCTATTTTGTCCATCAGGTCTATCACACATGGAATGAATACCATGAGATGAAAGACTATAATCCCGGCGAACAATACTGGTATAATCAGCGTGCATTCGCTGATGAGCGCCACTGGGATAACATGGGATTTGAGGTGCTGAGTGCGTTTCCCAATTAACACTCACTCAAACAAGTCGCAGACATAAGACATAGGCTGTCAACTCTGCGGAACATGTAAAAAAGGGGAGTGGCTCAGCCGCTCCCCTTTCTGAGCTTTTGACCGGCAGGGGATATCCAAAGATGCTTGGAAATGGGGTAGAGCTTATCACGGCACTCGTCTGCACGCGCAACCGGGGCAGCAGCCTTGTCCCAACGATAGCCTCCTGAAATGCGGGCATTGGCGATTTGCCGTCGTTCCGCTTTATGAGCTGGGGCGTTTTGCGCTTTGGCCACTTCTCTGGGATCTCCTGCATTTACGCAGGCCGCGCGGTCTTGGGCGAATCACAGCGTTTTCTTCCGGCTTCGTATAAGGCTGGAGCACCAAGGTCGATCCAAGAACGCTGCGGTTCCTCACGCAGTAAGAAACAATAAACCACCTGGAATGACTTGAGCGAGACTCTTTGGCATGAAATTTGCAGCATGCCGAGCATGAGGCGCGTATCGCTGCCCTCTTCAGGTCGCGGGAGCACGAATTGGAGTCATGAATTGCCGACAGTCAGTGTTATAATTCCATACTACAAAGGCGAGAAATTTCTGGATGCCGCTATTCGCAGTGTGCTAAATCAAACGTTTTCGGATTGGGAACTTATCGTAGTTGACGATGGCAGTCCAGATAACGGCGTGGGTATTGCAGAGCAGCATGCTCGTGAGCAGCCCAAAGTGACGGTGGTCCGGATGCCGAATGGAGGCGTATCGTGTGCCAGAAATGTGGGTGTCACCCATGCGCGGCCTGGCAGTGAGTATCTGCTTTTTCTGGACCAGGACGATGAGCTGGAGACGTCCGCCCTCGACACGATGGTTGCTGGCCTCGGGGCGTATCCGGAAGCCGGAGCAGCCTATTTTTCCTTCACCGTCATCGATGACGAGGGGCAGCAGTTAGAGGGACCCGTTTCTGCAAAACGGTGCGTTCCGACCGCGACCGCCCCAGGCTGGCGAATGCTTCCGCCGGACTTGGCGGGAACGCCTCTCGTTGCACTCTTCACGCACCATGACGCCGTGCCCACCGTCACGCTTTTTCGGCGTCATCTGTTCGAGAGGACGGGTGGCTGGGATGAAAACTTCCGGCATGCATTCGAAGATCAAGACATGCTCTGGCAATGTGCCGTCCTCGCCCCAGTCGTGTATCTCCCCGTACCAGTCGCGCGTAAGCGAGATCATCTGTCCAACAACGTAAAGCAATCGTTGACACCTGGGTTTCGGCAGCTTGCCAACAAATGGTGGCAGGGAAAGCATTTGACGCCGGAGACCCGCACTCGTGTGCGGCTCGCGATGGCACAAGAAGCCCTTGTGACGGCCCGCCTTATCTTCCATGAGGCAGGACAGTCCTTTAGGAGCAAAGACTTTTCTCTCTCCGGAAAGCTGGTTTTTCGAGCTGCGCGAAAGCTTGCCTTGCATGTTGTGCGTATCCTTAGTGCAAGCCGAGGTACACAGGATATTCCGCGAGCATGAAACTTAATTTCTTGCGACTGGGTCTCTCTGCAGTCATCGCAAACAGACTCCTTCCGAATGTCTCTTCCTGCGAAAGACTCCGAGCCGACTTGGCTCGGGCAATTCTTGGCGCGAAAATTGGCCGTGGGGTACACCTGCGTGCTCATGTGGATTTTGGAAATGACCCTTCCGGGATCACGATTGGGAATGGCTGCTACATCAACCGACGCTGTACGTTTTTTGCCGACTGGGGGTGCGCCATCACACTTGGGACCAAAGTCCATCTGGGGCCGGAAGTGATGCTTTGGACCGGCTCGCACCAGCTTGGCCTGCGTGCCGCGAGGTGCGGGGAAGGAACTGTGCGGCCTATTCGAATTGGAGATGGCTGCTGGCTCGGCGCGAGGGTGACTGTTATGGGGGGAGTCACCATCGGAAATGGAAGTGTGATCGGGGCGTCAGCCCTCGTCGTGAAAGATATAGCTCCGGACTCCCTGGTCGCGGGTGTTCCGGCAAAGCTGCTGCGGCTTCTCCCGCCTGATCCGCCGGAGGGCAACATCGCTTCATGTTGATCTCCATCATTCTCAGTGCCCGAAATCGGGCAAGCAGCCTTAGTCAGGCACTGCAGTCGCCAAAGCATGTTGCAGTCCCTGACGAATGCAGCTGTGAACTGCTGGTGGTCGACAATAGCTCTACTGACCTGACTCCGGCAGTGATCACCGAAGCGAAGCTCCCAAATATGGTTGTGTGTCCTTTGTACGAACCTCGGATCGGTCAAAGCTGTGCCCGAAATGTAGGGGTCCTCGAATCACGGGGTGAGCTAATTGTCTCCACAGATGACGATCTGCTGTATACCGCCGATTGGCTCGATAAGATGGTGGGGCCGGTACGACGCGGCGGGGCGGAGGAAGTGACTGGAGTGATGCACATCGCCCCACATCTGGAACGAGATTGGATGCTTCCACCGCACCGCACTTTACTGGCCGTTCCCTCTACTGATTCGCAGGCCGCGACGGAACTGATCGGTACGAACATGGCGATCCATCGACAGGTTTTGGAGCGTGTTCCAGGCTTCGATCCGGAGCTGGGGCCGGGCCAGCTTGGATTTGGTGAGGACACGCTGTTCGGTGCACAACTCCGGCAAGCTGGGCAAAGGACTGCGAGAGTTCCTTTAGATGCGGAGCACCATTTTCTGCCGGAACGTTTGACCCGCGTGAACTTCCTTAGCCACCCCAAAAAGCTGAGGAGGAGTGCGGCTTACACGACCCACCACTGGGAGCATGAAAGCCTAAAAATGACTCGGGTGAACTTTACCCGTAAGATCGCGCAGCTTGCGGTTTGGCGGGCGGCGCACCCGGCTGAGGTCCGTAACTCGGAGGGAATGCATCCCCGCGAGATACACCATCTGCGCTCTCTGCATCTTTACGGACAGGCACTCATCGAGCGAAGGCGTCCTCGAAACTACGAGCGGTATGGTCTGGTCAAAAAACTGGGTATACTGTCGACCTATTGATAAATGAATACATATCCGATTATTTAGCGTGTATGGCGGCTCTGCTCCGCAAGATTCCCGAGGCCGATGTGGGGCATGCCATTGGTCTGTTCCGGGACAATTACGAGAATGAGCGGCGTACAGTCTTCTGCGGCAATGGCGGCTCGGCAGCGACCGCCAGCCACCTGCCGGCGGATTTCCAGAAGAATATGTTCCTGCACTCAGGTAAGCCCTGGGAGATATTGTCTCTGGTCGACTCCGTGCCTCTGCTGACTGCCTGGAGCAATGATACCGACTACGCCAATGTCTTCGCCGGGCAGGTGCGGACCTGGGTGCGGCCCGGTGACCTGCTGGTGGCGATCAGCGGCAGCGGCAACTCCCCAAATATCTTAGCGGCGGTCGAGGCTGCCTCGGAGATCGGGGCCGTCACGCTGGGGTGGAGCGGTTTTGGGGGTGGGCTGCTGGCGCAGAAGGCGCAGCATAATATCGTCATTCATTCGGATAATATGCAGATGGTCGAAGACGCCCACATGGTCATCGGCCACTTGATCTACTCGGCCCTGCGCGATACACTGCCGCAAACTTCAGCAGATGAGTAAGAGAATATGCATCATTTCGCCTTTGTCATGGATCAGCAGGTCGGACTGCGAACACAGGCGCTCAACTGGGAGCGCGTTGCCGCTGAGGACCCGACTGTTACCGCAACCTGGGTTCCTGTGTGCTATGAGGCCCATGCCGGTCTGCTCTCCACGCTGCCAGGCCTGCCGGCGGGTATCAAAGGGACTCTGAGCGGTGTCAAGGAGATACGAGATGGAGTGGGGGATGCCTCTCGCTTCGAGGCGATTCTTTGGGCTACCTGGGCAGCGAAGTCCGTGCCCGCGCTAGTGTCGGCGGCTCCGGCCTTTCTGGTCATGGACATGACCCCGGTGCAGATGGAGGCGATGGGCGCACTCTACGGCTACAGCAGCCTCCGTGCCCGCTTTGGGGCGGGCTTCAAGCGCCGCGCCACGGATAAGCTGTACCGGGCCGCCTCGCACTTTTTCCCCTGGAATGAATGGGTCGCAGTCAGCCTGCGCGAGGATTACGGCATTGCCCCGGAGCGGATCACGCCGGTCTCGCCGGGAGTCGATCAGTCGCTCTTTTCGCCCGGCAGCGAAATCAGGCCCAGCAGCGAAATCAGGCCCGGTGGCGGCCCGGTCCGGCTGCTGTTCGTCGGCGGCAACTTCGCGCGTAAGGGCGGCGACCTGCTCCTGCGCTGGGCACGGGAAACGCAGATCCAAATCCCCTGGGAGCTGCACATCGTCACGCGCGACGCCGTGCCGGAAACGCTGCATACGGCGGTTCATGCAGGCCTCGCCAATAACAGCCCAGAGCTGATTCAGCTTTACCGGGAAAGTGATGTCTTCGTGCTGCCGACGCTTGCCGACTGCTACTCCTTGGTCGCGATGGAAGCCATGTCCTGCGGCCTGCCGGTCGTGACGACCCGCCTGGGCGGCATCCCGGAGATCGTCGCGGACGGCGAGACAGGCTTTCTGCTGGAGCCGGGTGATTATCCTTCACTGGCCTTGCGGCTGGATCAGCTCGTTACGGACAGCGCACTGCGGTTATCGATGGGGGCGGCATCGCTTCGCCGCGCCCGGGAGCGGTTCGACTGCCGCATAAACATGGGCCGGATACTGGAGATGATGAAAACAGTGGGCCGTTCATGAAACTCGGTTTTGCTCTCGAATACTCGCTCGGGCATATCACGCATGCCCAGAACTTGAAATGCACTCTTGAATCACGCCCCGATATACAGCCGGTGTATGTCGATCTGCCCTACGACGGCATGACCGGGGCGTGGACCCGTCTGCCGGGGGTGCGCTCAAACTGGTCGCTGCGAGCCTCGCTGGGGGCCTGGCTGGGTCTGCGCGGTCAGGCGAAACTTCTCGACGGGGCCTTGTTCCACACGCAGGTGACTTCGCTCTTTGCTTCGGGAATCATGCGGCGGGTTCCCTCGGTCGTGTCGCTCGACGCCACGCCGCTCCAGTACGATGCCCTCGGGGCCTTTTACGGCCATGTGCCCAGCACCAACCCTCGCCTGGAAGAAATCAAGAAGCGTTTGAATCAGAAGTCGTTCGGGGCAGCGCGTCGGCTGGTCACCTGGTCGCAGTGGGCCAAAGATTCCCTGGTGACCGATTACGGCGTCTCAGCGGACAAGATTGTTGTCATTCCCCCTGGGATCGACACGGAGCGCTGGGCAGTGGACCGAAGCGCGGCGCCGATCTCCGGCAGGCTGGTTCATCTGCTGTTTGTCGGCGGTGATTTCCCGCGCAAAGGGGGCGACACCCTCCTCCGTGCTTTTGAAAGCCTGCCCTCCTCGGTGAATGCGCATCTCCACATCGTCACAAAAACTGCTGATATTCCGCTCCGCGATCCGTCGCGCGTCAGCATACGACGTGACATCGGCCCGAATTCACCGGAGCTGAGGAAACTGTTTGCCGAGGCGGACCTGTTCGTCTTCCCGACACGCGGCGACTGCCTGCCGCTGGCCGTGCTCGAAGCGATGGCCTCAGGCCTGCCCGTGATCACGACACGGATCGGGGCTTTGCCGGAAGCGGTGACCCACGGCGAGACAGGTTGGATCGTGCCGCCCGAGGATTTGGACGCCCTGGTCGAAGCGGTGACACAGCTCGCGGGCGACGGGGCACTCCGCCGCCAAATGGGCCGTCAAGCCCAAGAAGTCGCCTCGGAGCGTTTCGATGCCGGCCGCAATTACCGCCACCTCGTCGATATCGTGGCAGGGACCGCCGGGTAACCCGCAATAGTATCGTAATATTGAGCCATTCCAGCCAAAAGCGCTTTTTTGGCATGGTTCATGCAATAGATTAGAAATGTCATGAAAACTCTTCTGCTCATCCCCAGCGTCGCCAAGACGGATATCGAAGCCGAGGTGGCTTCGGGCAATCATCCGACGATGGACTACCATGCGCTGGCCGCTGCGCTTCGACTTGAGCATGAGGCGACGGTCGAGATTTTGGACTACGCCGCCGTTGACCGGGAGACTGCGCCAATCATCCGTCTGGCTCGCCGCTTCGGGGGCCGTGATGCCGCAATGGCACTCATGGCATTTCGGCGGCGCGGTGAGTTTTCCGTGCTGTTCTCCAACGGCGAGAACGTCGGCATTCCCCTGGCACTGCTGCTCGGCCTGCTGCCGCGCCGGGTCGGGCATGTGACTATCGGGCACCGCTTATCCACCGGCAAGAAACAGCTTTTTTTTCGTCTGCTGAAAGCGCAGCGGCGTATGGACAAGATCTTTGTCTACGCCCAGTCTCAGTACGACTGGGCGGCGGACCGGCTGGGTATCTCTCCGGAGCGGCTTTCACTGATCCCCTTCCATGCTGACGACCGCTTTTATCATGCGGTTCCCGTTCCGGTCAAGCTTGACCAGATCTGCGCGGCGGGTCTGGAGTGGCGAGACTACCCGACCTTGATCACGGCAGTCGAACCGCTGCCGGAGCTGTCGGTCCGGCTGGCCGCTGCCTCCCCCTGGTCAAAGCACAAAGACGAGACGGCGGAGCGCACTCTGCCGGCAAACGTCGAAGCTCGCCGCTACGAATACCGTGATCTGCGAACGCTCTACGGCGAGTCGAGCTTTGTCGTCGTCCCGCTGTATGAGACGGATTTTCAAGCGGGCATCACGACCATTTTGGAAGCGATGGCGATGGGTAAGGCCGTAATCGCGACCCGGACAACCGGTCAGACCGATGTCATCACGGACGGCGAAAACGGCTTGACCGTTGCGCCTGGGGATGTGGAGGGCTGGCAGGGAGCCATCCAGTGTCTGCGGACCGACGAGGCCCTGCGGCACCGCCTGGGGCATAATGCCCGCCGCTGGGTGGAAGAGAATGCGACACTGGATCACTGGGCGATACGGATCGCTCAGGCACTGCGCGATGCGGCTGCACCGGCGGCGATTGGGCATGGCGAATCAATCAGCCACCTCCGTTCAAAGCAGGTGTAACCGTCTCCGCTAAAAATAAATCCGGAAATATCTGGATTTATTAGCCAATCTGCTGAAGTTGGCATGGTTTGTGCAGTTACAGAAAGCGTAAGTGTTCTTGTTCTACAGGCGAAAACCGAAGATCGAAAATACTCAACAAGGTAGTACCCAATCATGAAGTCTTACACAGCGCGTATCATCGCGGTCATCGCAGTGGTTTCACTGCTCGCGAATGTGCTCCTCTATATGCGCTACTCGACGGGGCGGCCTCTGGTCTCCGTCGGCAGCGAAGTCATTACGAAAAAGCAGTATCAGGACCAGCTCGAGCATCAGGCCGGGCAGGATGTTCTCAGCAAAATGGTGCTGAGCAAGCTGATCAATCAGGCCGCCGCCCGGGCCGGTGTCGCGGCGACGACCCAGGATGTCGATGCGCAGATCGCGTCTATCGAGCGGCGTTCTCCGCAGCTTCTGACGCCTTACGCACAGGACCCGGCCAAGATGGCCGAGTTCAAGGATGATCTGCAGACGAAAATTGCTTTGGACAACCTGCGGATGAAAGACATCACTGTCAGTCCGGTTGAGCTGGCCGCCTACTACGGGCAGCACAAAACGGATTTCAAGCTTCCGCAGCAGGTAAAAACGACCACGGTCATTACGCGGACGACGATGGATGCCGATACCGCTGCAGATCTGCTGCGCCAAAACCAGCCTGCGGATGCGATTGGTCGGCAGGCGCGAATGAGTGTTGTGGGGATCAATGGCTATAACCCGGATTTTTCGGCCCTGCCCCTGGCGTTGAAGCAGCAGATCAGCAATTCGATCCGCACGATGAAGGCTGGAGACGTCACGACGTTCCGTTCCGGTGCCCTGTTTCTGACAATGCGGGTCGGCAACAACAGTGCCGCCGCCGTCCCGCCGCTGAGCACGGTTCGGGAACAAGTCGAGCGAGAAGCGCGTCTGGAAAAGGCTCCGCCGGCGGTCAAAACGATTGCGCAGCTGTATCAGAACGGCAAGCCGACGTTTCATTACGATGAGGAGAAGTACAAGAGCTACTTTAGCGCCATACAGAATTACTCGCTGGGCGGTGAGAAGAAAACGGCTCAGGTACCCTAAGACATCTTGATTTTCTGGTCCTGTTTGTGTCATAATAGATTATTGCTCAGCAGGGAAACATAGAGTTTTTACGATTTTTCCGTTCCTTGTGAGCGGAGGATACCATCCATAAATGAGAGGGGGTGAATACATAATGAATATCAACAAAGCAATTCTTGGAACACTTTCGGCCGGTGCTCTTGCACTGACCCTGGGTGTCTCGGCAACGGCGGCTGGTCTTAACCCCATCGCTTCCGTCACCACCAACACTGTCAACAACACGACGTTCACCAGCGCCAGCGCAGGAGATACGCTTGTAGTCACCTACGGTGATGGTCAGTTCGCCAGCAAGATCGGCCTGGGTAACTTCACCCCGGTTGCGGTTTCGCTGACGGCGACGGGCGGCTCGACCACGAACCTCGGCGGCGGTATCTTCAAAGAGACCTTCACCGGCGGCACGTTTAGTGACTACTTCGGTACCACGAAACTGCTGAAAGGCACGTTCACCTCGGGCAGCATCCTCGGACAGCAGGGCTCAAACACCGGCAACATCGACATCAGTGGGGTCACCTACGATGCCGACAGCGTCGCATTGGGTTCCTTCAGCCCTCAGAACGGCACGATCTCGTTGACTTACAACGTGATCAAACCGGGTGGCTATAACCTGGTTGGTGGCAAGCTTCAGAGCTTTGTCGCGACCGACTCCGGCACCTACAGCGCAGTTGAGGGAACAGCGGTTCCTGAACCGGCGACTGTCGCTCCGTTCATCATGGGCGGTCTTGGCCTCATGGGCCTGGCTTTCCGTGCACGGAAAACCCGCCGCTCCAACGGCGCAGCAGCCTAGTGGTCTTCGCTTCGGCGAGGCTTCGAGGAAAGCTGACGGGTCGGCTTTGGGGAACACTCCAGCGCGGTCTCCGGCAGCCGCTAAAAATCGTACAGTGGCGGTGTTGTTTCGACAACCCGCCACTTTGCTTTACTTGCCAAAAAAGCCCTCTTTCGTCGAGGGCAATCCGCCGAAGATAGGGTCAGGAGCGCATCGCAGGCACTCACCATTACCGGCTCAAGCTTTTGTACTTTGTTGTAATCTATGATAGCTGCTTCACCAAAATCCGATTGGCGCGATTTTTTGCCATTTGCGGCGGCGGTGACATTGCTGGGAGTTTTGGCCTGGCCGACTCTGCGGTTCTGGTTTTACGAATACAGCGTGCCGGAGTCCTATTATCAGCATGCACCGCTGATCCCGTTTATTGTCGGGCTGATGCTTTGGCATCGACGGGTGGCGTTGTCGGCGGCTCCGAAGCGACCGGCACTAATCGCGCTGCTGCTGCTGGTACCGGCCCTGGCCCTGCTGGTTTTCGCGCTGAAGCTTCCTGCAGAAGCACTCGAGTCCGCGGCGTTTTTGTTCTCGATTGTGGGTGCCGTCTGGCTGACATTCGGCACGGCGGTGGTCCGCGCGGCGGCGTTCCCGCTGGCGTTCCTCTGGCTGATGGCTCCGCTGCCCCGGCCCTTGCTGAACGACTCGACGCTGCACGTGCAGATGGCCTCGACGGTGCTGGCGGACAAGATACTGCACCTGATGCTGTTTCACACCAGCCTGATCGGCAATGTCATCCACATGGATGACTACTCACTTTTTGTCGATGTCCCGTGCTCCGGGTTTAAGCTGCTTCTTGCTCTGCTGACATTCAGCGCGGCGTTCGCTTACCTGGTAGACGGCGCACCGGCCAAGCGGATCGGGCTGTTCTTGTTCAGCCTGCCGCTGAGTTTAATCGTCAACGGTGTGAGAATCGCGTTAATCGGGGTAGTGGGGGAGTGCATCGGACCTGATGCCGCCCATACGTTCCATGATTGGAGCGGAATGATCACACTGACACTGGGGTTCGCAGCCCTGTTTGGGCTGGCAAAGGGATTAGGATGCCGAACATTCGCCGGATGGGCTATTTTCTAATACTGATTGTCGGTGCGGCTCTGGCGACGGCAATGATCTGGAAGCCTGCCCCGCCCGCGCACTTCGTGGGGATTATGAGTGCCGACGTTCCGCGCGATCTGGCCGGATACTCGGCCCCGGAAGATGATATTCTTCCGGCGGATGTACGGGCGGCTCTGGCGTCGACCGAGCCGCTCTCGCGAAATTATCATTCGCCGAGCGGTGACGTCAACTTCCTGCTGATCGGCGGGACGGACCGCAGCGCACTCCATGACCCGCGCTCCTGCTTGATCGGGGCGGGGATGCAATTGGAGAATGACCATGTCGAGCGGCTTGCGGGCACCCAAGCGGAAGCTCGCAGCTGCCGCGCCGTGAGCCAAAATGTCGTTCCGGGTGCCTCGGCACAGCCGGGTTATGATATTCTTTATCTTTATATCGTCAACGGGAAAGTGATTAACCAGGTCACGCAAATTCGCGCCGCGATGCTCTGGAGTGCGGTGCTGGGGCAGCGTGGGACACCCGTCTATTTTCTGCGTTTTACACGCTCGACCAGCCGGAACCCGCAGGACTCAGCGGCGGACCATGCCGAGCTGCAGCAATTTGCGGCGCAGATGTGGAAACGCCTCGAGCCGCGCTTGATGACCTCGGCGTGATAGCAGAATAAGCCATAGCGGGATAGAAATAAGCCATGGAATCTTTAGGTAAAATTTATATATCAGGTGTCGCCTTTCACAATGTCAGTATGGCCGAAGCGGTCACGCAGATCGTGCAGATGGCTCAGAAAACTGGGAAGCCGCGCTATGTGTGTACCGGCAACCTTGATCATCTGGTGACTTTGGAGCATGACGCCGACTTCCGGGCTGTGTATCAGGCGTCGGATCTGACACTCGCGGATGGTAAGCCGATTGTTTGGCTGTCCCATCTGGCGGCGACTTCCGCACGGCCCGCCCTCAAAGAGCGGGTGACCGGCAGTGATCTCTTCTGGCAGCTGGCCCGAGCGTCTGAGCAGACCGGCCTCCGACTCTTCTTTCTCGGCGGAGCACCGCAGGCGGCGGAGCTGGCGCGAGAGGCCGTCACCAAAAAATATCCCGGCGTGCAGATTTGCGGTGTCTACTGTCCCCCGTTTGAGAACTTCTCCTCGGTTGAGGAGCAGAACCGGATCCGTGAAGTGGTCTGTTCAGTCCAGCCGGATATTCTTTTAGTCGGATTTGGTGCCCCAAAGCAGGAAAAATGGATCGCCGCGAATAAAGAGCTATTAAGCGTTCCCGTTTCCATCGGTGTCGGCGGCTCGTTCGAGATGGCCGGGGGCGTCATCAAGCGTGCGCCTCTGTGGATGCAGCAGGTCGGCCTGGAATGGGCGTATCGATTTTTGCAGGAGCCGACGCGGCTCTGGCACCGCTATTTCGTCCGGGATCTGGGCTTTCTGGTCACTCTGGCCGTGCGGACAATCGCCGCACGCCGCGAGTCCCGCAACCGCGCCTCAGAAGATGCCCCGGTACACTCGAAATATGACCCGACACTTTTCTAAATCACAAAGCCCGGAAAGCAGGTTCGTCCATCCGTAAGCCACTGGGTCGTATGCCCTGGGTCCGGTCACAGCCTCTGCGTATCGTCTCTGAGCTGCCGGATAATCTTTCCCCCGTTACGGATGAGCAGTCTGCTCCGGCCGAAGGCAATTCCATGTCCGCCGCAGAAAGCATTCTCGGCCCCCCCCAACTTACTGGTATTACTCTGTCTCCCACCCCTCTCAGCCACAGCTCGCTGAGTGCCGTTTACCTGGGCTGGGACAACACGCACCGCTGCGATGTGGTCGTCAAAGTCCAGCGCGTCAACGCCGATCCGGTGGCGATGGATCGGTTCCGCCGGGAAGCGGCCGTCATGGCTCAGCTGCGCCACCCGAGCATCGTTTCTCTCTACCGTTTTCACGAGGGCAACCCGGCGGCACTTGTGATGGAATATGTTCCCGGACAGACACTGACTGCGCGGGTCACGGCGGAGGGCTGTCTGCCGTCGCCGAAGGTCGCCGCCATCGTCGACAGCATAGCGGCCGGGCTGGACTGTGCGCATGCGGCCAATATCATCCACCGGGACGTTAAGCCGGCCAATATCCTTCTGCCGAAGCGCGGCCCGGCGCGACTCACGGATTTCGGCGTCGCCCACATCGACAATGACGCCCCGCTGACATTGATGGGCGATATGCTTGGAACGATCGAGTATGCCAGCCCCGAGCAGGTGCGCGGCCATGAGACGCCCGATGCCCGCAGCGATGTCTACTCCCTGGCTGCCGTCACTTACTATGCGTTGACGGGAACCCCTCCCTTCCGTGCCGCCGACGAGAGCACTCAAGCGCAGCTTTCCGTGATGCACCGCCAAGTCTTTGCCGATCCGCCGCCGCTGCGCTTCCATCGCGAGGATATTTCTCCCGCAGTTGAGGCGGTCGTCCTGCGCGGGTTGGCCAAAGCCCCGCAAGATCGCTTTCAAAGTGCCGGTCACTTCGCCGCCGCGCTTCAGGCTGCCGCGAAAACCGAGGCGGGCACGCCGGAGCAAAATGCCCTGGCGGCGGCGTCGCGCCGAACGGGTGCCCTGGCCGGTCTCCTGACGGCGGTGTCCCTGCTGCTCGTCGGCGGCGGCCTCTGGTGGAAAGCCAGCCACGCCCCTCGCCTCCAGTCTGCGCCAGAGTTCGTCGCAGTTCGTCCGCTGCCTCCGGCAGTCGTTCCGATGCCCTTGCCAGTCGTGCCAACGCCCTTGCCAGTTATTACGCCGCCTGCGGCAGTCGTACCGTCTGTTCCCATTGTCCCGATACGAAAGTCTCCTGTCGTGGCTGCTAAGCCGCGCCGTTACAAGTCGCCCGTTGTCAAGCCGGTTACCGTCAAGCGCATTCCGAAGCCTTTGGTCAAAGCGGCTGATGCCGCCCCACGCATCAAAGCCAAGAAACTGCATAAACCTAAACTGGTGACGGCTATCCTGCCCCGTGTTCGCCCCGCCAAGATCCGCAAGAACGCTCACCCAAAAAACGTGATCCGTAAAAAGCCGATCTCCGCCCCCGTGCTCGCTGCAATTCCTCCAAAAGAGGCGGCTGATACGCCTGCTCCGCACCTGCGTAATCCCTGAGTGGCTGCTGCTGAAGCTTTTGTGCCGTTCGCCGCTCAAATGGCGTATAATAGATCACACTGACGAAAATCAGATTGACTGAAAGCAGGCAGCAGCATGGCGACGACACTTGAGCGGGAACCAGACACTTCTCTCGGACCAAACGCGATCTCCGAGGCTTTGGCCTCGGTCACGGCTCGGCTAAGACAGGCACGCTGGGTACGTCATGCCTCGCGCGGTCTCCTCGCCGGGACCGTCCTGTGCCTGGTGGCGGTCGCTTTCTCCCACTTCAACCTTCTCCCTGACTGGCTGATGCTCGAAGTGCTGCTCCCGATCGTTCTCCTCCTTGGGGTCGGTGCCGGAACGGTGACGGCGTATTTACGGCCTATTGCACTCATGGACGTCGCCCGGCTGGCGGAGGCGCGTTTGGGGCTGAAAGAGCGGCTGTCGTCGGCACTGGAGTTTGAACGCTCGCCGCAGGCCTCATCAGCACCCGACGCAGCCATTCTAATGCGGCTGCAATCGCAGGATGCCGCGGCTTATGCCCGCAGTCTCAAAGCCGCCGATGCCGTGCCGTGGAAATGGCCCTGGGAATCGAAAGCCGTTTTGGGCGGCCTGGTTTTACTTCTTCTGGCCTTGATTCTGCCGAACCTGCCTATGCTGACGCCTCCCGGCGTTCAAATCGAGCATAAGATCGTCGGCAAGACCGGTGACAAGCTTCAGAAGACGGCCAAGCTGATTGCGAAACAGGCCGATCTGCAGCACCTAGAGGGGACAAAGCGGGCCGCTGCTAATATGCAGCGATTGGGACAGCGCCTGTCTCAGGGGCACTTGGACAAGAAGCAGGCGATGGTGCAGATGTCCAAGCTGACCCGTCAGATGCGGGCCGAACAGCAGAAGATGGCCCAGCAAAACGGCGGCCCCGGTGCCGGAACTAAGAGCATGGCCTTAGCGGGTCAGCAGATGGCTCAGGCGATGTCGGGTGCGTCAGCGTCGGGTTCCACCGGCAGTAAGTCTTCGTCCGGCGGCCAAAAGGCCGGAGGCGGTAACAAGAGCAACCAAAAAAACGGGGCGCAGGGCGCGAGCGGCGGCAAAAACGGAGCGGGCGACAAGCAGAGCGGTTTCAACGTTCCCGGTGCGGGTAAACATGGCGACAATCCGGCGGCCAAAGCTGGGGCCAATTCTCCGTCTACTCCCGAGATGCAGAAAGCCGCCCAGGTGATGCAGCAGAACGATACCAAGGGCCTAACTGAACAGCTTCGTCAGCTGGCATCGAAGACTGAGTCGGGGCAGCTCTCTGCGGGCCAGCAGCAGCAGGCGGCTCAGGATTTGCAGAAGCTGTCGGACGCGCTGAAAAACACACCGATGAAGGAAACGCAGCAGCATTCCCAGGCGGCGGCGGATGCAATGAAGCGCGGCGACAAGTCGGCAGCGGCTTCGGAGCTGCGCAAAGCCGCTGAGGCCGCAGAGCGCGAGGCGCAGCAGCAGGCCGACCAGCAGGCCCAGGCGGATGCCCAGCAGGCCGTCGAAGGCGCAGAAAGCGAGATGGCGGGGGCAGGCAGTGCCGGAGATATCCAGGACGACTCCGGCCAGCCTGGTCAAGGCAAAGGACAGGGGAAAGGCAAAGGAAACGGTTCCGGCCAGGGCGAAGGGGTAGGGGACGGACAGGGCCAGGGTATGCCCGGCAGCCAAGGGAAGTATGGCAGCGGCAAGGGGAACGGCGGCTCCGGAGGCGGCGGAATGGCGGGCGGCAAACCGTCCGATACCGGGCAGGGCAGCAGCCCTCTGAAGCACCTGGGCCATCTTAATCCCGACAGCCCCAAAAATGGCAAGCTGTACTTCGGCAAGCCGCTGAATGCCGGTCCCAGCAAAACTGGCCCGATGCGAAAAGTCGGCTCCAATCCCAACGCCCCCGCCGGGCAGACAACCAGCAAGGTGCCCTACTATGATTACGTCGCCCCCGCGCAAAAAAGCGCGGAGTCGACGATGGACAAAGAAGAGATTCCGCCCGCGTACCGGAGCGATGTCCGCAGATATTTCAATTCGCTGCAGCCCCCAGGGCACTAGGAGCTAGTTATGACCGACGAACAACTGGGGGCACTGCTGCTCCAAAAAGCTCGCGCCGAAAGCAAGATAGTGAAGCTGAATTCCGAAATCAAGACGGCGGCAATCGCACTGCTCAAGCTGGCGGATACTCTCGCCAATACGCCGGGGGAGATCGAATTCAAAAACCTGCCCGGTGACGTCGGCCAGTGGCCGGAGCGGGGCGGACGTCACACCGAGTTCGAATGGGCACAGGTGGACACGGGTAATATCGCCCGCCGACTGATCGATCTTCGGGCGGCTGAGACGGAAATCTTCGAGGCGGAGAAGCAAATTCGCGAGAGTGGATCTTTGTAGCACGAGTTTTTGCGAAACCCGTATAATTACTGTTGGAACCCGCAAACCCGCGTGTTACAATAGGCAATCATGTACAGCGAGAACTTGGCGGAAAATTTGTGGTCGGAGCGGGAGGACGCGATCCTCGTTCTGGCGCGGGAGATGGAATGGGCGGAGGCCTACGCGGTAAATCATCTGGATTGCCCGATGGGGGGCATCTATCTGGAATTCCTGCGCCGCGAAATGATCACGGCGCAGGGAGAGGTCTAACCGTTAACCGTCGTTGTTCGGACGCGAAACGCTGTTGAAAAACGTTCCCAGGCCCAGGAAGGTCGGTGCCCACAGGCCGACGAAAATCCCTGTGTCCTTCTTCCCGGTGGCGAACAGATAGATTGCCGTGATGATTGATACCAGGCTGGCCCCGTAAACCAGGCCCTCTACATCTTTATTCATCGAATCTCCTCATTTTCTAAGACACCATTTCAGTGGCGGCGTCATCCTCTATTATACCGGAAAAACCCGGTTGACAAACCACCATGCAAATCGCTATAATCAGGTCAACAACCCATGGACAGTCATAGTCAGAATTTACCGCATGAGCCTGCCTGCGCCTCGCGAATCTCGCGGAGCCGGTACGACGCCGCCACCCCCGGAGTCGCTCCGGCCGGACGCGTCGACGCCCCCAAACGAGCCAAATCCGGCTCCTCGGCGGCGGCCCCTCTGGCTCGTCCTGCTTTCGGTCCTTGGGCCGGGTGTTATCGCGGCGGCGGCGGGTAACGACGCCGGCGGTATTGCCACCTACTCTCAGGCCGGGGCGAAGTTTGGTCTCAGCCTCCTTTGGAGCATTGCCGTCGTAACGGTCGGCTTGATCGTCGTACAGGAGATGTGCGCCCGCATGGGGGCCGTCACCGGCAAAGGCCTGGCCGCGCTCATTCGGGAGAACTTCGGCGTCAAGGTAACGTTCTTCGCGATGATCGTCCTGCTGATCGCCAATTTCGCCACCACCGTCTCCGAGTTTGCGGGCATCGCCGCCGTCGGCGAGCTGTTTATCCCCCATGCCCGTTATTACGTTATCCCCGCCGCCATCGTCCTCGTCTGGCTGCTCGTCTCGCGCGGCTCGTACCAGAAGGTCGAGCGAATTCTGCTGATCGCCTCCCTGATTTTCGTCACTTACATCATCACGGCTCTGAAGATCGGTGTCCCCTGGAAAGCTGTCGGGATAAATACGTTTGCCCCGCATCTCGCCAATCTCCCCTGGCACGACAGCAAAAGCGGCCTTCTGCTGATGGTCGTCTCGCTTATCGGCACGACGATCGCGCCGTATATGCAGTTCTATCAGCAGTCGGCCGTGCGCGACAAGGGAATCCAGATGCGCGATTACGCCCTGACAAAATGGGATACGATCGTTGGATGCATTCTTTCCAATATCGTTGCGGCGTTTATCATCGTCGCCTGCTACGGAACACTTTATCTGCATGGACAGCGCAATATCGGCAGTGCGCAGGATGCCGCACTCGCACTGGTGCCGCTGGCGGGGACTTTTGTCGCCTACGGCCTGTTCGCGTTCGGCCTGCTGAACGCCTCGCTGATGGCCGCCGTCATCGTGCCGCTTTCGACCGCCTATGCAGTGACCGAGTCGCTGGGGTGGGAGTCCGGCATGGGTCGGCGCATCCGGGAGCTGCCCCTGTTTTACGGGACTTACGGGGTGCTGATCCTTGCCAGCGGACTGGTCATACTGTTCTCGAATTCCAGCCTCATCGGAATCATCATTCAGGCCCAGGTGGTCAACTGCGCCCTGCTGCCGATCGAGCTGGTGCTGATGCTGACCCTGATCAACCGGCGGCGGATCATGGGTAAGTACCGCAACACGCTCTGGGATAATATCGTCGGCTGGGCGACGACCGTTATCGCCGGAGGCTTGGCATTGTACTATTTCCTGCAGCAAATTTGGTCGGCAATTCACCCCGGACGGGTCTGAGGTGGGTTGTTTCAGGTACAATCTCTGTCTAGACAAAGCGGTTTAAAGAAGCAGCGATTTGAGGAAGTACCGATATGGCGTTTAAGATACTGGTGGTCGACGATGAGCCGAGCATTGTCCGGCTGATGGAATTCATTCTGGCCCGGCAGGGGCATGAGATGATGGCGGCGGTCAATGGCGAAGAAGCCTTGGAGAAGATCCGGCTGCACAAGCCCGATCTGGTCCTGCTGGACATCATGATGCCGCGGATCGACGGCTACGAAGTCGCGCGTACCTTGCGGGCGGACCCGGAGACACAGACACTGCCGATCATTATGCTTTCAGCGAAAGCTCAGGAGGAAGACATCCGTAAAGGAGTGGCGGTGGGGGTCAACGAATACATCACCAAGCCCTTTAGTCCGGAGCATCTGGTGCACGTCGTCTCTGATTATCTGCAAAAAATCGGAAAATCGGAAGAATCTGTCTGATGCCTTTCTTGACTCTCCCCGCCCAATTGTCTATAATGGCCTCATACCGAATTTTAGTATCTAATTTGGAGATCTCCTATGCGCATCGAAGGTCAAGCCGCTGTCCTGAATGAAGCCGGACGCGAAGTCGAAGTTGAAGAAGTCACCGTAGATGATCCCGGCCCCGGTGAAGTGCGGGTCAAGCTGGCCGCCTCGGGAGTCTGCCACACGGATCTGACCGTTAAGAATCTGCTGGGCAACGGCATGGCCTTTCCCATCGTGCTGGGCCATGAGGGGGCAGGGTATGTCGAAGCTCTGGGGGAGGGGGTGACCCACCTCGCTGTCGGCGATCCGGTCGTTCTCGCTTACCGTGCTCCCTGCGGCCAGTGCCCGGCGTGTCAGCGCGGCGATCCGCGTCATTGCTACATGGCCCTGCGGCCCGGCCAGCGCATCCAGCGCAAGCGGGACGGCGCACTCTGCTCTCAAGTGCTGCGCTGCGGGACGTTCTCGACTTACACCGTCGTCCACTCCAAAGCCGCTATCAAAATGCCGAAAGAAATGCCCCTGGACAAAGCCTGCTTAATCGCCTGCGGCGTGGTCACCGGGGTCGGCGCGGCCATGAACACGACCCCAGTCTATGCCGGTGCGCGAGTGGCCGTCATCGGCTGCGGCGGCGTTGGGCTGTCGGTCATTCAGGGCGCGAAGCTGCAGCACGCACGGCAGATCATTGCGGTCGATGTCAGCGAAAATAAGCTCAAACAGGCTCTCGAGTTCGGTGCCACCCATACCGTCAACGCTTCGGCCGGCGACCCTGTGGCCTTGGTGCGGGCTTTGACCGAGGACGGCTGGGACGGCGGAGTCGAGTTCGCCTTTGAAGCCACCGGCATTCCGAAATGCACGGAACAGGCGATCAAGATGCTTTCCTACGGCGGCACCGCGACCACCATCGGCTTCCCGGCCGCCGAAGATGCCGTGACCCTGAACCTCGGCGATATGTCCACCGGCGTTTACTGGAACAAAGCGGGCCTGCGGGTCAGCCACTGCGGCGACGCCCTCCCTTCCCATGACTTCCCGCTCCTGGCCCAGCTCTACCTCGATGGCAAGCTGAAGCTGGATGAGATGGTGACGACCACGATTACGTTGAACGACGTGAACGAGGCGTTCGAAGCCATGCACCACGGGGATGTGCTGCGCAGCGTAATCCTATTCTGAGGCCGCGAGAGCCACTTATGCAAAAAGCGACACTAGCCGTAGCAATCGCAGCTTTGATGGTTGCAGTTTGGGCACTACTGATGCGTCCCTCCACGCCGCCAGCCTATGCACAGGCAGTGACCTCAGAAGTGGCGAGTGCTGACGTTTGGCGTAGTGAGCGCACCCATCCCGGCGAACTTTCAGGGGCTGGGAAGCGGAACTATCACAGCCATGAAGGCTGAGGTGGAAGTGGATGTCAAGCGGTACCGGCAGCCGGGCGGGCCGGGGACCGACATCAAGTTCCAGGCCGCCGATATCAATTCCGATGGAGCCTACGTCGAATTTACCGGCGTGTTTATCCGCAGAGTTGACAATAAGCGGTTTCCGTTCCGCGTCCTGTTCGGCGACGTGAATGCCGGTGGGGGAGACGTATTTCCCGCTGACCGTCGGCGAGAGACAACGATGATGTCCAAATCCGTGATACTTGGCACGCGCTCTATGTCTGCCACGGTCACAACAGCGTTGTATGAAGCCGAAGATGATGTGCCGAATCTGAGATAGTTATCTGTATTGCTGAAGGGGACAGACAGATGAGTGACACCGAATTTGCAAAAACGAAACTTGGCATCCCGCCGCTGGCGGGTTTGGCGACGTACGAGGAAGCGGCGCGGGTCGGCTTCGGCGTGGATGAGAACGTTGAGCGAATGCGGCGGCTGAACTATGTCGAGGCGCGGCTGTATGAGATCTCGGCGGCGTTCATCAACCCGACCCCGGAATGGGAGATCAAAGGTGCCCTGAGCCTGCACCTGTATCTCGACGGCGAACATAGTCTGGCCCTGCGGGAGCGGGTCGCGGAGCTGCGCCGTCCGCCGCTGTTTCTCGATGAAGCCCCGGACGATAAACTGGCCGCGCTGATGGACGAAACCATTCGGGCACACGGTACGGTGGAGTTTTTGGCGGGGGTTTTCGGTGTTATCCGCCCGGCACTGCTAGCGGCGTACGAAGCGCATCTGGCCGCGGTCAATCCAGTCTTTGACTTCCCGACGAGCCGTTTTATGCGCCAGGCCGTGAGCGAAGAGGCCCAGATGCTGGATTGGGGTCGGCAGGCGCTCGCGGCCGTCACCCAGACGGCTGAAGCGTCGGAGACGGCGTCGGCGTGGCAGGCGCATCTCTCAGCGTATCTGGCGGCAGCGGGGGGTATCAGTGGCCGCGATGAGGTTCCGATAGCCCTGATCATTCCGGCCCCACGTGCGCTGGGCGAGTTCGTGGCCGATGTCGATCCGAAGCGGGACGCGCGTTCGGGAGACATCTACAACTTCCATTACCGTGCAAACGATGTCTACTCCGACACGGCGGCGGACTTCGACGAGCGCAATCTGGCACTGATGTACAAGCGTTTTCACGAGATGGATGTGCCCGAGATGATGGCGAGCATCGTCCTGCAGACGAAGGGCAAGCCCTGGGAATATTACCGGGACATGGGGCGGCAGCTCTGGGACGAGGCGCGGCACTCGATGATGGGCGAGGTCTGGTTTGCCAAGTACAATGTCGATTGGAGTCGCTACCCAAACCACGTCGGCTGGTCTATGCACCTGAACCTGGACCGGACGCCTTTAGAGCGGCACGTGATCCTGTACTATATCGAGCAGAGCCTGATGAACGGCAAGACCGGCAAGCGCGAAGAGTGGCGGATCGCGCAGCAGGCCAATGACCCGCTGGCGACCTATTTCCAGGATTTCGACTGGGCGGACGAGGTGCTGCACGCGCAGATCGGGCGACGCTGGCTGAAGCCCGACCTCGGCACGGTCAAAGACATTCTGGACAAAGCCGGAGAGATCATCGGTCGGCCCACGCCGTCTCTGGACTCGCGCCGCCTTCTGGCTCCGCAGGTGGACTGGTGGCCGCGTTATGTCCAGGACATTCTTGGTCGGCCCAGCACATCGGTGGCGGGGTCGGATAACCCGGTCATTCCAAAGTTCCAGACGATTGCTTCCGGGTAGCGCGACTTCAATAAGTCAACTGTAGAAAGTTAAATGTATGCCGGAATTGCCGGAGGTGGAGACGCTGCGGCGGGGTTTGGAAAAGCATCTGGTCGGGCGAACGATCCTCGAAGCTCGGGTGCGTGTCGGGAAGATGGTCAAGGGAACGATCACCGATCCGAATGTGTTCAATAGCAGTCTACGTGGCACGGAAATCCTTTTTGTGGGCCGCCGTGGAAAGCACTTGATTAATAAGCTGAGTTCCGGGTATTATCTACTGTTCCATTTGAATATGCGCGGGCAATTGCTGATGACCTCTATAGAGGAGCCGGAAGCGAAATATCTGGCGGCAGCGTTCGTACTGGACAATGGTCAGGAGCTGCGGTTTCACGATATGTGGACCTGGGGCGAGATGCGCCTTGTCACCGAAAATGAGCTGACCGAGCACCCGGCACTGCGGGGGATGGGTCCGGAGCCGCTTTCGGAATCGTGGACAGTACAGGAACTGTCGGTTGGTCTGGCGAAGCGTCCGAAGACCGCAATCAAAGCCGTTTTACTGGATCAAGCCGTGCTGGCCGGAGTTGGCAACATTTATGCAGATGAGTCACTGCACCGGGCCGGGGTTCAGCCTCTGCGGCAAGCCGGGTCGCTGACCGAAGCTGAAGCCGAGCGTCTGCACCGCGAGATCCGGGCCGTGTTAACCGAAGCGACCGAGGGCGGCGGGACGACCAGCGACAATTATGTGGATGCTGAAGGGCAGATCGGGCGTTTCGTTCCGAAGGTTTACGACCGGGGCGGAAAGCCGTGCGTCGCCTGTGGAGCCGCTCTGACGCGCATCCGTGTGACGGGACGGGGTACAGTTTACTGCGCCGCCTGCCAACATTAAATTCTAACTAAGAACCAGAAGTATATTACTAATCAAGGACAATCGTGTCCTAATGCTGAGGAGCACTACGAAACTATGCCGGCCGTACCCGAAGATGTTATGACCAACGAACAGGCTGCCCCCGCGGCAGTGGAGACGGCTCCCCCTGCAACACCGACGGCGGCACCCGCCGCAGTCGAAGCCAATGGCACGGCGCAAGCCGCTGCTCCGCCCCCGGCACCGATGCCTGCCCCGGCACCTGTGCCCGCTCCGGCGGCCGTGCGCGAAGAAAAACCGATGAGCCAATCGGATTTCGAGAGCATGTTCAAAGAGCTGGCGGAAGGAGACGTAGTCATTGGGACGGTCGTCCACATTGACAAAGACGGCGTGCTCGTCGATGTCGGCAGCAAAAGTGAAGGGGTCGTTCGCCCGAACGAGCTCTCCCGCGAGCCGTACGACAATATCGAAGACGTTGTTTCGATCAATGAGCAGATCAAGGTCGTCGTCATTGGCCGCACCGACGAAGGCCAGCTTCTGCTGTCCAAAAAGCGGGCAGACTTCGAGAAGGCCTGGGACAAGGTCATCGAGGCCATGAACGACGGCACGATCCTGCATGCAATGGTCTCCGAGCGGGTCAAGGGCGGCCTGGTCGTCGATCTGGGAATCCGCGGCTTCGTTCCGGCGTCCCATGTCGGCTCAGGCGACTTCAAGCATCAGAACCTGGACAAGTATGTCGGCCAGAGTATTCCGCTGAAAGTCATCGAAGTGGACCGGGACCGGCGCAAAGTCGTCCTGTCCAACCGAATGGCGACGGAAGAAGAGCGGCGCAGCAAGAAAGATGAGACGCTGGCCTCCCTCAAAGAGGGCGAAGTCCGCAAGGGCATCGTTCGCCGCGTCACCGACTACGGGGCGTTCATCGACCTCGGTGGCATCGACGGTCTGCTGCACGTTTCCGAGATGTCCTGGTCACGGATCAATCATCCCAGCGAAGTCCTGAAAAACGGGCAGGAACTGGATGTCATGATCCTGAAGCTGAAGCTGGATCAGGGCCGTATCAGCCTGGGTCTGCGCCAGATTTTGCCGGACCCATGGACGGAGATCGGCGACAAGTATAAAGTCGGCGATCTGGTCAAGGTCACTATTTCGAGACTGGTTCCGTTCGGGGCGTTTGTCACGTTGGAAGAAGGCGTCGAAGCCATCATCCCGACCAGCGAGCTGGCGGAGCGGCGGATCGCCAAGCCTTCCGATGCGGTCAACCCCGGCGAAATCGTCGAGGCCCGAATCATCGAGATGCGTGCCGACGAGCGCAAAATGACCCTGTCGATCCGGCGTGTCCTCGAGTCCACGACGGCTCAGCCCTATGTTCCGGAGCCGGACCTTGCCGGTGGACGCGGGCGCGAAGTGCGCGGCGGACGCGGTGAGCGTGATGGCCGCCCGGTCGCCGGCGAGCGCGAAGGTGGAGCGGTCAGTCCGCCCCGCGAGCGGCCACGGCGTGAGCGTAGCGGCGGTGGTGGCGGGAGCCGAGGCGGTCGTGACACGGGTTACGGCGGCGATTCGGAAGACGACTACAAAGAGTTCAAGAACTATCGTGCGACCCAGCGCGAAGAAACGTTCGGCACCAGCCTGGCGGACGTCTTCGGGGAGCACTTCGGGAAGGACCTGGCAGCGACCGAGTCCGAGGCCGAACCGGCAGCCACCGAAGGGGAAGCCGAGAAAGAGTAAGCGTATTCAGAAAAGCCCCTGCAATTTGCAGGGGCTTTTCGAGTTTGAGCCGTATGAAGATTTTGGGCATCACCGGCGGTGTGGCGACGGGAAAAAGCACTGTCACCCGAATGCTTTCGGATCTCGGCGCACCGACGATCAGTGCCGATGCGATTGCTCGCGCTCAGCTTGCGCCCGGAACGGAGACGACCCGCGCAGTTCTTGCCGCTTTTCCGGATTGCCGTGACCCGGCGGGGCAGGGGATCGACCGCCACGCCCTCGGCAAGCGCATCTTCGCTGATCCTATCCAGCGTGCTCGCTTGGAAGTACTGACACACCCGGCGATCATCGCGGCACTCCGTACCCGGATCTCCGAGTGGCGAGATGCCGGGTCGGGCATGGCCGCCGCCGCTGAAATACCGCTGCTCTTTGAGGCCAAATTGGAGGCACTGGTGGATTGCGTGGTAGTCGTCGCCTGCATGGAAGAAACCCAAGTCGCACGCCTCCAAGCGCGTCAGGGCATGACTGAAGCGGAAGCACGGAGGCAGATAGCGGCCCAGTGGCCGCTGCCTTCTAAAATTGACCGTGCGGATGTCGTCATCACGACCGACAAAGATATGGCAGACACCCGCCGTCAGGTACAAGCACTCTGGGATTCACTATGACACAACAAGGCTTTACGCTCTGGCTGACCGGCCTCTCCGGCTCCGGCAAATCCACGCTGACTACTGCGCTGGCGGACATATTCCGGGAACGCGGCTGCTCAGTCGAGCTTTTGGACGGCGATGAGGTGCGCACGCACCTTTCCAAAGGGCTGACTTTCAGTAAAGAGGATCGAGACATCAATGTCCGCCGTATCGGCTACGTCGCCCGCCTTCTGGCCCGGAATGGGGTCATCGTGCTGACAGCGGCGATCTCGCCGTACAAAGACATCCGGGCGGAGGTCCGCGCTGAGCATGAGGCGGCTAACGTGCCGTTCTTCGAAGTCTACGCCCAGGCGAGCCTAAAGGCCCTGTCAGAGCGCGACGTCAAGGGCCTGTACAAGAAAGCGTTAGCCGGGGAAATCCCACACTTCACCGGCATCTCCGATCCCTATGAAGCCCCGATCAACCCGGAAGTCACTGTGCACACGGACCGGGACACAGTTGCCGAGTCCATTTCTCAGATTTTGGGGGAATTGGAGCGGCGGGGGCTGATTGGACGAGGCTCATGACACAAAAAAAGAGAACCATTTCTGGTTCTCTTTTCTTCTTGGTAGCCCCTGCCGGTCTCGAACCGGCGATCTTCCACGTGAAAGGCGGACGTCATAACCACTAGACCAAGGGGCCAACATTGAGTGCTAAATCCATCCAACGCGCTAGTTTCTGTCGTATCTTCGTATGACTTGCTTTAATATGGCATGTGCCATATCTCTGAACGTTGACCTTATGGCCACCACTCGCCCGACTTAAAGCTGCCGTTGTTTTTTGGAAACTGGTACTAGCCAGTCCGGTTACATTTTTGCCAATACTGCTCCGCAGTCGTCACGCACAAACAGGGATGCAAATGAATGGCACAGCGCACTGAACTGTCCGGAATACCTATTGTTTCAAAGAACCTGAGTCCTGAACTGATAACACGCGGATCGCAGTTCGACGGGCAAAGACCATTCTGGTTGGTTTTACTGCCTTCCCCAATATACAGTGCCAGACCAAACATAAACTGCGGATTTGACGCGAGCAGTTCGTACTCCTCTTCAGCTTCCAAACGATATTCGCCCCAGCGAATGTCGCGCCTCTTGCGCTCATTACGGCTGAACTTCTCGCGTCCTGCACTAATCTTGTTCTCAATTTGAGCAATCTGCTCATCCGTGAGAGGAATATTGCGCAGCCAGAGTCTGAGAGTGCTTTTAGAAACGCCGACTTCCTTCAATATGTCATTGTAGCTCATTCCCCGCGCACGAAGAGAGAGTGCTCTTTGCTTTTCCGCAGACTTCATGCCTGTGAGTGCCTCCATAGCCTATTCGGAATTCCAACAACTTGCCAATTGTACCTAAAACGCCCGGCGTTTGTCAACCGATTCAGGACGAATCCCGGGCGTTTCTCGGCGGAATTCCCCGCAGACTACCGAATGTGGGGGGCCGCCGCCATCTGTGCGGGGAGAACGCGCCGCGCCCCGGCGTAATGGGCCTGATAGTAGTGGTCGCTTAGGCGGTCTTTTCGGACACCTTTATGAGAGTTGGCGGCATGGACAAACTCGCCACTGCCAACGTAGATGCCGACGTGGGAAATGCCATGCTTATAAGTGTTTTTGAAGAAAACGAGGTCGCCAGGCTGAAGCAGGCCATCCGGGATTTTGTTTCCATGATAATACTGCTCGGTCGCCGTGCGCGGGAGGGACACACCGTTGGTGGCACCGAGAATATAGCGGACAAAGCCGGAGCAGTCGAAACCGGAGCGCGAAGTTCCGCCCATAACGTAGCGGGTTCCGCGAAATGCATACGCGGCTCGAACAACGCTGCCACTGTGAATAGCCGTATTCTGAGCCTGCACATTGGCCAGGTGGGCCTCGCGGTTTGCACGGGTGTGTGCCGAGCCGGCCTGTGCCGAAAGCAGTACGGCGGTGCAGGTGGCGAGTGTCGTCAAGAGAAACAGCGGACGGTCCGCACAGGTGATTTTCAGTCTCAGCAAAAGCAATAATACCTTTCGGGAGTTACATCGGGCTGATTGCGTATTCGTGCAATATTTCACAACCAGGACATTCTGGCACATTTACCCTTTTTTTGCAAGCCTTTGCCGTTCGATTTCCTTTTCCGCTGCCTCCCGCTGTGCCCGTTCCGGCACAATCCGCTCCCGAGACCCGGTCGGTGTGAACGCATATCGCTCGGCACCAAGAGCGTTCAGCACGACGCGCTCGACCGGGGAAAAGTCTTCTGCATTTGCCCGGTCAAACTGCATCGGCTCGCGAAGAGACACCGGGGGATTGGTCAGGAAGCGTGGGATACCGGAGTGGTTCCGGGAGGAAGCATGCAGCAGGAAGGGGTGGCAGAGAATAACATCGCCGACCCGACCGGTGACCTCGGCGAATTCGCGGCATTCTTCGATCAGCGGGCGAAACGGGATTTCATTGGGCAGAATACCTTCTGGGTGCGCCGCGAAAAAGCGAGCGACGGGAGCCAGAGAATCCGAGGCAATAAAAGTCCCGCCGCCCTGCGTTTCGATATCAGACCAAAGGACCAGCACGAGTAGGCCCTGTTCCGGACTGTCGAGGTAGTGCCGGAAAAAGTCTCCGTCTTTGTGCCAGCCGTGGACAGCAGCGGACGGCTCTTGCCAAGGCTGAGTGACTCCGTCGGAAAAGTTTACGATCAGGGCATCGCTCCAGTGGCAGGGAGTATGAACACGCTCAAAGCCGCCGAGAAGGTCTCCGATCGCCGCCCAGGCTTTTGGGGCGAACTCCGCACAGTCGAAGCCCGAGAGCGACGGCATATGTACACGCGACTTTTCCCAGGTTGCGGGGTCGTTCTTGTCATACCCCAGCCGGACAAATGCCCGGTTCGTGATCTCCTGCGCTGCTTCTCGGGTGAAGCAGTCGGAAATTAAAAGTGAGCCATGCTGAATAAATTCGTCAATCTGAGTCTGGCTGAGTGAGCTTGGTCTCGACATAGTGATCTCCTCGAACTTGTTCTTCTGCGGGATGCGCCCGGGGAGTAGTCACCCATTCGCGGTCCTTCAAAACATGGCTGAACTGTGCAACTAGCGTGACGGCTAGTTTGAGCGTCGTGTACAGCAGGCTGAAAGGGCCATAGACCCAGTACCAAAGCCCTAGTCCCCGGCGGGTCTTCGGCGGGGCAAGGCGATAGGTCGTGAGCAGCATCAGCGGCCCGCACAATAGGTTTATGATA
>JANXNV010000054.1 GCA_025353925.1 Armatimonadota bacterium
AGCTTCAGGCTGCCCATAAGCGGATTGATTCCGAGGATTTGGTTCGCTGCCTGTACCGGGTCCGGGTAGTAGGTGGACTCCAGCAGCGTTCGTGCCTCCCAGTACAGCTCCGGCGAAACGACTAGCAGGTCCGGGCTGACCCCCGCTACCTTGCCCTGATCATCCGTGTAACGCATCATAGCCGTCACCGCCGCCTGCAGACTGGTCGAGGAAAGCACATCCGTTCCTTTATTACTCTGCACACCGCCTTGATTATGCGTCCCGAAGAAAGGCTGTCCATCATAGCAGGGTGTCGTGAAGCCGGACGCCAGCACCCCAAATGTCAGACTGTCCAGATGCTGCTTGGCACTCATCGCCATCTGCTTTACTCGGAGCGGGATTTGTCCGTACAGATCGTCTTCCAAGGCCGCCCGTTCCACCGAGATGGTAGATTCCCAGGTCTTGTTCTTGATCGCATAGCTGTACGCCGTCAAATCCTGCGACTTTCGCTCGTCGAGAAATTCGCGGACACCGGGCAAAGCCCCCAGCCATGCATACTGCTCCGTGTCTTTATCCGAATGAATGATCGTAGCGATCCGGTCGTACATCGCCGGGGTTTCCCCAAAAGTCTGAAAGAACTGTGTTTTAAGTCCCGCTTTGAGAAGCGGCCCAATATCGGATTTGACAAGTGCCATTGTTTAAGTTTCTCTCTGCCCACCAGGGCATTTTCTCCACCCTTCCCTCTTAGGGAAGGGTCGCCGCGGAGCGGCGGGGTTAGGTTCTTCTCACTTCTTTGGCAGTGTCCCATGCCGCATCATATGCTGTACATTCGCCGGTTCCAGGCCCAGACGTTTCAGAAAGGCCTCCTCATCAGCCGTCAGTGCCGGAAGGTCACCCTTTGCGTGATGGTGCGACCGCGTTTCAGGGGGTATCACCGCCCCGAGTCCTGACAGTGCCACTTCCCCGAAAACGACCACCGGAGCCTGCGCTTCCAGGTAGCTCAGAAACACCTTGCTCACCGGCAGCGGAGCCGCGCTCTCCGTCAGCGTCGTCAGGGCACTGCAGGGAACTGAAAGCAGCGCACGGGCCAAATGCTCCGTCGCCGGCACCAGCCGCCCTGCGGCCTTAAGCGAAGCAATCTGCCCCTCCACCTCGCGCGATACCAGCGCCGCACTCAGCCGCGCAATCTCCCGGTCCTTCCCCGCCCCTTCGTCTGCCTCCTTACCTTCCCCTTTAGGGAGGGTCGCAGCTTGCTGCGGGGTAGGTCTCCCCTCTTCACCCTTCCCTAACAGGGAAGGGTCGGCGGTCACGCCGGGGTTAGGTTCCGAAAGCCTTGCGGTCACGCCGGGGTTAGCTTCCTCCCCAAACATCGCCGCCGCCGCAACCCGCGGCTTCAGGACCAGTGACACCTCCGTCAGCGCCAGTCCCACCGCCTCACGCGATAGTCCCACCGACAGCTTCTGCACTCCCCGACGCCGCAGGAACCCGGCGAGATCTTCGGGAAACAGGAGCTTCGCCATCAGCGTGGATCCCTCCCGCCAAATCCGCTGCACACGCCCCAGCGGGTCAAGCGGCGTGTCCATATGCTCGACTTTGATCGGTGCCCCCTCCGCACTGAACCGGGCGACAATCCCGTCCAGATCCTCCTCCGTCACCGAGAGCCCCTTATCGGGATAGGCTCCGCATTCCAGAAGCAGCGCATCCCGCTCCTGGCTCATTTCCTCGGTCGAGAAACTCAGCACGGTCGGCGTATCCATGGAAATCCGTGTCATTAGCTGATCCTCCCGTCGATCAAGATGGCGAGGGTTCCCCCGTCCACCCATGCCCCGACCACGCCGCACCGAACACTATTTGTCGTGGCGACCGTCGCGATCGTGTTGTCATCCACGATAAACGCCTGCTTGCCGACATCCGACTGCACGGCGCTGGCCTTATGGTACTGGTACAGGCCCACCGTCTGGACCCGCACTGACACCGCCCCCGCCGCGCCAGAGCTAATGGAGCCGTCGTATTACACCCCACCGGCAGAGTTGTTGCCTTCCTCGAAAGCAACGCCCACGCAGACCGTCCCGGTGGCATCCGCTCCCGGAGCCGCGTAGCCTGTGGTAGAGCTGACACTAACCAGTGCCCCCTTAAACACATGCGCCCCCGCCGCCAATGGATAGCGGATTAACTCCCCATCTTTCCGTTTCGGATCATACGATGCTGCCAACGCTGTCATAAAAACCACCTTCTCTCCTTGGCGGTTTAATGCCAGGATAATGAGTCTCGAAATTGGGTGCCTACATGCGTGTTATGAAAGCCATCAGCAATCAAGACCTGCGGTAAGGCATCTTTATTCTACCATAATATTTTAAGTTTGCACTAAATTAACTTGATAATATAGCACTCATATAAAATGATCACATAACGCTCATAGTTGAAATTTTATTTCTTCGATACTTCCTCTTTAGAATGTATCTCAAAATGCAGGTCTACAAATGAGCCTGCGATGAACCAATAATGCGGGTATGCTGCCCACCACTGAACTTGTTGAACCCGCTCCCCAAAAGAGTGAGCCGAAGCCGGACAAGACCAAGCCGTTGCCGACGATCTGGAATGTTCCTGACCCGCTCTGGGAGCTGATCGAGAAAGTCCTGGCCGTCTATGACCCGCCTGCCAAGAGGGGCCGTAAGCGTAGCGACCCGCGCCGCGCCTTCGACGGCATCATCTTTCGGATGCGGACAGGCTGCCAGTGGAACCATCTGCCTAAAGAGTTCGGCGACGACAGCAGCGTCCACCGTGCCTTCGCCCGCTGGGAAGGGAAGGCCATCTTTGACATCCTGTGGGCCGTCCTGCTGACCAAGTGCGACGACCTGCAAGGCGTGGACTGGCAGTGGCAGTCCGCCGACGGCTGCCTTGGGAAAGCGCGCGGCGTCCCCGAGAGCGGGGTCGGAAAAAGGGGGCGCAAGAGCAGTGCGTCGGCCCCAACCCCACCGACCGCGCCAAATCAGGCGTCAAGAAAAGCCTGCTGGTCGAAGGAAACGGCAGACCCCTCGCTGCTTGCATCGGCGGGGCCAACACGCCCGACGGCAAACTGCTTGCCCTGACCCTGGACGCGGTGGTTGTGGTGCGCCCCGCACCAACCGCGGAGAAACCGCAACACCTATGCCTGGACAAAGGGTATGACAATGCGCCCGCCGAGGCCGTCGTGAAGGAAGCGGGTTATGTGCCTCACATCCGGCGCATTGGTGAGGAAAAGCTTGACACAGAGCAGAAGAAAACGCACCCCGCCCGCCGCTGGGTAGTAGAGCGCACGTTCGCCTGGCTGTGTGGCTGCCGCGCGATTCTGGTGCGCTACGATAAACTGGCCGAGCGGTATCTCGCCCTGATCAAGTTGGCGTCAGGTTTGCTCTGATTCCGCCGCTGGTACGAACTTGATCCAACCCTCTCATTTTGAGATAGGTTCTTAGCATTTTATTTTACGAATACCCATTCATCGTAATGATTTCCTGTTATAATATAATTGCTGACTTCATTTATAAGGTGCTAAATTGGCGAACTACTCAAGAACAACTCTTTTACAAACTGATTATCAAAGCTTAAATAGTGATCTTAGGGTTATCCAGGTCTGCCCAATTGAAATTACCGAACTGCGAGGAAACAAGGAAGCAAAAAGCCAAACATTGCTTGAATTGTTTACAGGTTATGGGAAGCAGGTATTGCCTGATACAACATCATTACAAGATATGCCTTTTAATGTAAGATGTCAGAACTGTCTCCGACAGGCTGGTCTCAAAACATTAGTTGGATTAAATAACATATCAACCGAAAAACTGATGATGATACCCACTTTTGGGCGGGGCACTCTAAAGCAGCTATTGGATACCTATACTTTGACATTTTCGCGATCTTCTTCTAGTTCGCAAATCTCTTTTGATTTTTCGAGAGGGGAACGATTTCTTACCGCTTCGGTAGCCGATTTATTTCCGACTGAACCTTCTTTCGAGCGGATCACAGGATGTAATTTATCTTCTGTAAATCGCACATTGTCAGTGGACAGGCTTCGTCTTTCGGTTCGAAGTCGGAATATTTTACGGTCTAATAGCATTCAGACAATAGGGCAACTTCTGATCCTTTCACCATCAGAGATCATGAAAATCGCGAAAGCAGGGTCAAAAACGACCTCCGATATTGAGCTAGCACTTCGGGAATTTGACATAATGTCGCATGAGCAGCAGAAAGCGGCACCGAAAGCCGTAGATCAAGCACAAAGTGTGATAAGCGTCCGTGGGCCGCTAGCAGTAGAAGATGTGGCTTGGAATATTTACCAATGGTGCAGCGAAATAGATCTGAAGGATTATGGAGTACACCTCCCGGAAAACTTTTCCCCCTGCCAGAGATTTAACAGTTATGGTGAATTGATTCTGGCGGTCCTCGACCAATCGATTAAGCAGCCGAGACGTCGCGACATTTTTATCGAATATTACGGATTATTTTCGGCCCCATTGTCACGAACGGAGTTGATTAAGAAATATGGGGTCTCGCGTTCGCGAATTTACCAAATGTTATCGTTGAGTGAGCGTACGCTTAGTCGTTTTCGTTCATTGATATCAGCGTTTGCTTTGCCCTGCGCATACCTTTTATATCAACATCAGGGAGTATTGAGCGCTAGTGATTTAGAAAGAGATTTGGTCGAACAATTTCATGCGATTACAGGTTCGGTTCGTGGTGCGGGCCTACTGGAACTTCTGTCCGAATATCCTGACTTTGTTGCAGCAATGACAATTGTAGGACGCGGAGAGCAAGTACTTGCACTGGCTCCGCCTGTTACGCTAACAAACCTCGAGGTACTTGTAAGTAAACTTTATGAGCAATTAGCAGTCTCTAATGACGGCCTAGGGGAAGCAGAAGTCGAACAGACAATCAAGGACATCTGGGCAGGAGTAATACCAGATGGCCCAGTGCCGATTGTAGGGATGAAGGATCTAGTGTGGCTGAACCCTAAAATCGTGATGAAGGACGGGCTATGGCAGATCAGAACGCGTAGCCCAAAGCCGCGAGTAACTGATCGACTGACATTAACTCGCATGATGGAAACAATTCTAACTAAAAATGGTCGCCCTATGCTTGTTCAGGATTTGTTTGCCGCTTGTCGAGAACAATTTGGTGAAGTGAACATTCCGGCTTGCCGAACCGCAGCTCAAAGGAATACTGACGTATTCCGCTCATATGGCAGAGGAGTTCAAGGGCTTGCTTGTTGGGGCGATTTTATAGAATCGGATATAGAAGCGGTACGAATGGAATCGCGCCGAAACACCCCTCGAACACTTATTGATAAGATAGAGGCAGTTTTGGAAGAAGCTGGTTTGCCAATGCAGTTCCAAGATTTGCTTCGTGCCATTCAAAACCGTTTCGAGGAGTGTGACGAGCGGAGTGTACGTCAGGCTCTGTTGTTATACTCTGAACGATTTCAAGGGCACGGAAACGGCATCTATGGCTTGACTATGTGGAAAGAGGACGCATTTATTTTCATGGAAGAAGCAGTAGTCGAGTTCTTGGAGCGCCGTGGTTATCCGGCTTCAGAGACGGAGATATACGACGGACTGAAAGATCAGTTTTTAATCTCCGTTCCAATTTGTCGCTGGGCATTGCGGCGTGTCTGGAAACAGTCCGGAGGCATTGTGCCTTTAGAGGGAGCACTTTGGGAGCTAGCGGATGGGAGACCGGCAGAAATCATTAGAATTGAAATTTCTGTTGACGATCTTCTGCTTGAGCAATTACTATCATGTTGAGGGATTTAACGCTTCAAGAGGAATACCGGAGTGATCGGGACGACTTGGCGGCGGAATTTTATGTTCCATGCTTGGCGCAAAGTGTGCGTTACGACCGAGCGGTAGGATACTTTACGAGCGCAGTGCTGGTTCTGGTGACGCGAGGACTGGTGCAATTTTTGGGAAACGGCGGACGTATGCGCCTGATCGCGTCACCACGCTTTACCCCAGAAGATATAGAAGCAATCAAGGCAGGGTACGAACTGCGAGATTCAATTTCAGAACGCCGTTTGGCGGAAGTGGTAGTCGATCTGCCGAAGGCACAGCGGGAGTTGCTGGCCTGGATGGTGGCAAATGATCTTTTGGATGTACGGGTAGCATTGCCGAGGAACCCAGAAGCGGGAGGATTGTATCACGAGAAACTTGGCCTCTTTTATGATGCATCACAAGAGTTTGTCGCGTTCACAGGATCAGCCAATGAAACACTGAACGGTTTGAGCGTCAATTTTGAGCAAATTGACGCTTTTCCGAGCTGGGATGTCGGAGTACGTTCGCGGGCGCTTCGCAAGCAAGAACACTTTGATGCGTTATGGGAAAACCAGACGCCTTTTCTGGAAGTGGTGGATTTCCCAGAGGCGGTGCGCGCACAACTGCTTGAGGCATGTCCCGCGCAACGTCCAATACAGGACGGCACAATTTCGACACAATTCATGGAGGAGACTAAGCCGATTGATGGGCGTGTTCTGCGGGAATATCAGAAGATCGCTATCCGAGAGTGGTTTAGGGGAAAAGGCCGTGGGCTCCTTGAGATGGCGACTGGCAGTGGAAAGACCTTTACGGCACTTTCACTAATTCAGATACTTCACAAGCAAGTACCTCGTTTGTGTGTAGTGATCGTCTGTCCCTATGTACATCTTGTGAATCAATGGGATTCGGAGGCGCGGTCACTGGGTTTTGTTCCTGTGCAATGCTACGAATCGCGTGTTTCATGGACGCCACTAGCAATGGAACAGTTGCAGGCGCTCCTGAGCGGAAGTCTGCCTTTAATCTGCTTTCTGACAACTAGCGCAACTTTTATCGGCTCGGCCTTTCAATCACTTTTAGCGCAACTACCCGCCGATACTCTACTGATTGGCGACGAGGTTCACAATCTAGGCTCGGCTGGTACCCTATTATGCCTTCCAGAGAATGTACGTTATCGGCTTGGACTATCGGCCACTCCAGAGCGATGGTTTGACGAAACAGGATCAGATGGCTTAAAAGCCTACTTTGGGAAAGTTGTTTTTCAGTTCACACTGGATAATGCCTTGGGAGAGGGTTGCTTGACGCCGTACTATTACTATCCTGTACTTGTCGAACTGACGCGGGAAGAAGAAACCCAATATCATGTTCTGTCGGCACAGATCGGTAAATTATCCTTTGCGCGTGATACTGACGACGGGCCAGGCACTAAGTTGAAATCTTTGCTGCTAAAGCGGGCTCGCCTAATTGGTTCCGCATCGCAAAAATTGCCACGTTTACAGGAACTCCTGCGTGAGCATCCGTTCGCTTCGCATGCACTTTTTTACTGTGGAGATGGCACGACAGAGTCGGATGTAGAAGCTGAGGCCATGCGCCAGGTGGATGCTACCGTATCGATGCTAAGAAAGGAGTTGGGCTATCGAGTCCATTCGTTTACAGCAGGTGAGTCGCGGGAAGAGCGCGCGCACTTGTTGCATCAGTTCGAATCGACGGCTCTCCAAGCGCTAGTTGCTATTCGTTGCCTGGATGAAGGCGTAGACGTGCCAGCAACACAGCGTGCATATATTTTGGCGAGTACGACCAACCCCCGTCAGTCTATTCAGCGCTTGGGACGTATCCTGCGCCGGGCGCCAGGCAAACAGAATGCCGAAATTTACGATTTCATTGTAGTGCCGACCGAAAATACGGACAATTTATCTGCCGAGGTTTACAGCGTAGAACGTGGTTTGCTTCGACGTGAACTGCAACGGGCGTCAAGATTCGCCAAACTGGCCCGGAATGGGCCTAGTGCAATGGACACCCTATTGGATTTCCAAAAACGTTATAACCTTCTCACGGAGTAAGAATGGAAGAAACAGTGCAGCAGCTTAACGAAACCACTGACGAAATCATAAAAAGTGCCCCGCCGCACATTCAGAAACTTTTGCGTGACCTTCTACGCGAAGAGCGTCGGTACTCTCACATGGCGGTGCGTGAGCAGGGCCGAATTGATAAGCTTCGCCAAATCGTCGAAAGAGAGATTTCTGAATGATTTTTGAGCGTCTTCTGATTAAGAATTTCCGTCCGTTTTATGGTGAGCAGGAGATTCTCTTTGCTCAACCGGGACAATATAACGTCACGCTAATCCATGCAGAGAATGGTATTGGTAAAACTTCGTTGTTGAATGCACTCACGTGGGTTCTGTTCGGCGAGTTCAGTGATGATGTCGAGCAGCAAACAGACATTGTCAACCACCGAGCAGTGCGAGAAGAGGATGACAAGGCAGAAGCATCGGTGACACTGCATTTTCGAAATGGTGACTATAAATATCTTATTCGGCGACATGTAACGCGGTCCGAGCAAGGCAAGCGTAGCATGTCACTAAACAGTGGTGTTTACCTGCAAATTGACCATCTAGGCGAGTATTCAGAGCCGAAAAATATTGATGAACATATTCAAGGACTGATGCCGAAAGAGATGTGGGGCTACTTCTTTTTTAATGGAGAGCGGATCGACCATTTAGCAATGGAAAGTAGCCATAAAAAGGTCAGTGAGGCAGTTAAGGTAATCCTCGGATTGCGCTTGCTGGAGCAGACACGAAGCGATCTCAAAGGCCAAGTCTCAAAAGAATTCCGCGACCAAATCGCGCGTTTGAGCGATGCTGACACGCAAAAGATAAAACAAGAGATAGATCAAATCGATCAAAAATTAGTGGATAAGCGTGCGGGACATCAGGAGATTGAAGATAATGAAGTCGCACTGCAAAAACGTAAGGCGGCTATTTTGGAGGACTTGTCTCTCAACGAGTCCATGCGGCTTTTTCAACAGGAATTTTCAGAGCGGGAGCGGGCGCAAACGAATTTGAACGAGCGCCGGGAGGCGCTTCGATTAGAAATCGTTGCGTGGTTAAATCGATCTGGCCCGATGGCCTTCTCAGAAGCGCTAGTCCAGAAGGCGCGGAAAATAATTGAGGAGAAACGCACACGAAGAGAAGTTCCATTCCGATACCGGGCGCCATTACTGGATGACCTACTGCATGACGCCCTCTGTATCTGTGACCGTCCTTTGGAAGAGGGTTCCCCAGCTTGGCAGGCTGTTAAGGCGTTGCTAGGACAAGCGGGAGATGACGCACTGGAAGAGGCTTATATGACAGCGAATGCGACAATGCAGTCGATTACACAGCAGCTTCCCAACGAATCTAATCGCTTTCGCCAATTAATTGCCGATCGTACCAAGGTGTTAAGCGAATTACGACAGGTCGGAGAGGAAATTAGTCAGATCAAACACAAGATGGGTGACAGGGCAATCGAAACGGGCAGTGACTTGGCAGCGCGCCTAGAGGAAGTTGAAAAGGATCTTCGCGATATGGCTGGCAAAAGAGCCGAGCTATCTACAGTTATTTCTGCGTTGGTCAGCTGCCGCGAGAAACGTGAGGCGGAATTTGATAAGTTATCACGACGTGAAGGGGCAGCGGCACTTGCTCAACGACGTTTACAGGCGGTGGGTGAGACGATATCTATTATTGATACAATTTTGGAGCATCAGGTTCGGAGGGTGCGTGAGTATCTTTCTCACGAAATTGATACCGCCTTCCAGCGGATGTGCCGAAAAGATTATTGGGCGGAACTGACAGAAGATTACACGTTGCGAGTCCGCAAGCATGTCCGCGTCGGAGACGCCGAAATTCGGGATGTCTCAAAGTCTACTGGGGAGAATCAGATTACCAGTTTGGCATTTATAGGAAGTCTTGTGAAGGTCGCGCAGGAGCGGGAACAGTCTAAAAATTCATTCGTACTAGGCGGTGGTACATTCCCTGTTGTGATGGACTCGCCGTTTGGATCGCTCGATAATGAATACCGCCAGGGAATCGCCGAGTGGTTGCCGACGGTTGCGCCGCAAGTAGTAGTCCTAGTAACTGGGTCGCAGTGGCAAGGTGTAGTCGATGAGGCGCTGGCACCGAAGGTAGGCAACGAGTATGTTATGGCTTATCATGGGCCAAAAGTGCCCAAAGTGTCCAATATGACACGACTGATTCTTCACGGGAAAGAATATGAGCAACTGAGGGTAGACGCAGAATATGAGTACACTCGAATCGAGGAGGTAAAATAATGCGCCGCGGTGAGATTAATCGTCCATTCGACAAGGCAACCTTGATTGAGCGCCTCAAGCATAGTCCAGAGCACCCAAACGCTCCATTTGCAACATACAGAGACTTATTTGTTTTCGCGGCTTGCCTTGGCTATGAACGAGACCAGTGTGTGCCGCCAATGAAAACAGAGTTACCTATTCCATGGGAAGTTTTAACTGGGCGCAATGACTTTGAAGGCTTGCTCTTTCTATTTGGCATTGCGAGTGGCGACACGATGCTTTTGGCTGAAGAACGTACTCAGGATTTACTCAAGCTCTTTGAGGCTTACTGCAACGGAGGGCTGGAGATTATTGACGATTGGCTGAACATGGCGAGCGGGATGACAGAGACCGATGTAATTAGCACCCATGTTTTGAGTCAGCTTGTCAATCTAAATGCGCGGGCTGTAGAAGAAATGCCAGAACTCACTGTGCCTGACCTGTAGACAGTTTAACGTCCCAACATGGAAATTATTAAAAATAACACTAGAGCTTCGCCGCATATTTTTGCGTTTCTGCCTGCAACCTTTGAATATCTTCCAAAGACTTCACACGTTGATATATAAGACCTACACCACGACTAATATGCGCTTTAAACTGCGGCTCCAGAGAATCCTCAGTGTCAAGGCCATCTTCAGCAAGGCGTTCACGTAGGAGCGAAAAGAAGAATAGATCATATTGGCCGGTGAGGGTATAGCGGTTGAACTCGCGGGCCTGAGTATCTGAGTAAAGCTGTAGGTCGGGGATGCCTGGCTCTGAAAGGGACAAGCAAAAGCCCATACGGCAGAGTAGGTTGGGCAAAAGACCAGTTCGCATCTTTAGGACGCGCAGTTTATTGTCTACGTCTTCACTAACGTACAGGCGACTAAAAGACATGGGGTAGCTCCTGGACCGATCGGTATTCTGATGGCAAGCTGGAAGGCTGTTCAATAAGGGTCGCCTCTGTATCACCACGCTCAGGGTCAAACTTGAGGCGATAGGCATAGGCAAGGTAAGGCTGGGCCGCGCTGAGGAAAGGCGCATCGGCCTCGGCATCGGTAGCGAATAGCAATATTTGGTCACTCACGACGGGCAGATAGTCATGCAGCAGCCGGTGACGATGCTCGGCATCCAAACGGGCGAGGGGCGTGTCTACCAGCATTGGTAGTTGGCGGTCACTGACCTGACGCATGGCTTGGAGCAGAGCCAGGGCGTACAGCTGCCGTTCCCCGGCGGAAAAGCTGCTGAGGCTGAGAGAGCGACCATCCATGCTTTTGAGTTCTACCGCAAAGTTGTCGGGTTGGATCGTGACGGCGGTCAGCAGGTGGTCCTTCTGGCAGAGTTTGTTGAAGCAGGCGACAAGGCTTTGCTCTAAAGCGAACAGCCGCTGGCGCGTCAGTTCAATCTCGTAGGCCCGGAGAACGGTGCGGCTGCGCTCTGCAAGGACCAATTCCGTTTCGCCCGATTGTGCCTCGATCAGCGCAGTGATGGCATTCTGCATCGCCCGTTCTTTGTCGGCGCGGCGATACTGCTCCGCACCGGTCTGCTCCCCGATCTGTCCACGCTGCGCCTGGAGAGATGCCAGAGTTGCCTGATGTTCCAGCACAGACGCGTGAAGAGGTGCCAGGGAAGCATCATCCGGTGCTCGCTGCAAGTCCAATTCCAAAGTGCGCTGTTCCTCCTGCAAAGAGCGCAGCCGCTCCCCTACCTGCTGAACTTGATTGGGCGCAATGGTTGTTGCTTCCAGTATCCAGTTCTGAAGTTGAGTACGTTCCGGAGTGGCAAGGTGATGTCGCAATGTAACATTTATCGAAGGCGTCGGCAGGTGATCTTGCAGTGCTGCGGAAAAGCGATGACGGATTTCTTTCTGCCTATCCGGCCCTAGCCTAAGATTGTTTAAAAACTTACTGTCCTCAATAACCGCCTCAATCTGTTCCAGCTTATCTTGCAGCAGCGTTTGAGCAACCTGTTCCCGATGTATGTCCTCTTCTCTCACAAGGCGTGCTGCAAGTCGGCGGCAAAGATCAGGTGCGAGTGAAAAAGGGAGTAGATGGGCAGCTTGATCCAAAATTTGAGTTTGGGCCGTTGCGATCTGTTCCACAATGACTTCCAATCGCTCCTGCTGCACGATCCGGCGGGCGGCGTACAACCCACCGGCGGCGGCCAGAAGGCGTTCTTGTTCAGCGATCTGGGCTTGAGCCGTGGTTTCTTCTTCCGACAATTCTTCTATCTGTGTCCTCAGCGTCACGAGTTTACGGTCGATACCTTCTAAACTTGTTTGGTGGGTGAGTACCACTTGCCGTAAACTACTCACCACATTGCTGCCGCCCTGCTTTAGAATGTAAGCACGCAGATCGGCTTGTGCACGCTGGATCAAGTCAATCCCCAGGAGCCGTTTCAAGGCTTCACCCAGCGCGGGATTGCGCTGGCCTGCTCCTGCCAGAGCATCGAGATCTTCTGCATCGAAAAAACAAAGACGAGCCATGTCGGGGGGCAACAAATCATTGATCCATGCCTGAGCATCGGCAGCCTCTGCGGTCAGCAGCTCACTATCTTGGGAGACTTCTAGGGCCTCGCTCACCGTGCGCCCATTGCGCTGCCAGCGGCGTGTCACATAGACGCGACGTGGATTACCAGACTGTACATGACTCAAAGACAAAGAGACGGATGCCTCCGTGCTGACAAGAGTTTTACTGCCTTCTTTGTGTCGGTGCATATGGCCGTACAAAAAGTCTTGGTAGTGGAGTGTCGTCACTTTATCGCCCAGTGCCTGGATGCCATGTAGGGCGACGGCGATGGCCTGAAAAAGCGTGCTCTTGCCTGCCCCATTGTGGCCGACAAAAATGGTGAGATTTGGGGCATGCTCGGTCACGGAGGGCGCGACCAGATCAAAAAAATGCGTCCCTCGGAAAATGCCAAAGTTCTCGACACGTAAGCTCAGTAGTTGCATAAAAGTTTAAAGGAGTTTCAACTGGATTCGTTCAGTGGATTGTGACTTGCCGTTCGGGACGTTGTGCGCGTTCAGTGCAAGCAGCTCTTCCTCGCTACGCCACTCACGCCCTAACAAGTCGGCGATCTCTTTAGGGACACCGGCACGTCGAGCCATACCGGCAGACTGACGTTCCAGCTCAAGCAGACGCGCCACCAAGTCAAGAGGAACGTCGTATTCTTTGCAGATCCCTCCCAAAAGGGCTTTCTGCTCTCCGTCGAATCCGCCGTTGTCATCCTGCGGCCAGAGGAGATCATGGCCTGTGACCTCACGGAAAATTTGGGGAACCATGTCGTCCCAATCTTGCCGCTCAGTCTGCCAAAGACGACGGATTTCCAAAATCTCGTCATCTCCAATCAGACGGGCGTCGGGATCAGGCCCTTCACGGCGAACCTTTTGTTCCGTGCGGAGCAGGCGACGAAGCATCTCTTGACTGGCTTCCAATTTATAAGTACGGGCAGCCAGAGTGCCGTCTTTCTTGAAAATCACGCGTCCGTCACGGCCCCGAATGTCGCGGTACTGATGCTTCTTTGCGGGGTCACCTGTTTCGGCCAAATACTGACGGAAATCCAGCAGCGGTTCCAGCCACTCTTGACCATTGTCCACCAAAGCCTCCATTGAAGAATCTTTTTGAGCGACGGTGCAAACCCAGCATCCAAAGCGGCTGTTGCCGCAGGACGGAGTTGAAGTGTCAATTACTAGGGGGCATTCACCACTAGCTGCGTTGCGATAGAGTGTAACCAGCTCACGGTTGTTGCCACCCCACGGTGATGAAACTTGAAGCAAATAATTCCAAATATCCTGAGTAGAAAAATCGGCGACGGGTGCATAAATAAAGGCCCCACGCAAGGTAGCATGACGGCGCAGAAGGTGATCTTTAACTTGGTATGAACTCATCAGCTGAGCGCGGGTTGCACTCTCTGCTTTGCGGACACCAAGCACCATGATAACCTCACCATGCTGGGCGACCTTTTGCTCAATAAAGCGGTTCGCCGGTGTAATCTTCATGCGATCTGTACACCACCGAAAGCGGGTAGTAGGAGCAGGATATCCGCGACCAATTAGGTTGACCCAAAAACTGTCGTCAAGAGTGGGCATGACCTTCTGTGCAATAAAAGGCATCCCCGTTTCTTGAGCCTGTTCATTCACCCGACGCAACGTGTTATCAATAAAATCTACAATAACCGGAGTTTCAACCCTGGTATCGCTGGCGATGACATAAACGGGCTTTTGCCGCTGCTCCGCGGGAAGGCGTTCTAATGCTTTCCAGATGAGTTGCAGGACGGTGGTTGAGTCTTTTCCGCCGCTATAACCAATGACCCAGGGCTGGGGGAATTGCTGATACAGATCGCAGATTTCGTCATAAATACTTTCCACGGTGCGCGTATCAAAAATAGAGTCGGATTCGTCCGTAGTTATTTGGGTCATGGGTGGCTCTCATGTTGCGGACTGGGGTTGAATGATTATTCGGCAAGCACATTTCTTTTTCCTGCTTGCCACATTTTATAATGAGACAAACAAAGTTAGGAGTCCGGGTGTTCCCCATAATTTGACCCGCATATTTATGGCTACCTTCTCCGCTCCAGTCCCAGCTGTGACCCTAACAAAATCCGTTCCCGCATCGGCGGCGGCTGACCCTCCGGTGCGGCCCACCACGCAAGGGCTAGCGCAATCACCGTGTCGTCATGCGCTCCCGACTTTGCCCCCATCTTCGCCCGGCCCGACGCCCCGGCGGTCCCATACTCGAAACCGCGCAGCTCCGACAGCAGCACCCGGTGCGCGGGATACTGCAAAGCCCGCGCCGACAGCCCCAGCGTTAGCCGGTCGATCAGTTTCCCCTTGCTCTCGACGCCGAACGTGAACCGCTCGACGGTCGGCACACCTCTTAGCCCCTTCCCTTCAAGGGAAGGGGTTGGGGTAAGGTTCCGAATCTCCGTCTGCAATGTTTCCGCCAGCGGGTCCCCAATGCTGTTGCCGTCCGCCAGGATCCGCCACGGCTGGAACCGGGCACAGATCGCGGCCACTTCCCGCGCCTGCGTCTCCCACCCGGTCCCTTGCCATCGCTGCAGGTAGACCAGTCGCGTCGGCTTTACCGAAGCATCAACCACGGCCACGACGGTATAGTCGACCTTCCGGCCCCAATCCAGCCCTAGCGTGTACAGATGGCCCGCTACCGGCTCCGAGACCACCTGTCCGTCCTGAAGTGTCACCCCCGGCAGATCTGCAATCCCCGCGTCAATGTCGTCCTCTCGAAACACCGCCCCGAAATCATCTACGAACTGTGCGCCAAACTCCTGCGCATACATCGACTCGCCCAGCTCCTCCCGCTGCGCTTCCAGAAACGCATGGACGAGATACGGGTTATCAGACGTCGGACAGCAGAATGACTGATAAGTGATCTCCGCACCCTTCCCTAACAGGGAAGGGTCGCAGCTTGCTGAGGGGTTAGGTTCTTTCGGTTCCTCTCCAAGACTTCCAACCCCCTTGGCATAGAGACGGTAGTAGGCCGATCGCCGTCCATAGGGGGACGATGC
>JANXNV010000056.1 GCA_025353925.1 Armatimonadota bacterium
GCCGTTGTGCTTGCAGCCATCGCCGTTGTGCTTCCGGCCACTGCAATCTTTGTCCATTTGAAGTTGTTCTTTTTTCTGTTCTTTTGTGTGATACACAGCGAACGCTGTCTTTTTCACAGCTTTGTCCTGACGTTAAGTCGTCCCGTTACCTTTCCTCGCACCAATCGTGATCTGTGGCCAGTCACCTTCATTATGCTCCGAAAATGACTGGGCACACAGAAACCATGTTACATTTTCATCCCGCGAGGCATCTGCTTGTCATTCATCGAAGGATCAATCTTCTTCTCAATCTTAAAATGCTTGCGATACAGATCCGGGTGTTCCCGGCGGAGCCAGTCCGCGAACGTCACGTCAAATCCTAGGCTCTGGACTTCTGAACGCAGGTCTGGCCGCTTAGAAAGAAGAGCATTGAACTCAGTGTAATGTTCCGTGTTCTTAAAAGCAGCCGCCACTTTTTTCGCTTCCCGGGTGCAGTAAGTGGCATACTCAAAGGGATGGTCTTGTTTCATCCACTCATTGAAAGCTACGTCATAGCCCTTACGGGTGATTTCAGCGCGCCAGTAGGCGTTCTTGCTGAGGCGAGACGAGAACACGTTCCCATGCATCGGATGATCCTTAGCCCGGATAATAGGGTCAGGAGTGCCTTGAGCCAAAGCGGGGATAGTCCAAGACAGAGAGGCAGCGAAGAGTGCTACTGGAAGCCATCGTTTCATATTGGTCTTCTCCTTAATGTCGGCTACTTGCCGTTGTTCTACTAAGTATAGACCTTTTTGACAGAAAGCACATCCCCCAAACGGCGGATATTCGCTGAATGTCGAAATCCCAACGTTTGCCTCTGCGACAACGAACTAATCAGGGTTGGGAACAAGGCCCTGCCAGGCCGCCCACACTGCCGCCTGAAGACGGTCCGAAACGCCAAGTTTCCCAATGATATGCTCAACATGGGTCTTGGCTGTGCTTTCGGCAACGCAAAGCACTCGGCCAATATCGCGGTTGTTGAGGCCCGTAGCCAGCAGGCACACAACCTCCTTTTCACGGTCCGTCAGGGGCTGAAATAAATGATGTGACTTGGCGACGTTCTTGCTGAGAGTATGTAGAGAGCGCAAAAGACTTTCCGCACTGAGCAGCGTCTCTCCACGCATGACGGTGTTCAAGGCAATCAGGAGCGCGTCACGCTCAATACATTTGAACAAGTAAGCCGCCGCGCCGCCTGCGAGGGCACGGGCGATGTATGTGTGATCATTATAGATTGTCAGCACAACAACTACAAGACGGGGCAACTCTTTTTTCAAGGCTTCCAACGTGTCCAAGCCACTCTTGCCCGCCAAACGAACGTCCATCAGAACTAGCTGCGGGCTGCACCGGCGCACAAGTGCTAAAGCCTCCTTGCCTGACGCGGCCTCGCCGACGATATGAAACTCCGAGCCTTGCAGCATATTTCGGATTCCGGCGCGGCAAATTCCGTGGTCGTCTACAATCACGACTGATATTTCTTCCGGCTTATGCTCAGATATGGATGTGTCTTCACTCATGTTTATCTGTAGATTCTTTCGCGCCCCCTGCAATGTAAGCAAAACCTAGATAAAGTTCCATGAAAGTGACGTTTTCGAGATACTTCTGCATCGACTCCCACGGATGGCGTCCCGCCCTGGCAAGGGTGCATCAGCCCGGTCGCGACCAGCGCAGCCGCCAAATAGCCGCCGTAGACGGAGCGTGAAGCCGTGTCGCGGACAATCACGCGCCAGACGCCGAGTGCGACAATCAGGCCAAACGCGGGCCAGACGAACAAATGATGTTTTGCCAGGCTGCCGCCGCCGCTGAATTGCCAGCCTGAAATGATCAGCCCGGACAGTACCGCGACAAAGGACGCCGAGGCTCCCAGTAGCAGTGTATAGAAGGCCGCAACGTGCAGGTCACGGCTCCATGTTCTCTTATACAGCCCATAGCCCGCCGCATCGAAGAAGAACGAAGAGAACAGCAGTGCAATCGGGAAATGCGTACTGCCGCCGTGAATGTTGGTCCAAAAACCCATACGAGTTACTTTCTTTGCCTATTTAGCGTCGAAATCGAAGGCTTTGGTTTGGGGTTTTTGGCCGGGCTGTACCGCTTTCACGGTCACCCGCCAGGGGCCTGCCATGCTGAACGTTGCCGTGGCGGTGTATTTGCCGCCGCCCTGCTCCGTAACAGCCGGATGGGTCGTGCCCATGTCCATACTCGTCATCGCTACACTGGTTGTGATCGCGGCTCCGGTGACAGGCTTGCCCTGAGCATCGGTAAGGCTGATGGTCAGCGGGTTGTCGCCGGATTTAGGCGCGGAGGCCATGGTCGCGGTGATCTGTACCGGGGCGGAAGCAGCGGGGGTAGTTCCGCCTTTCGGCGCGGGCGTGTCCATGCCGGTCATGCTTTCGTCGGCTTCGTCCGCACTGGGCGGGGCATAGTTTTGGGTGCCGAACTTCATGTCCATCGGGGGCATCTTCATGCCTTCCATGCCGCTGCCGCCAATCATCATCTGGTTCATCATGCCGACCATGCCTGCGTTGCGGCCAAAGCCGGACTGCTTGTTCCAATCCTCTTTGCCCGTGGCGATATAGGTGCCGGTTTCTTTCAGCACGGGCATGACTGCAGTCTTCATGTCTCCGATGCCTGTCATCTTCATGGGGTTTACTGATGTGCCGCCCATGTCCATACCAGGCATGGCGTTCCCATTGGGAGCGGCAGGCGGATTAGGCGCGGCAGGCGGCGTTGGCAGGGCGGGCGGAGTGGACGCGGCGGGCGGCGCGGGTGTTGTACCGACTGCCTTGATCAGCGGCGACTTCCAGGGTGTTTTGGAACCGGCGTTAAAGTCCAGCACGGCGAGCTTGCTGCTCTGATTGCGGATCACGACGCGCCAGGGACCCTCCATGCTGAAGTTGGCTTTTGTCGTGTACTGCCCGCTGCCGGTCTCTGCGAACGCCGGATGGGTTGTACCCATGTCCATGCTGGTCATGGCAACACTCGTCGTCAGTTTCAATCCGGTGACCGGCTTGCCGTCCGGCCCGGTTACGGTTAAGGTCAGCGAATTGTCGCCTGCCTTCGGTGCGGCGGGACTAAGCGTCGCCGTGACGACAAGCGCGGCGGGCTTCTGCACCGACGGCTTGCCGCCCCTATCCATTCCGGCCATGGGTTCCGCGCCGACCGATATTTCTACGGGGAACAGGCCGAGCGTGAGTACAGAAACCATCAGCAGTATTTTTGAGTTCATGACAATCCTATCTTCTTTGTCTCTCCACCCCGTTAATCGGGGATATACTTGTGCTGCAAATTCAGCAGCGAGCGGCGCGGACCGATAGTACGGTTAAAAATGGTATCAAAATTAAACACGAAGCCAAGCTGAACGGCATTCTCTTCGCGTGCCCCGCCATAGGCACTCGACAGCGCATCGTCCCGGTGCTGATACAGATACTGAGCGACGACGTCGAAGCCCTCTCCCAATCGCTTCACACCTGTCAGTGCGATCCCGACGGAGCCTGCTTTAGAGACTTTACTGTAGCTTTTGTAGCCCGCCGTCAGCGAGACCTGATACGCGGGCTTCCCAAAAGGACTATGCAGGTAGCGAACCGCCGCCGTCACCGAGTTTGAGTTGGCCCGAAACGTGTCGGAAGTATCGTGGAAACTGCTTAAATTGCTGCCGAACGTATAATTATCCAGCACGCGCAGGTCCACCAAATTGACGAGGCTTGGCTTCAAATTGACGACGCCCCCGGCGTACAGTGCGTCCGACGAGCCGCCTTCGGCGCGACCGACAGACCGATGCTCATAGCCCACTCCATAGGAAATGTATTTTTCGACGGCCTCTAGACCCGGCAGCCCGAGATGCTGGACGCTGACCCCATACGAGTTTAGACCTGTCCCGACGCTCGGTCCCCGGCTGGTGTCAGCGGACTCGATCAGGTGCTGGACGTGAAAGTTTTCGAATGTCGTCAGCTTCTGGTTCAGAGTCACTGCCGCGACATTGGAGTAGCGGTGCTCATTGACGTTTTCGCCGTTCGAGAATGGGTTGAGCAGGTTCGTGAACGTCACCAGGTCGTCGCCGCGCAGGGTCGGGAAGGTCACAATCTGCGCCGTTGGCTGGTCGGTGCGCCCGATATAGGCTTCCAGCTTCTGGTCTTGATAATCCGCAAATGCTTGATGCAGAAATATCTGCGTCCCGCGCCCCGTGTTGGTCTGATCCAGGGCCAGGCCGCCGACCGAGAGGCTGCCGATGCCGCCCTTGTAGAGCCGCTGCGCTGCGCCGACCAATAGGCTCGTATCGGAGAGGTTGATCTGGCTGCCGCTCGCCCGCCCGCCGCCCGGCACGGCGTTTCGGGAGCGGCCCAGGTCCAGCGTGGCGACGCCGGTCCCGAGTATCTCGATTTGCGGTGCGGTGCTCGGCTCCTCGGGAATCGGCACCTGCTGAGTCTGAGCGAGCGCGGCGTTCGGGTGCAGCCCGGCAAAACCGAGTGCGGCTAAAGCGAACGCAGGCATGGCGGTACGGGTGAGCAGTGTCCTCAAAAAGATGATCTCCTGTTTCTGGTAAGTGTGTTTGTCTACGAGTTCGTCTGGATCGCGTCCTTGAACTTAACTCCGTGCTCCTCGGCATCTTCGTACATCAGCATAGTCATCATGCCGCCGGGGTGTATCCCGTTATTGGTCGTGGACAAATCGCTGTGGTCGTGGAAATGCCACGAGCCGGGATTCGTGCCCTGAATGATAATGTCCGAGGTCGTGCCGGGAAACACGGGAATCGTATTCAGGCGCAGCGGTGAGGCCAGAGGCGCACCATCCTGGCAGACGTGCCAGAAGTCATGCCCGTGCAGGTGCAGAAAGTGCGGCTGCATCCCGCCGCCAATGAGGCGCACCCGGATATTCTCGCCGGTCTTAATCATGATCGGATCGGTCATCGGAAACGATTTGCCGTTGATCATAAAGAAGTTCGGCGTAATCACCTGATTCATCCCGACTTTGGGCGTCGTGTAGGCCGGAATGTAGCCGTCTTTGATGGCTTTCAGGAACGAACCCTTGTCCTGGAACCAGCCCATCATGCGTCCGTTCATCTCACTCATCAGCTTGGAGTCGCCGTTCATAGCATTCATACTCATGCCCATGCCGACCATTTCGTTCAGCGACTGGCGTGCCCAGTTTGTGTCAATCTCAGAAATAAGCTGCGTGTATTCCCGCGTGTAAGGAAACGTCTTTTTGACAAGATCGTCCTTGGCTTCAATAATCAGCGAACCGACAAGGCCCGCCTGCTGGTGCAGCGTGGTCATCACATGGCAGTGGTAAAAGTGGGTGCCTGCGGGCTGGGCGCGGAACAGGTAGCGGTAATTCTGCTTGGTGAAAACAGGCCACTGGGTTCCAAACGGCACACCGTCCATCTCATTCGCCAGCATGACGCCGTGCCAATGGATCGTGTGGTTCTCCGGCGAGCTGTTTTTGAGGTCCACCTGCACCCAGTCGCCCTCGGTGACGCGGATTTCCGGGCCGGGGTAGGTGCCGTTGTACAGAAACATATGCGCCTTGACGCCCGGCAAAATCTCGTGGGTGCCGATGGTCACTTCCATCTCGAACTTGTGGATCACATCCCCGGCTTTGGGCATTTCGCGGGGGGGAGACGGCGGAGCGGTTCCGGCAACATCGAAGGTCGCAGGCCAGGGCGTCGCCGGAGTATCGATCGCGGGCGTGCCGCCGGCCCAAGCGGGAACAGCGGATTGGCCCAGCAGCAGTCCGGCCCCAGCCGCCCCCACCGCACCGGTTACGAACTGACGGCGCGACACATCGCTCGGTGCATCCTCCCGCGACTTGGGTTCTTCCGGCAGGGCCGCTTCGTCTGCGCTCTTGTGAAATAGCTTCATGGTCTTTTCTTTCTAAGAATTACGATCAGTGAACAATCAACGTGCCGAACATCCCGCCAGGCGCGTGACCTGGAATGGTGCAGAAGTAGTAGTATGTGCCTGGTTTAGCTGGGACACGCAGCGTCACGTCAGCAGCGTGAAAGGCAGTCGCGGTTTTGTGGGGCAGATTGGGTGTTCCCACGGACGGGCCAGGGCCGGTATGCTGCACACCAAAGCGCAGGTTGTGGGTCATATCGTCATCCGTGTTGATGAACAACACTTTAACCGTGGCGTTTGTCGGGACAACAAGAGTCGGGTTCTTGAGGCCCTCAATGCGGTAAGAAAGCATATCTTTAGCAGGGCCACTATGAACGACGATCCGGACTGTCTTTTGGTGAAACGTCAGTGTTTTCTTATCGGCGGAAACAGCGCCAGGGGTGGCAGTCTTGTCTAGGGCTGCTGCTTGTGCAACAGAGAGCGTCTTTGTTTGCGCTCCCGCGAGGGTGACACCCGCACCCGGAGCGGCCTGTATCGGGAGTCCCCCGCCCAAGACGGCGAACCCGGCGAGCACCATTATTATATACTTTTTGTGGATAAACATTGTTGCATTCATCGTATCCCGTTTTATCGTCGTCTTTATTCTACTGGTAATAGAACGTGCTGGCTACAACAATAGTTCCCGACCGTCTTCTCCTCACCAGCATGAAAAGTCTTTCACGGCAGTAGCCGCGAGACTGCTTCCAGGGAGCAATGCGCGTAGCAAACCATCTCCGGTGAAAGCAGGATGATTGCTCCAATTCCTGCGAAGGTGAACGTCATCAGCCAGCCGATCCAGACCTGCCGGGGTGACTCTTGAGGAGAAGGCAATGCTACTGCTTGTGATTGTCGAATAAGGCGCTCCACCCGTTCGCTGGCAGAGCAAGCGGACTCATCTGCAAAGGGCATAACTGTTGTGGGCAGAGAAGGACTGTTTTGGTTGTGGGACACAGGCGTACCGACGGCACGGAGAATGGCGGCGGCAAGGGCAAGGGGGCGCTGGGTCGCAGCGACGGCAGCATCATCGCAGGCCAGTTCCGCTTCCTCACGCCAGCGCCGGGCCAGCAATCGTACCGGACGTATCGGGAAAAAGAGACAGCTCAAAGCGCTCACCACAAATGCTGCGGGAACATCACGGGCAGATAGATGGCTTGCCTCGTGAGCGATGACTGCATCTAGTTCGTCGTCCGTTGCGGTAGCAACGAAGTCCCGTGACAAGACGCAGCGGATATGTCGCAGCCCCAGAACACTCGAATATGTTGCAGGCAAAGCACACTCATAAAAGCGACTGGCATTCAGGCCCGGCATTTGCCGCCCAACACGAGCAAGAGCATCACTCAGGTGAGTGGATGACGCTTCCAGGTACGGAGTCAGGCCATGTTCTAGTTTCACAGTCGCCCAAAACAGGCGTAGCAGAAAGAAAACCCCAGTCCCGACAAGGAGCCAAGCCGCACCGTTCACGACTTTGCCCGCAGCTTCACTGACGGTCATGGCCGTGCCAGTCATGGTTTCAGCAGAAAAAAGACTCCCAAACATCTGACGACATGCTGAACTGTGATGTTCTACGAGCTGCGTTGTATGGCTATGATGCAGCGTAGCTCCGCCAAACGTCGGCACTATTGCCAGGATAGGAGGCAATATCAGGCAAAGGAGAATAAGCCGTTTGTTTGCTGTGTGCGAAGAACGGCGGCCCTGGTTGCGTAGCCCAGCATACGCAATTCCCCAAGCCGCCAGATAAAACATGGAAGCCAGCGCCAGGAAGAACAGCGCACTTACTAGGATTAGAGGAGTGTTAATGATCATCAACAGTCTCCGTCTCTGGCGTATCCTGTGGCCCATTTTCTTCTGGCTGCCTTTTATTCGGCTGCCTTTGATTGATAGTCTCCACTTGTCGGGCTAGGTCAGAAAGGCTTGTGCTACAAGCGTCTTCAACAGACGGCTCCTGCTGGGCAAAGTATGTTGCGACAGCTTTTGGGAACTGCGCGATTAGGCGATCCATCACTCCCGTGACGATCCTCTCCTGCAACTGTTCTTCACTCAGGACATGCCAGTAGCGAAATGCCTTGCCCTGCCGCTCCCGCCGAATGATGCCTTTATCCCGCAAGCGATCCAGTGTCGTAAGGATAGTTGTGAGGGCGACAGGCCGTTCTTTGTCGAGAGCCTGCTGGACATCCGCGCCCTGGCAGCCCTCGGTGCCGCAATCCCAAATATGGCGCATTACGGCCATTTCCAGATCGCCGAGTGGCGCACGAACGCCAGTTCTTTCAGGCCGAGCGCGTCGGATTGCGTTGTTCACAGTAAATCTTTCCCGGAAAATACGTTTCGATGAGTGTCACCTCTCTTGTACGCATTATATCCACAAAATGTTTTACTGTCAATAAAAGTCACACGAACATTGGAGAAAGTTACACCGGTTTTCGGAACATGCTGCTGAATTGCAGTGCAGCACATTTCCATCCCGTTAGGGGAGCGTCGCGTGTGCAAAGAGCGAAACCTGTTTCTGGGAATAGGGCGGTCGAGGCGGAATGACTTGACCTAAGCCGCAACAAGAGTGCTGCTGCTTTCCGATTAACTCGCTGCTGCTCTTTCATGGCGGACAGAACAAAAGCCGGAGACCTATGCTGTGGTCTTCGGCTTTCGTAGTTCAGAACAAAGTCCTTAATGGGACTGGAAAGAGCGGGGGTGTACGTTGTTACGAACTATCCGCCCATCTCATTTCCTGACTTTGAGGTGCCACGCGCCTCACGCAAAACCTGGAAACCGAGAGAAACAAATAAAAGCCAACAATTATTGTACCTCTCCCACTATACTATTTGCAGAATGAGCATTCAGCCGCTCAGGTCCAGTGATGATTGAGGCCACTTGAACCCGAATGCTACACATCCATTGTAACGCCCCGTCCAGGTCGCTGCCACACAGTACCACTGACATCAAGCTCGCATACGGGATTGCCACCATTTCTGGTTTAGTAATCAAACTTTCACTGTAGCTTCTTCTTGAACTCTGTCCAAAACAATGTGCTAGGCACGCAGTTCTCGAAGCCAACGATAATCACATAATCGCCCTCAATTTGAGATACGGTGTAGTTATTGCCGGGAATAAGAGCGGCAAGGTCAGTATTAATTATGCTGCCTCTGCCTTTTGTGCTAGGAGAGTAAATTATATCCTCGCCTACATGAAACGGGTTGGTTTGTGTTCTCATAGAAAACTATTCATGGTGTTATTGGCTCAAGCTGAGAGGCAATCGTATCCATATTAATTAGTGATTATTGTCGTTTGAAGAAACAGCAGAAAATTCAGTCCAATAAAGTCCGCCTCCTGGATGACTATAACCTTCAACGACTATATAGTTCTCTTTCTCAATGTTTGCTATCGTATATTTGTTTCCTGGCTTTAATCGTTCTTGTGGCTTACTGTTGGCATCAAAACCAAGACCTTTCTGAGAAGGCTGGTATATGACGACATCGCCGATGTTGAATGGGCAGTTTTTCATATCAAATTTTCATTTATGGTATGGATGAAGGCCCAGATATGCTACCTGGCCCGGGACCATTTGGGAACTGGTATTCTGGCAAGCCACCGGGTTGTCCATAAAGTGGCTCTGCAACAGGATTAACCCTCACCCAAGTACCGGGTGCTGGGGAGACGGTATAGACTGCATCTGGCGGAATAGCACGTGGTAAGGCCAAACCACTTTGTGCTTCAGAGCCAGATAACCCCTCGATAGTAGTTGCAAAGCCACCGGGACGCAGACCACCTGAAAAATTGCCTGCCTGTTCAGCATATCCATAATGTAGAAACGTTTCCCCTTCTTGCGTTTGCCTGTAGGTACTGATACCAGTCTCGACTGTTTCAGCAGTTGCACTTGCTCTATTCCCAACCAGGTCTGCACCGATTGCTACCATCTCTGCGACGCTGCATGGGACGATGT
>JANXNV010000089.1 GCA_025353925.1 Armatimonadota bacterium
TGCGCTCTGGGAGGACGGCGTCGGGCGCGACCGCCAGAAGATCGCGCTGCTGCGAAGCCCCGAAGGCGCGGTGGTCGGGGTCGTGCCTCTCAGAAAGCGCGGCAAGCTCTCCTGGCAGCTTTTAACCCAGTACGTCATGCCGCACGCCCGCTTCTTCGTCTTGCCCGAGTACACCGATGCCGCTTTGGAGCTGCTTGGGGCCGAGATCGACTGCAGCCATGTCGTCTTTTCGCAAATGCCCGTCAACACACGCATGCTGCGGCCCGAAGAGTCCTGGGTGACATTGCTGGAGCCAACCTACGAGGCCTTAATGTCGCGCACGAAATACAAAAAAGAAGATCGGCAGTGCCGCCGCTATGCCGCCGGGCTGGAACTGAAAGAAGATCGCTACGACCTGCTGCCCGAGGCTTTGGAGCACTGGCGCAAAAAGTGGGTCGATGAAGGCAGCCGGGTGGCGGCGACGCGCACGGGCGACCTGCTGCTCTGTTTTCAGGTCCTGGCAGCGCAGGGACGGCTGAAGACGTTTTCCCTCCACGACGGCGATGCGCTGGCCGCCATGGAGATGAACATGATCGCTGGGAAGACGATGTACTCGATGACGACCATCATGCTCGACGACTACCGAAAGTGCCACGCAGGCATCCGGCTGACCCTGGCGGCGATGGAATGGGGCTGCGAGAACGGCATGGCCGAGTACGACATGCTGCGCACTTCCGGCCATTACAAACGCCGCTGGGCGGAGCCGCTGGTGCGCAGTCACCGCTTGATCCGGCGTCCGCTCGGCTCCGAGTCACTTGGTCTGGCCTTCGAAAATGCCAAAGATGCCCTCTGGCGGCTGCGGCACAAAGAATAAGTATTTAATGGCAAGAGGTCGTACGACAATTCAAGAAGCAGTGGCTGCCGTGTCTGCGCCTGGTCACGTCGCCCTGTATATGCAGTCGTTTGCCGGGGGCGGGGCCGAGCGGGTGATGATCAACCTCGCCTATGGCCTGGCGGCACGTGGCTGGCGGGTGGACCTGCTGGTCTCGCGCATAGATGGGCCATATCTCGCGCTCATTACACCCGGAATCCGGCTGATCGATCTGGGCTGCCGCCGCTCGCTGACCAGTCTCCCAGCCCTGGTTTTGTACTTGCGGCGGGAAAGACCCGACGCCCTGCTTTCGGCCATGGGCATCTCAAATCTGATCGCCCTCTGGGCGGCGGCGGCGGCACGGTTTCGTGGGCGTGTGGTGGTTAGCGTCCATATCAATCTGTCGTTTCACTACAAGTATGCTGTGGGGGTTCATCGCAATCTCTTCCCTTACATGTACCGGCGATTTTATCCCAAAGCCGATGCGATCGTCGCCGTCTCGGAAGAGAGTGCCGCCGATCTTCGCGACGTGTTCGGCATGCCCGCCGCGCGTGTCCGCATGATCTACAACCCGGTGGTCTCTCCTGCCCTCTTGGCGCAGGCGCAGGAACCGGTCGACCACCGCTGGTTTGCGCCCAGACAGCCGCCGGTGATCCTGGCCGTGGGCCGCTTATGCGTGCAAAAAGACTATCCAACACTTCTGCGGGCGTTCGCGAAAGTCCACCCCCGAACCGGGGCAAACCTGCTGATTCTTGGTGAGGGGCCGGACCGCGCCGCTTTGGAAAATCTGGTGAGCGAGCTGGGACTGAGCGCGTCGGTCGAGATGCCGGGGTTTCAGCCCAATCCCTACGCCTACATGGCCCGGGCCGCCGTTTACGCGCTGTCTTCCCTTTGGGAGGGCCTGCCGACCGTGCTCATTGAGGCACTCGCCTGTGGGACTCCGGTCGTGTCCACCGATTGCCCCAGCGGCCCGGCGGAGATACTGTGCGGCGGCAAATATGGCCGCCTGGTGCCGGTCGGAGACAGCGACGCACTCGCAGCCGCCCTGGAAGAATCACTTTGCGGCGAGAACGCCCCAGTGCCCGCACAAAGCTGGGCGGCATTCGCTTCGGATCAAGCAGCGGCGAATTACGAGAAGGTTCTCTGGGGGCAATCCGCGTGAGAAACGTCAGCCTGCTGCTGCAAAATCTGGCGTTCTGGGCTTCCCTCGCACTGGTAGGGAGTGTGCCGGGCCTGTTCATGCCGCTGGCGGACACCACGCTCGGCTCAGCGAACCGGATCCTCGGCGGCTGCGTGGTGCTGCTCTGGCTCGCTTCAGTGGTCAGCCGGGGTGAGATTCGGAAGCTGCACCTGGTCCACTGGCTGGCCGTATCGTTCTCACTCTGGTACACGCTCAGCGTCCTGTGGAGCGTCGTGCCGGGGGACACGCCGTTTCCGCTGAATGTCGGGCAGGGCGCCGCGCTGACCGTGTTGCTCTGGGACATCCTGCGCACACGTGCCCGGGTGGATGCGGCGTTCCAGGCGTTTCTGCTCGGTGGTTACATTTCGATTGTCAGCACCGCCCAGAACTTTCTGAACGGGGCGTCGGCCCGGCACTGGGAGAAACGGTTTGCCGGTTCGGGCTTCGACCCGAACGATATCGCCCTGCTGCTGGCGATCGGGATCCCCATGGCGGTTTATCTGATGACCCGCCGGGACCGGCCAATTTTCTTACAGGTACTCAACTTCGCTTATCCGATCGCGACCGGGTTCGTGGTTATTCTGACGGGTTCGCGCGGGGCTTTGCTGGCGGCCATCCCCGCCTACTGTTTCTTTCTGGTGACGGTGCTGCGGCTGGGCCGTGCTTGGCGGTTTGCGGCACTCGCGGTCGTCATCGGGGCAGTAATCGGAGCAACGCAGCTCAATCTGGGCGAGCCGATCCAGCGGTTGGCCTCGGTCGCCAGCTCCTCGTCGGATGATCACCTCAGCGGCCGCTCCGAGATCTGGAACGCCGGGTGGAACGCTTACGGGGAGCACCCCCTGCTGGGGGTCGGCGGCGGGGCATTCGCGCGGGCGACGAAAAAAACCAATGGGCAGGAGCAGGAGCTGATTGCACATAACACCTACCTCTCTGTGCTGACGGAGCTGGGGCCAGTCGGCTTTCTGCTGTTTATCGCCCTGATACTCGCCGTCTGGCGGAGCGCACCCAAGCAGCCGACACTCTTAAGACACGCCTGTTTGATTATGCTGATCGTCTGGGGGGTCGGCGTCTTCGCCCTTTCCTGGGAGTTCCGTTCACAGACGTGGCTCCTGTTTGCCCTGATCGTCGCCGCCGGAGAGGCAGAAAAGCCGATGGGAGTCCCAATTTGAAGATACTTGTGGCCGGGCAGGATCCGTCGCTCCCCGGCGGAATGGCGAAATATGTCGGTGGCCTTCTCGCCTATCTGGGAACCGTGCCGGAGATGGAAGTCGAATTCTTCAACGAAACGAGCGTCAAAGGCCGCGCAGGGATGTCGAGTGCTACGCTTCTGACCGCCGCCCGCGAATTCGGCGTCTCGATGCGGGCGTTCAAACAGCGGCTGAAATGCTTCCGGCCCGATGCCGTCCATCTGCACATGGCCCACGGCCTCTCCGTCATGGAGAAAAGCTTCATGGCAGCGGCGGCGGCGGGTCGGGGCATCCCCGCCGTGGTGCATTTGCACGGGGCGGGTCTCGAAGACACACTGACCGCCCTGCCTCTGTGGCGACGCCGCTGGTTGATGAAAGTGCTCGCACCGCCAAACCATGTCATCGTGCTGTCGGACGGCATGGCGGAGCTGATCGCGCGGCACCTGCCGGGAGTCTGCGCGGCGGTCATCCCGAATGCGGTCGCCCTGGTCTCGCCCGCCCCGCCGCTGCGTTCCCAGGCGACCTTCGGGTTCATCGGCTTCATGGATGGCCGCAAAGGCGAAGGTGACTTGATCCATGCGCTGGCGAAGTCAGCCCATACGGCTTCCCGGCTCGTTCTGGCGGGTGACGGTCCGGCGCGTGCCGATGCCGAAGCATTGGCTCAGATGCTCGGGCTGACCGGGCGCGTTTGCTTTCTGGGGAATATCGACGGCCCGGAAAAAGACGCTTTCTTTCGCGGCATCGATGTCCTGTGTCTGCCGTCTTCGGCGGAAAACTTGCCGATCTCCCTGCTGGAAGCCATGGCCGAAGGACGGCCCGTGATTACGACGCCCGTCGGTGCCATCCCGGAACTGGTCGCGGACGGAGCGCAGGGCTGGCTGGTGCCGGTCGGGGACATCGAGGCACTGGCGGCGGCCCTCAGCGAAGCCGCCTCGGAGCCTGAGCAGGTCAAACGGCGCGGGCGGGCCGCCTGGGAGCGGATCGCCAGCGGCTACACCTGGGAGATTAACGGACCGAAAGTGACCGCGCTGTACGAAGCCGTGCAGCATGTTCGGCATGAGAACGCATAATTATGAACCTACTTTTATTACCCAAAGAAACTAGTGCGGAAAGTCCCAGCCGCGAAGCCGCGCGGCATGCCGCGCCGGGATATGCCGCGACGAAACGTCTGCTGGATATTGTCGGGGCGTCTGCCCTTTTGACCCTCAGCTTTCCGCTGATGCTGCTTATCGCCCTCGCGGTGGGAGCGACCAGCCGGGGACCGGTGCTGTTTCGCCAGGCCCGGCTGGGGCGTCATGGCCGGAAGTTCCGGATGTACAAATTTCGCACGATGGTTCCCGATGCTGAACAGCTCCTGCGAAGCCGTGCCGACCTGAAGCAGCGGTTCGAGGCGGGATTCAAGATCGAGAACGATCCGCGTATTACCCCCCTTGGCGCGTTTTTGCGAAAGACCAGTCTCGACGAGCTGCCGCAGCTCCTTAATGTGCTGCTCGGCTCTATGAGCCTCATCGGTCCGCGCCCAATTGTCCCGACGGAGCTGAAAAAGTATGGGACCAGCGGCGAAAAGCTGCTCACGGTCAAGCCCGGCCTCGGCGGACTCTGGCAGGTCAGCGGGCGCAGCGACACCACTTATGACGAGCGCGTACTGCTCGATATGAAGTATATCGATCACGCTTCACTGTCACTCGATTTGTCTCTGCTCCTGCGCACAGCCTTCTCCGTTTTGACCTGCCGAGGCTCGTTTTAGACGCGCGTTGAAACCTCAAGGAATAATTGCATGACACACGAACTTCAGCCCGCCCCAACTCGCTCCGATATCAGCTTCGCCGAGATCACCCAGATGGTGTGGCGGCGCAAAATGGTCTTTCTGCTGCTTCTCGCTGCCTGTGTCAGCCTGGCTGCCCTGGCTTCCCATCGAATGTCGAAACGATGGAAAGCCACCGCCGGCATGGTACTGGTCCAGCGGGCCACGACTATGGATACCGTGAAGCCCAGCTACGCCCCGCCGGTGGTCGAGACGGTCGATACTCAGATGGCCCTGCTGCAAAGCGATGCCATGCCGCAGCGTACTCTGCACTGGCTGCGAAGCCAGGCGGGCGCGACAGGGGCAGCCTGGTTGGGAAATGAGTGGACAGCGTCTAAGCTGCAGCATGCGGTGACCATCATCAACCCGAAAGAGACCAATGTACTGCAGGTCTCCGTGGAAGGTGCCAGCCCGGAGCAGGCGGCGCAGATCGGCAATGCCGTCTGTCAGTCGTTTCTGGTCTGGAAAAAAGAGATGGCCCAGCAGCAGGTCCGGGAGATCGCTCTGAGCCTTGAGGTGCGGGCGGCGGGGGCGAAGGATCAGCTCCTGAGCGCGGAGGCGGCGGAAAAGAGCTTCAAGCAGAATCACCACTTGTCGGATGTCGCCGGTCAGGAAAAATATCTGCTTGACCAGTACCAGACCGAACAGACTGAAGTCGGCAGCCTGCAAAAAGAGGCCGCCTCACTCCATGCCCGCCTCGCCTCGCTCGCGGCGAAGATTCACACCAAGAATGCCCAGCTTCAGACCAGCGGGGGAGTGCGCGATGATTCGTCGGCCATCACCCTCCAGACGCAGCTCACCCAGCTTCAGATGGAGCGGGCAGAAGCGGCCCAAAAGTTCACCCCCGAATATCCGGGCATCCTGCCCCAGCTCGATGCGAAGATTCGGGATGTCAAAACGCGGCTGGCCCAGGTCATCCACGGCACGGTTCACGGCGATCTGACCACGCTCCAATCCCAGAGCACACTTCTCAGCGATTACTCGGAAACGCAGGTCAGTGCGGCCACCAATGCCGCAAAGCTGGCCGCCGCCATGGGTCAGATGCGCCGCCTGATCGCGCCGATCACGCAGATGCCGGGGATCGACTCCGAGTATAAACAAATCGTCCGAAATGTCGATCTGGCGAATACCCTGTACTCGTCCCTGCAGTCCTCTCTCGACGCCGCCCGGCTCGACGAGGAGATCGCGACCGGCAATGTTCAGATCACGCAGGCCGCAATCGGCAGCCTGGTCCCTTCCCGGCCCAACATCCCCCAGAACCTGGCACTGGGAGCGATGCTGGGCGTCTTTCTGGGCAGCCTCGCCGTGCTCTGGCTTGAGCAGCGCGACCGGCGCGTTTACACGGCCTCGGACATCCAGCGGCTTCTCGCCGCTCCGATCCTCGGCTCCCTGCCGACTCTGCCGCAGGCACAGGCGAAAGCCTTGATGCTCGGCAGCGGCGGGGCAAAGGTCATGGAGGCTTACCGCTATGCCTACGCCAATCTGCTTCTGACCCTGCATCAATCCCAGCAGGTCGGCCTGCTGGACCAATCGGTCATTCTGGTTACCAGCGCGGTTTCCGGGGAGGGCAAGTCCGTTACCGCCCGGCATTTAGCCCGGGCGATGGCCCGGTGCGGTAAGCGCACGATCCTGGTCGACGCCGACCTGCGCGTCTCTGCAGCAGGCCCCGAAGCGGTGACAGCCTCGGAAAAATTAGGCGCGTTCGGCTTGGCAGATGTCTTGAGGGGAGATGTCTCGCTGGAAGAAGCGATCCGCGAGTCCGAGGACCGCAACCTGCTGGTCCTGGGGCGGGGGCGGGTCGATGACGAATGCGCGGATCTGGTCTCTCTGCCCCAGATGGAGCATGTGCTGAAGACGCTCCGAAATCTGGCCGATGTCGTGATTGTCGACGCCCCCGCCTGCCTGGACCGGCCCGACGTGTTCTTTCTGGCCCCGCTCGCCGACTGCATTGTGCAGGTGGTCGGCGCAGGCCGGGTGCAGGAACCCGCGCTGCGCCAGGCCTTCGACTCTCTTACGGCGGCCCGCCCCAGCCTCCTGGCCGTGTTCCTAAACTTCTCCCCGGAAACCCGCGTCCCGCTGGTCTCCGCTGCCGCCCAGAGGCCTGTTGCCGCCCCGGCCCCGCCGGCCAGCCTGCCCGTGTGGGACCTCGGCGAAAAGGTGCTTTTGTCGGAGAACAGGACAACCAAGATCATCGTCCAAAACCTGCCCGGCGGGCGACGCGCCGTGAGCCTGGTCCCGCCGACGCCGGGGGAGTAGGGAAGGCTAGTGCCGCCCCACCCCCCAGAGTGCCTTCTTCACAACCCCATTAACCGCCGGTGGGCCGATATTAGGGACCAAGCCCAGCTTATCGGCCACTTCCCCCACCTTCAGCACTGTCTTTCCCCCATTGACCACCGATTTGGTCACGGGGTAGGCCAGTGCAGCCAGGCCCTTGCCGAGATTGATCTTCGGCATCCGCACCCGCGGCAAAAGGTGCATCCCCGCCCGTGCCGGAG
>JANXNV010000110.1 GCA_025353925.1 Armatimonadota bacterium
ACGATATTTCTGGAGGGAGCGGTCAGCGGTGTCGTCGCATTGCAGCGTGCCTCGGCGATTGCCGGTGTTTACACCGCCCATATCAAAAATCTTCTGGCCGTTTTACCGCCTGAGACCGGCTCCCCCGATTTCTCCCTGGCCCAGACCTATGCGAAGCTGCTGACGGACAACCTCGGCGGCACGGGGGTCAAGATTCAAGTCATTGATGCACAGACGATTGCTCTGCTTGGCGACTACTCCGCCGCACGTACTTTGACGGCACCGGACATAGAAAAGACGCCGACCAAGGCCCGTTATCACCGGACCGGAGCGAAGGCTGCCGGGGAGGCCGCACTTAACGAGATGAGTCTGCAGGACGTGGAGCCGGTCCAGGGTGAGGGAGTGGCCGTGCAGAGGCCGCTGGACCGGATGATCCAGTCCCTGCCCCCGGAGCTGAAAGTCATCGACCTGCTTGGGGTATCAGCGCATCCTGCCCGGCAGATATTGGTTCGGGCGAAGATCATCGATATCGACCGCACCGCGTCTAAAACCCTCGGGCTGAAATGGGGCACACTCGATCCGATCTCCGCCCGCGCTGGCCGTGCCTACGACTTTCATTCGCAGCCGATCTTGTTCGGGCAGACGCCGGCCGGAGGCGGGGGGTTCAACACAAACCTGTTTGGGGGCGGGTCGCTGGAACGGATCTCTCCGTTTGCGGCGCAGCTTAATCTGCTGATCACGGAGAACAAGGCCCGGATTCTTTCTGAGCCGAGCTTGATGGTTTTAGACGGCAATTCCGGCAGCATTTTGGTCGGCGGTGAGATACCTGTTCCGGTGGCGCAGGGCAGCAGCGGGACCAGTGGGGTCAGTTCGTCGGTGTCGATCCAGTATAAGCCCTACGGCGTTCGGCTCTTGGTCAGCGCGGCACTGGTCGGCGAGTCAGCGGTGCAGATGACGGTGACGCCGGAGGTCAGTGAGCTGAACTACACCAATGCCGTGCAGATCAGCGGCTTCACCATTCCGGCCCTGACTGTTCGGCGGGCAACTTCGACCCTGCAAATGGCGGACGGGGAGACTCTGATCATCGGCGGTCTGTACAGCAATACGATGTCCCGGCAGGTCGAGCGTGTTCCACTGCTCAGCCAGATTCCGATCTTAGGCGAGTTTTTCAAGAACACGACGACCCGCAAAGATGAAAACGAGCTGTTGATACTCATCCAGACTCTTATCGTGACACCGGAGACTCCCGGCATCCATCCGCCGCCGCTCGGAAGCAGTGAGAACCCGGTTATCGGCAAGCCCGCCGTGGAAGGTGCAGACTTCAATCGGGACTTTCCGAATTTCCCGAAGAAAGGCCGGTGAGCCATCATCCTGCTGCCGCCGGAACTGGTCGCGCTGAAACGCCGTCTGCATACCCGATTCGTGGCCGAAGCCGATCCCACCCAGCTGGCGCGGCTTTCCCGCTCTGCGCTGACCGCGCAGGTGCAGTCACTCACGGAGCGGAGCCTGAGCGAAGAGGCGTTCACCCTGACCGCGCACGAGGGCAGGCTTCTGGTCGAGGCCGTTCTGAGCGAGCTGGTCGGTTTAGGGCCGCTGGAAGCACTGCTGGACGACGCAGAGATTACGGAGATCATGGTCAACGGTCCAGACCAGGTCTATGTCGAGCGTGGGGGGCGGCTCTCCCACTGCGCTGTGGTTTTTGACGACGAAGCGCATTTGCGGCGGCTGATCGAGCGGATGCTGTCTCCGCTGGGGCGGCGCGTGGATGAGTCCTCGCCGCTGGCGGATGGCCGCTTGGCGGACGGCAGCCGCTTTAATGTCGTTCTGCCGCCGCTCGCTCTGAACGGGCCGACGCTGACCATCCGCAAGTTCACCCGTCAGCCGCTGACGATGACGCAGCTAATCGAGTACGGAACGCTGACGGAAGCGGTGGCGGCTTTTCTGGGTGCCGCAGTTTTAGGGCGGAAAAACATTCTTGTGTCCGGGGGTACGGGCAGCGGGAAGACGGCGACCCTGGGGGCACTATCGTCCTATATTCCGGAGACGGAGCGGGTGGTGACGATCGAAGACGCCGCCGAGCTGCGCCTGCTTCAGACCCATGTCGTGACCCTGGAAAGCCGCCCGTCGAATCTGGAAGGCCGGGGCGAAGTGACGATCCGGCATCTGGTCCGCAATGCGCTGCGGATGCGCCCGGACCGGATCATTGTCGGTGAAGTGCGGGGCGGGGAGGCTCTAGACCTGCTGATGGCCCTGAATACCGGCCATGACGGCTCCCTTTCGACGATCCATGCCAACAGCCCGCGCGATGCTTTGTCCCGTCTGGAAACGATGACTCTCATGGCGGGCCTGGACCTGCCGCTCCGAGCCGTCCGCGAACAGGTGGCCTCCGCCGTGCAGCTGATTGTCCATCAGCAGCGGCTTCGCGACGGCAGCCGCCGAGTCACGCAGGTAACCGAGATTGTCGGCCTCTGTGGCGACCGAATCGAGACCCGTGAGATTTTTTGCCCGTGAACTCTTTTTTCACAAACGCGCCGCTGGTCAGTATTGTGAGCTTTGTGCTGACCACCTCTCTGGTTTTTGCGGTTACCGAGGTTTGGGCAAAGCGAATACGCGACCCCGCTGCTCCTGACATGATGCCGGGTCCGCGTCCGGATACCCTGCCGACGGTGACCCGCTGGCTCAGCGGCCGCGGGCTGGAGCAGCGTCTGCGCCGGTCGATGATCCGGGCCGACCTCCGGCTGCGTCCCGCCGAGTGGCTGCTCCTGTGTGCCGGTTCAGGGGTCTTCTCCTCGATGGTCGGCCTGCTGCTGACGCATTCCATCGTCACCGGGCTGCTCTGCGGTTTGTTCGGCCTGGCACTGCCGCAGCTCATACGAGCGCAAAGGCAGGAGGCGCGGCAGCGAAAGTTCGAGGAGCAGACTCCTGACATGCTCCAGCTCCTAACAGCTTCGCTGCGGGCCGGGCACTCGTTCGCCCAGGCGATGGAGATGGTGGCGGCGGAGATGCCGCCGCCCCTGGCCGCTGAATTTGCCTGGGCCGCCGGGGAGACAAAGCTGGGCGTGCCTCTGGAGACGGCCCTGGGCCGCATGCTGGAACGGGTGCCGTCTGCCGATCTGGACTTGATTGTCACAGCGATCTTGATCCAGCTTCCCCTCGGCGGCAATCTGGCGGAGATCCTCGGGGCCATTGCCGAGACTATTCGCGAGCGGGTGCGAGTGCAGGGAGAGGTGCGGACCCTGACCGCCGAGGGCCGCCTCTCTGCATTGGTGCTGATGCTTCTGGCTCCGGCCCTGGTGTTTTTGCTGCACCTGCGCAATCCCGATTATTTTGAGCCGCTGCTTGCGACGGCCCTGGGGCGGAGCCTAATTGTCGAGGCGGTTCTGGGACAGCTTCTCGGGGCGTTTCTCATTAAAAAGATGGTGGAACTGGAGGTGTAAATGCTGCTGCTGATTGCCGGGCTGGCCTTTGTCGCCGGGACGCTGCTGACACTGGTGCTGGGCGGCTGGCCGACTGCCGAGCGTGAGGCCGCGCCCTCTCTGGCGGATGCGGTGCTGGAAGGGAGCTGGCGTGTGCGGCTGCTGACCCCGGCACTCACAAAGCTTTCGCGTCTCGGCCTTCGGCTGACACCGGCGGGGGCATTGGAGCGGCTGCGGGTCGCTCTGGCACAGGCGGGCGGCCCGATCGGGGCGGGAGAGTTCGTGATCGTGCGCGTGCTGTCTGTAGCCGCCTGCCTGGGGCTAGGCGTCATGCTCTGCAAGCTGGTTCCCTCGCCGCCGCCACGTCTCCTCGGCCTGGGTCTGAGTCTCCTCGTGGGTCTGGCTGCGCCGAGTTTTTGGCTGAGCGGACGGATCCGGCGGCGTCAAGCGCAGATCCGCCGCGCCCTGCCGGATGTCGTGGACCTGCTGGTCGTCAGCGTGGAAGCGGGACTAGGTTTGGGCAGTGCCTTGGCGAAAGCAGCGGAAAAGATGTCGGGTGCGCTGCCGGAGGAAATTGCGCGGGCTTTGGCGGAAACGGCTTTCGGGAAGCCGCGAACACAGGCACTCAAAGATATGGCCGTGCGGGTGGGAGTGGGAGAGCTGAAGACGTTTGTCGCCGCGGTGACACAAGCGGAGCTGCTGGGGGTGGCGATCACACAGACTTTGCGGGCGCAGAGCCGAACGATTCGGGCGGCTCGGGTGCAGCGGGTCCGGGAGCAGGCGGCCCGTCTTCCGGTAACTTTGCTGCTGCCTTTGTCTCTATTTATCTTCCCGGCCGTCTTTATCGTCCTGCTTGGGCCGAGCCTGATTCGCCTCTATGCAGCCTTCTCAGGAATGCGTTAGGCAATAAAAAACGCGGGAAGCTAACTTCTCGCGGGGGCTCGTTTTTGCGAACTTAAATATAGTGTTGCATGTGAGAAGCTTTTTGTCAACTCTTGCGTGTATCTCTCCGCCATGTTCGAAAATGGTTTGAATTACGCACTGCGGCTTGAAATTATGCCGCTTCAGCAAAGACTATCGCCCAGAAAACCCGCCAGGCGCGTTGATTTTGTCTCGCAAATATGTCAAAATAGAGGCGTGAAAAGCAAAGAAATACGAGTTCGAGGCCCGAAGCCGGGCGATGTCGATAGCCGGGTTGAGCGAGTCCGTGCCGCCGTCAGGGCATTGGAAAAGATCGGAGCGGCCTTCAGCGTTGCCGATGTCGCCGAACGGGCAGGAATCTCGCGGGCGACACTTTACCGCAGCGCGGCTCTGCGGGACCTCGTCGGTGCGAGAGGCGACGGTGCGCGCACCGTCGATGCGGCTCTGCACCAGAAGCTTGAAACCCGCTGCGTCGGGCTGAAAACCAAAGCGAGTGCTCTGCGCCGCCAGCTCGCCGAGCTGGAAGCGAGCTGGGACGAGATGCGCGAACGTGCTAAGGCCGCCGAGGCGAAGCTGGCGGCAGCTGAGCGCAGAGTGGAAACGCTGGCTTCGCAGATGCGGGGGAGCAGCGGGGGAGCGTTGGGAGCTGTTGCCGCGCGTCTGGGGCAGGAGGAGCGTCGCCGCGCCCGCCGCATTTTGGCCCGTGCCCTGCACCCGGACCTGTTCGCCCAGGACCACGCGACGGCGGTGCTGGCAACGGAACTCTTGAAGACCCTGAATGCGCTGGCGGAGTAGACTCAGCAGGAATATCGGCTGTCGCTGGGGAAAGAAAAGCATATGTCAGACCTACTTGTTCCCCTCTACAAACTGCCCTCTCGCGAAGACGGTGCCGCCAGTGTTCGGGCGGCGGGAGTCGTCATCCGCCGGGCAAACTCCTTCGAGCAGACCCTTCTGGCCGAGTTCATCACGGCCCACTTTTCGCAAGGCTGGGCGGATGAAACCGCGGTGACGTTCGCGCACCAGCCGGTCACGAATTTTATCGCGATTGAGAACAAGAAGATCGTCGGCTTTGCGGCATTTGAAGCGACCCGAAAGACGTTCTTCGGCCCGACGGGGGTCGATCCCGCGCACCGGGGGCGCGGGATCGGGAAGGCACTGCTGATCGAGGCTCTCTGGGGCCTGGCCGACCTTGGCTACCCCTACGCCATTATCGGGGCCGCCGGGCCGGTTGATTTTTACGTGAAGGTCGTCGGAGCGACGGTCATCCCCGGCAGCACGCCCGGCGTCTACGCCGATTTACTGTGGTGACAGCAGGGGCGCAGACGGGACAGAACGGCGCGACTTCAAGGCGATCTCCATCAAGTTCGCTGTCGGCCCTACTAAGAACAGGGCGAAATAGGGGGCGTGAACGTTGCCGGTCAGCCGCAGGACGCACTCGACTGCCGCCACGGAACACGCCACGGCGCACTGCGGCCAGAACCCGCTGACCGTGCTTTTCGGGTCCGTGATCATGAAGAAGATAAAAAGCTGGTAGACCGGTCCGGTGATCGGGGCCAGCTCCGCCAGGAACGGATGGTTCGGCAGGAGGCTGCGCAGACCGGCGAACGCGATGTACGAGAGCACATACGCCGCGCAGATATGCAGCCGCTTCAGCCGCCAGACGATGACCGATCCCAGCGTCCAGACAATCAGCATGGGGGAGAGTGTGTTGCCCCACTGCTGCGTCAGGCTGGCGACCAGTGCCGGAGCCAGAAACAGCATCGTCGAAATCCCGAAGTTCGAGGGGTTCCAGAGGTGCCGCCCCTTCACCCGCAGGACGTATTTCGAGAGGATGGAAACCACCGCCACCAGCACGAACGGCCAGATCACTGTCGAGCGTATCAGGACGCCGCAGCTGATGCCCGAGACGTAGGCACTTGCCAGATGCGGAAACTTGCGGTAGACCAAGTAGCTCAGCAGGATCTCGGTCGCAATGCTGCACCCGATCGCCAGCATCGTCCGCGGAAGATTTTCCAGCATCCCAAAGGAAAACTGCCCAATCGCAAGAATCAGCGTAATCAAAATCGGTGCCACATAGCGGCTGTCGATAGGGAAGGCACTCGGCGCGGCCTTCAGCGGCGTCGGGGCGATGGGAGCGGAGGGATAAGAAATCATGGCGTGTCTTCTTCTAAAGGCCACTTGGAAGGTCCATACCTACCAGCTTTTCCTGATCGGATTGTACCACAAAATGCCGGGGCATATGCCCCGGCATTTTGCGTTGAGTAAATTCCGATTTGCCTGTTACTTACCGTGCATCGTCAGGTTGTAGAAGATGCCGCTGCTGTTCGTTGCAAGCAAGCTTGCCAGTCGAACAGATTTGACGTGACCATCGGTGTAGAGTACGTTCGAGAGATCAGGTCCACCATGACGGAAGACAGCGGTGTAGCTTTCGGCACCGTCGGTCACTCAGACCGTCGTAGCAGGTGCCTCCAGGGAAGACAAGCTGTAGGCAACGCCGCCGTCCGGCGTATTACCTGGCCCGACATCGGCTCCACTTGTGCCGAAATTATAGGAATTAATGGAGTAGCTTCCGTAATAATTAGCATTGGGTGCTGCAGGCTGGCCAGCGGTACCAAGTTGCAGATAAGGAACATAATTCCCTGTCGCACCTGTAATCAGAGCGCTGCTGTCATCCGGGCAGTGAAAGACGCCTGTACTTTTGACAAACGGGCAAATCATGTCCATCCATCTGTATTTGGTGCTCGCAGGGTTCGAGTCGGAGGGGTCGCAGCCATTTTTTCCAGCCCAGCCGCAGCCTAGAAGTTCGTCATTGTCCTGGCTATACTGGATCATGGCAAGGCCGAGCTGCTTTTCGTTAGACTGGCAGGGTGCCTTGCGAGCATTTTCCCGGACTTTCTGAAAAACGGGGAATAGGATGGCGGCTAGGATCGCGATAATGGCGATGACGACGAGCAGCTCGATGAGCGTGAAGTCTTTACGCTTCGGTACGATGATGTTCGTAAGCGTTCTTACTGTCTTTCTTCAGAGTCAGTGCAAATGGTGTTTTGGTAGCTCTGGTATAATGATGCTGCAGGGTTTTCGGTTTGTCAATGGGTCTTCTTGAAAGATTCTGGGAGTGTAATCATAGGAAAATAGTGGCTGAGGCAACTCTACTCATAGCTTCACTGCTTGATGACATTTAATTTGTCGAGAACCGGAGCAATTATCGTTTGAGCCAAACCGCCACCTGGCCAGCGGATGATGGCGCGTTCGATTTTTGGGTTTTGACCGAGGCCGAAGTGCAGGCGGCGGTCGTTCTGGGCGCAGAAGCCGCTGGCGGCGGCGACCTCCTGAAGCTGGGACAGCTCCTGACCGGCGGAGTTCTTCCAGAAGAGGCGCACCTGGGTGCCGAGGGCGTCCCGGTTGGCACGGGTGCCTTCCAGAGCGAACTCGATCCAATGGGCATTCGGTGCGACCGTGTTTTTGTAGACCAGCAGGGGGCCGCGCTGATGAGCGACGAGTACGTCCAATGCCCCCGTGTTCCACAGGTCGGCGACGGCGACGGAGCGGCCATCGGCGGTGTCGGTGACACCGATCGCCCCGGCGACATCGGTGAACTTGCCGTAGCCGTCGCCTAGCCAGACGCGCTTTTGTTCGTAACCGGATAGGCTCATGTCGGCCATCGGGGGCCAGTTTTTGGCGTCAGCGATAATCGCGCTGTTTGCCCCGGCGATCTTGCCGTAATCGTACCAGTAGCTTTTCTCGTGACTGGCCGAGATGTAGCCGTTGGTCAGAAACAGGTCGAGATTGCCGTCATTGTTCAGGTCGGCGAACTGCGCCCCGAAGCTCCACCCGCCCATCTCGACACCGTCCACCGAAGCCAGGTTGTCGTAGTGCAGGGCATTTGGAGAGGGCGGTCCGGAGGGGACCCAGAGATTGTTGCCCTGAACCAGGTTTCCCGCCGCGCTGATATTGGTGATGTAGACCGCGAAGCGACCCGAATTCGAAATATCGCCAAATGAGACATTCATGCCGCTTTTCGGCTGATAGCCCAGGTTCGCCTCATGGGCGGCATCCCGGAAGCCGCGCCCGTGATCGTTGGCGTACAGCTCCGGGACGCCGTAGTCGTTCGCCAGCACGATGTCGGGATAGCCTGTGCCGTGCAGGTCCGCCGTGCCCACGGCCAGGGTCCAGCGGTGGCTGGTGATCCCCATTTTTACGGTGACGTCTTCGAAGTGGCCGCCGCCGAGATTGTGCAGCAGGTACTTGCGGCCCCCGTTGTTGGCGTACTCGAAGCTGTCGGGCATCATGCGCGTGTTTTTGAGGTGCCAGAGGTTCACGCCGTCCGGGTAGTAGCCGCAGATTAAGAGGTCCAGCTTGCCGTCGCCGTCGTAGTCCAGCCAGGTCGCACTGTTGGCATTCACCCAGGCCGGAAGGCCCGCGCCCTCGGTGACCCGCGTAAAGCCTTTGCCGCCGTCGTTGTGAAACAGCTCCGGCTTGCCCCATTTGTAGACAAGCAGGTCGGGGAAGCCGTCGTTGTCGTAGTCGCCCCATACGGCTCCCATGGAGACCCCGGTCTCCTGAGAGTTCAGGTCCGCCAGACCCATTTTCGCAGCGACATCCTCAAACTTGCCGTTGTGCAGGTTATGATACAAGTGATTTTGGCTGCCTTCGCCGCTGTTGGTGACGTAGATATCCGGCCAGCCGTCTTTGTCGTAATCGACGACCGTCACCGACGCCCCCATCGAAGCGACCTGCGGCATGATATGTGCTAGGGCCGGATCGAGGGTCGGAGACTGGTGAGTAAAGCTGATGCCGCTCTCCTGCGAGACTTCCTGGAGCGCGAAGCCGTAACGGCGGATCGACTCCGTACTCGCAATCGCGGTCGCGGCGGGAGCTTGCGCCCGGTGGTTCAGCCAGGCGATTGTGCCGAGCAGCGAAACGAGAACGATGGGCAGCAGCAAACGGAGGAGGCGGCTTTGCATGAGGGGAACAACAGTCTGTGGCATGATGTAGTGACTAGTATAGCATACATACGCACGGTGAGTGATCATCGTTTCACGCGGGCCGTTTGCGCTGCGCTGCATTGCGCTTGGCCAGCAGGTGCGGGAGCAGATCCTTTCCCGGTGTGAATTGATAGCGACGCTCGAGCATCGCCGCCAATCGTCCCCGCTCCGGCAGGTCCGACCCGTCCGGCGGGCCGTCAAGGCAGAGGCAGGAGCCGATGATGCCGTCTCTGCGGAGTGTTTCCAGGGCATCGGTCCATTGATTGATCACTTTACCGGGGTTTGTGCGTGCCGTCGCTTCCCAGGGGATCAGGCTGCCGCCGAGCACGGTTTTCATCTTCAGCGGGTGCTGCGGCGTGACCTGCATCCGTGTCCTGCCGTCTTTGACCGTCTCCTGGAAGGTCATTTTCGATCCCTGATTATTCATCTGGAACACGAGGTACCACCCAATGCGCCGTTCCCACTGCTGCCGCTGAAGATCATACTCGGCGAGACGTTTCGGGTAGAGACCGAGCATCGCCCGTTCTTCCACCAGCGGGGCGGCCCACGTGCCCAGAGACAGCAGGAAGCCGCTCACCTCCGGCTCCGCGCCGCGAAGTACGGACGGAGTGCGAAAGAGTGCTGCCTGCTTGACGAGGATTGGCCCTTCCGTCTGCACGGGAGTCTTCGAACGCCGACCCGTCGCCGGGTCCGTACGCCAAAGGGCGGTTTCACTGCGGACAAGCAGGCGGTCGGAGCAAAGCAGCTCGATCCGGGCCGCGATTTGCCGCCGCAGCTCCTGGGACCGTTTGCGCGGGTCCACGCCGCGCCACAGAAAGTAGTCATCGAGAAAAAAAGGAAATACCGTGTCGCCGCAGGTCCCGTCGGTCCGGGCGAAAAACGCACAGAGGGCCAGGGCCGCGCTGTCCCAGGCCTGAGCGTCCAGCAGGGCCGTGTCCACAGGCTGCACGCAAATCGCATTTCCTGACAGCGTGACTTCATCCCCATCCTCATGGCAGGCCCGGTACAAAAGAGCCATGAGAGGCGGCAGCAATAGAAGGCGGCTGCGAATATGCGGTCCGGCCAGCGGCGCGGGGTGGCCCGACACCGCTCGCCGGAGTGCCTCATAATGCGGCCGGACCGTTTCGGCGGCCTGCCTGATGGCGGCGAAATAGGCGTCGTGGACCTCTTCCGAGGCAATCCATCGGTCTTCCTCGGTTGCTTCCCGCTCCCAAAGGGCAGTCAAAGAATTATCCCGCTGCTCCAGCAGCCGCTCACGTTCGGTCAGCTCTCCACTTTCGCGCATCGCCTGAAGCACAGGCTCCGCCCCGCAGAGTTCATGGAGGCGTGGCTGCCGGGAGCGCCCCGGCTTCTCAAACAAGTCCCAGGCAGGGCTGCCGGCCAGCAGGTCGGAGAGGCGGCGGCCAGCGCGTGTCGCCTGTGCGCCATAAGAACGCTCCGCATCCCGCACCGCGGTGGTCGCGCTGCGGAGGGTTTGCTGGAACTGCTGAAGCAAAGTTTCGGCGGTTTCGTCCATAGGGGTTTATCAAAGGCCGAAGAAGGGTGAGAGCAGCTGGTCCAAAGTCGCCGCCTGTACCTCTGGGGTGAGTACCGCCGTGCCGTAAAACTGGGCCTCGCGCACCAGCCGCTGCGGGGCCGCATCACGCAGGTGTGCCCGCCCGCCGGTTGCAACGACCGCCATGTGGGCGGCCCGCTGTGCCAGGACGACGGCGGTTGCCCTTGCTCGCACGGCATGAACGTTGTACTGCGGATGCTCGACGCAGTCGCAGTTCCAGACCAGAGCTTCTCGTCGGCAGTGATCGATTTCCAGATTCAGGGCCAGTGCCGTCTGCGCCAGCTCTTCGCGGCCCGGCTTCCGGCTTAACTCGCGCAGCCACCGCGCTCCGGCCCGGGCGCAGCCGAGGGGCAAGGCCGCGTGGGTCGTGAGGCCGCGCCGATCACTCTCCTGGAGCCAGGCGGCAGGTCGGCGGCTCAGGATGGCTTCCGTCGGCAGAAAGAGATTATTCACCTGGACTTCGACCGTACCCGAAGCCGCCATGACGATCAGCGGCAGCGACGGGCTTGCCGTCAGCACTTCCGCTCCAGCCTCTTTTTCTACATAGGCAAAAAGATTCTCGCCGCTTTCGAGCGAAGCCCCCAGAACAAAGCCGTCCAGCAGGGGCCAGCCGGAAATCCAGGGGATGTGACCGTTCACCCGATAGCCGCCGGGGACGGGGACCGCGCACACGGCGGGCAGCCCGGCCCGGCGCAGATGCGAGATCGCGACCCCGCAGCGCAGCCGACCCGCCGCCAGGGCCGGCAGCAGTTCCCTTTGAAGCGTTGGATTCCCCGCCTCGACGACAAATTTGATGCCGGTCTGCATCTGCTGCTGCGTGAATGCCGTCACGCCGCAGACGGACGCCAGAATCTCGGCATATTCGTGCCGGGTGACTTCGTCCGCTTCCAGGCCGCCATAGCTTTTGGGAATTCCCAGGCCGAAAAATCCCGCCTGCCCCAAATGCCGCAGGTTCTCTGAAACCGGGCGATGACCGTCGCCCTGGTCCGCCTCCACCGCATTGGGCTGCAGCTGACTCTCCGCAATTTGCCAGACTGTATGCAAGAGAGCCTTGTCCATGTCTCAATATAACATACGGCGGCTGCGGTGTCAAGATAAAAGTGCGATTTTTCACCTGGCGTCAGATGAATTTCACTTCGCCGCAGTGAATGCTGCTCTTTCTACTCGTGGCAGGAGATGTTTTGTTCGCTAAGTAATTAAGCCGCCGCCGGGGGACGGTGGTCGAGAGAATGGGGATTTCGTGTTAGAATAAATAGCATGGCGCATATCACCCTGCCGGAAGGTTTACCCGGCATCAGCGGGCCGCTCCGGCAGTACCCCCGGACGGCGGAGCCTCTTCTGGGACTGGCGGAAACGCTGCTGCGTGGTCCTTCCTCACTGACGACCGCCGAGCGCGAGATCATCGCGACTTATGTTTCTTCGCAAAATGAATGCGTTTTTTGCATGAGCTCGCACGGCGCAGCTGCACGCAGCCTTCTAGGCGAAGAAGCGGGTATCGTCGATGCGGTCCTCGCGGACTTCGAGGCGGCACCCATCAGCGAGATGCTGAAAGCTTTGCTGGTCATCGCCGGCAAAGTTCAAGTGGGAGGCCGACGCGTCCTTGAAGCGGATATCGCCCGAGCACGTGCGGCCGGGGCGGATGACCAGGCAATCCATGATACCGTGCTGATCGCGGCAGCTTTTTGTATGTACAACCGCTATGTCGATGGCCTGGCGACTTTGACGCCGCACGACCCGGCGGTCTACGCCGCCATGGGAGAAGGGTTAGCCAATCACGGTTATCGCAAAGGATAGAAACACAAACACGAGGAGAAACACCTGTTTTGACATATGTTATGCAGAACGAACAGTTGATTTTGGACAACCAGAAGACGATTCAGGACAATCAGAAGTCTATTCTCAGCAACCAGCAGGAGATCAAGTCCAACCAGGACAAACTTGATCGCATCCTGAGCAACCAGGAAGAGCTGCTGGTCAATCAGAAGACGATCATCGCGAACCAGGACAAGATACTCGCGAAATGACCCGCCGGTTTATGCTATGATACGTGTGCTATGATCGACGAAAAAGCTCCGCATGAAACCCTGACGCCTGAAATCCGAACTCGCCCTTTCGAAAAGAAGAAACAGGGAAGCCCAAAGAGATTCGATATCGCTTCCCTGCTTTTGCCTCTGCTGGTACTCGGCTTGGTACTGGCGGTCTGGGCAATTGTCCCGACGCTCAAAATCCGCGGGCACCCGCTCGTGGAGGACTATGCGCTGCCACCGCCGCTGACCGTGCTGCAGAGCATTCCCGACGAAGTGCATACGGGGAGGCTCTTCAGCGATACTGTCGCCTCGCTGTTTCGGATCGGGGCGGGGTTCAGTCTGGCCGTGGCTCTAGGCGTCCCGCTGGGACTGTGGCTGGGCAGCCGTCGGAGCGTTCGGGCGGCACTGCTGCCGGGGGTCAACTTTTTCCGTAACCTATCGCCGCTGGCCTGGATCCCGTTTGCCATACTCTGGTTCGGGATCGGCGACCCGGCAGCGATTTTCTTGATCTTTATGGCCTCGTTCTTCCCGCTGGCGATGGCGACCATGGCGGCGGTGGCGACTATCCCCGTCGTCCATTTTCGTGTTGCGAAGGACTACGGTTTTCAGGGGCGCGAGCTGCTGCTGCATGTCACGCTGCCCGCAATTCTGCCTCAAGTAATCACCGCCCTGCGGGTGACGGCGGGGGTCGCCTGGATCGTGGTCGTGGCGGCGGAGATGGTCGGCTGCAAAGACGGCCTCGGCTACGGCATTTACGATGCCCGCAGTGCCCTGCGCCTCGATCTCGTGGCCCTGTATATGATTATCATCGGGCTGCTCGGAATCGGCCTGGACCGCCTTCTGTCGCAGCTGACCCGCCTGCCGGGTGTTCGGTGGGGCTATGAACGATAATTTTGCCCTGAGGCTTGACCACGTTTCGCGTGATTTCGGCGGACTGCCGGTGCTGGACGATCTGTCGCTGACCATCACGCCGGGAGAATTCGTGGTGCTGGTCGGGCCGTCAGGCTGCGGCAAGACAACTTTGCTGAACGTGCTTTCCGGGGCACTCGCGCCGTCGTCGGGAACCGTGACGACGCAGGGAGTTCTGCGGACCGTATATCAGCATGACGGTTTGTTCCCCTGGCTTACGGTGCGGGACAACATTGGACTCGGCCTGCGAGGGCTGACCGATAAAGAGGCAAAGGCGCGTGAGCTGGCCGAGCTGCTGGCACTGATTCGCTTGGAAGAGTTCGCAGGCCATTATCCGCATCAGCTTTCCGGCGGGATGCGGCAGCGGGTCGAGCTGGCGCGGGCTTTGGCGGGCCGCTCCGACATTCTGCTGCTCGACGAGCCGTTTTCCGCGCTGGATTACCAGACCCGTCTGCGCCTGCGCCGCGAGCTGGCCCGCCTGCTGGCCCTGCGCCCGCGCACCGTCGTGTTCGTGACCCATGATATCGAAGAGGCTGCTCAGCTGGCCGACCGCGTTTTGGTGCTGTCCGAGCGGCCCGCCCAGGTGAAAACGGAGCTGCTTTTGACGACCCCGCGCCCCCGCGATCTCACCGATCCGTCCGTCGTCGAAGCCATGGGCCGGATCATCCATGATCTGGGCCTGGCGGAATCGGATTTCGAACTCAGGGAAAAGAACCTAGGAGAGTAGCTCATGTCCTCATCATTCAAAATCGTTCTCGGCGTTGTCGCCGCCCTGGCGGCCATTGCGCTGCTGCGCTTTCAGCCCTGGCATCACAGCGCGACCGTCGCCGACGCCACCGTCCACAGTGGTCCGGCGACCGGGGCAAGGCAGGCACTCACGGTCGGCTTTTTGCCCGTCACCTGCCACCTGACCTGCCCGGTGACCGACTTTGCTTCCAAGCAGAGTTCCTCCGGCACCAACTTCAGCTCGCAGCGCTTCACCGACTTTCCGACCGTGGCCGAAGCGGTCAAGACTAAGAAGCTGCTGGCGACGTTTATGATCGTGCCGCTGGCGATGAAGCTGCGCGAGCAGGGCGTCCCGGTCAAAATCTGCTACCTGGGGCACCGGGACGGCTCGGAGATCATCGTCCGCAAAGACGACCCCGCCAAAAGCCTGCGCGACTTGAAGGGAAAGACATTCGCGATTCCCAGCCCCTTCAGCAACCAGAATCTGGTGCTTCACGCCCTGATGCATCAGCAGGGCATAGCGGACACGGACATCAAGTGTGTGCCTCTGCCGCCGCCGGATATGCCGATCGCCCTGGCGAACCACGCGATCGACGGCTATTTCGTCGGGGAGCCGTTCGCCGCCAAAGCCGAAGTGGACGGCACGGGCCGGGTGCTCTACTACGCCAAAGACATCTGGCCGCACTTCATCTCCTGCGCTCTCGTGGTGCATGAGGACTTAATCAAAGAGCATCCCGATCAGGTCCGAGATCTGGTCATGGGCATCGCCCGGTCGGGTGCCTGGGCCGATGGTCACCGGGTCGAAGCCGCCAAGCTCGTTGCCCCCATGTACCGGCAGAACGAAAAGCTGCTCGAATTCGTCCTGACCAAGCCCAAAGATCGTGTCAGCTATTCCATGCTCACGCCGACGGACGAAGACTTGCAGAAGATCGAAGACATGGCCCTGAAAATGGGGATCATGAAGAAGCCCGTGCCCATGTCCGAGCTGATCGACCGCCAGTTTATTCCAAAAGACATTCAGCCCGCCGAGATCAAAATGCCCGCTGCGATTAAGGTCGCAGCAAGGTAAACTCTCGGCATGAACATTCACAAAGCGACGAGCCAGTATGAAGCCTGGCTGGCCGAGCGGACGACGCTTGTCCAAGCCGACCTTGACTTCAAACACGCGCAGATGGGTGCCGGGATCTATCCCTTCCTGCGGTCCACTTTCTATCGCTGGGCACAGGTTTTCCCCGAGGTCTGTCCGGCACTAATGACCGCTCCGGCCGTGCTGGCGGTGGGCGACCTGCATATTGCGAACTTCGGCACCTGGCGCGACGCCGAAGGGCGTCTGATCTGGGGCGTCAACGATTTCGACGAAGCCCATGAGATGCCTTACGCTCTCGATCTCGTGCGCCTTGCGGTCAGCGCGTGCCTGGCGGAGCGGGTCGAGAGCGACGGTGAGCCGGTCTGCGAGACGATTTTGGACGGCTATGCCGCCGGGCTGAAGGCTGGCGGTCGGCCATTCGTGCTGGCGGAGGGCAACGTCTGGCTGCGCGAGACCGCCATGCGCGATCTGGGCAACCCGGTCGCGTTTTGGAACAAAATGGCCGCGCTGCCGACGGTCGAAGAGGGCCTGCCGGCTAGTGCCCGAGAGGGGATCGAGCATCTGCTGCCGCGCCCACGCCCGGTGACCCGGATCGCACACCGGCGGGCTGGACTGGGCAGCCTGGGGCACCGCCGGTATGTCGGGCTTGCCGAGTGGGCGGGCGGGCAGATCGCCCGGGAGGCAAAAGCCTTGGTTCCCTCCGCCTGGCTCTGGGCCACAAACCAGGAAGGGCCGCATGAGATCTTGTACCAGGCGATTTTGTCCCGCGCCGTCCGCTGCCGCGATCCGTTTGTCGAGCTGCGCGGTCAATGGATCCTGCGCCGTTTAGCTCCTGACTGCGTGCGGGTGCCGCTGGAGTCGCTCAGTGCGGAAAAAGACGAGCGCAAGCTTTTGTACGCCATGGGCTGGGAAACCGCGAACATCCATCTCGGCAGCCCGGACGCCGTCAAGGCCGTGCGCCGCGACCTCGAAAAGCGCGGTTCCAAGTGGCTGATCACGGCGGTCGGGGCGATGCGGGATGCGACCCGGCGGGACTGGAAAGAGTGGAAAAAATCCTCCTGAAAATCGTGTAAAAATTGCCGAAAATTGGGAACCACGCGGCTGAATTCTGGGTATAATAGGTTATCTTAACACAGAAGGAGGTATCAAATTTGGATCATAGTTTACAGGGCGGTGGCGAAGGTTAAGCCCTTTTAACCTTCGGGTCGGCCTTTCCTTCGGGTGAGCAATCACTTGTCGGTCATGAATGGCGCACCTTTGCCATCTGCCCACCCCAAACCAAAGAAATTCTGAATCAGAATTATTCTGGTTCAGAGCTACTCTGAAAGAGAGACAGCGAGGCGTTTCGCACCGCCGCCGAAAGGCGGAGGGCGTATAGCCTCGCTGTTTCTCCGTGTGCGCTTTGCCTGCAAGTTTGACAAACCTCTCCTCCCCGGCGTACAATAGCCCATGACGATCTCCAGCTTCCCCTGCCCAATGACGGAATTCCAGATCGACTACACGGTGATCTGCGGCCAGACCTTCCGGTGGCGCCGCGACCGCACCGGCTGGTGGGCCTGCCTCCTGCCCGTGACCGACCCGCAGACCGGACATATGACTCACCACCTCGTTCGGCTGTGGCAGGACCGAGATGCGGTTTTCTATGAGACCGGGCCGAAGCCGCGTGATCTTACGCTGATCCGTGACTACTTCCGGCTCGATGTCAACCTGCCTGCGCTCGCCCTGCAGTTCTCCGCCCACGACCCGCATATCTTCGAGGCCATGACCTCGTTCGCCGGGCTGCGCGTCCTGCGGCAGGATCCCGTCGAGTGCCTTTTTTCGTTTCTCTGCTCCTCCGCCGCGCCGCTCTACCGCATCCGCCGGACAATCGCCGCCCTTTGCAAAGAATACGGCGATACCTGGCCCGGCGGCGAGGTGGGCGGCCTGGAGCATTTCGCCTTTCCGCCCATTAACCGTCTGGCCGAGGCAAATATCCCGCATCTGGCCCGCCAGGGCCTGGGCTACCGGGGCCGATACATTAAAGGGGCTGCGGAGAAGGTGATGGAAAACGGCGGCCCTCTCTGGCTGCTCGGCCTGCGTCAGCTCCCCTATGCCCAGGCGAAAGCCGCTCTGATGACCCTCCCCGGCGTCGGCGAAAAGATCGCCGACTGCGTCTGCCTCTTTTCCCTGGACAAAGACAACGCCATACCTGTGGACACGCATATCCGTAAAATCGCCAACCACCACTACCTCGGTTCTAAGCACCTGCCGAACACGAAGTCGCTGACTCAAAAGGAGTACGCCTTCATTGGCGACGCCTTGCGCGAAGAGTTCGGTCCCATGGCCGGCTGGGCGCAGCAGTACCTGTTTTTCCAGGACCTATACCTTAAAAACCAGTGGTCTGCGTACACCGCTTTGTATCAGCCCTTCGTCGAACCGACCAAGCCGCTCAAGAAAGACCCGAGGAAGTTTGGGCCGTCTTGAAACGTCATGGAGACAACGCAGTCTTCGCTACCGCCCCCGCTCCGCGTCATATAGCTTCGTCATCCCGGACGATGGCCCGAACCCCGGTAAAATCCTCCTTGTGAATTGGCGCGAGGTACGCTTCGCCCGTCTTCATCACCACCCTGACCGCCCGGTAGACCCGTCGCTTTCCCTGGAGCGAGTGGGGGAACGTCGCCGACGCCACCAGCGCACGGATCAGGAGTTTCTTCGCGACTTGCTCGTCCTGCTCGCGCCGCATCGCCAAGTCTAAGTTCCGCTGGCTTTGCTGATCCGCCATCTCACTCATCACTTTGGACCGCTCCGCATCCAGTTCCTGCATCCGCTTAGCGAAGAGCCAATCCGGTAGTTCGTCCTTTTGCTTGAGCAGCTTCATGGCGTCCTGCTCGATGTCACCAGTGGTTCGAATCTTGGCCCTCGCCTTCGGCTTGCGCTCCCCCATGACCTTCTCGACTTCGGGCACGTCCATCCCGTGGGTGACGACTCTCAACACGGCCTCGTCCAGGTTCTCTTTGTCCACCTGGATTGTTTTGTTTCCCTTTACCCACGCCCCAGCCTCGTCGTGGAGAGCAGCCTCGTGAAGCGGGTGTCCGTTGGCCCCCTGCTTGCAGCAGTAGGTGTCGTACTCCCCGCCCCTCGTGTGCCCGTGTCCAGCGTTCAAGGATTCCCCGCATATCGAACACCGGACTATCCCGGAGAGCAAAAACCGGTTACGGGCATAGTTCGTCCGCTGATTCTTGACACGCGGCACACTGGCTGTTTTTATCGGCGCGAGCAGCCGTAGTTGAGCCGCCTCCTCTTCCGAGATGAGCGCGGGCCACGCTTCTGGGATTCTGATCGGCCTCCCTTCTTTGTTCAGAAGATCATCACAGACGGCGATGCCAAGCAACTTCGGGATGTTCTCGACTCTGAGGATGCCCGAAACCTGGGCGGCGGTCCACAACTTCCCGCGCCTCGTCGGGAGGCCCTCAGTGTTCAGCCGACGGGAGATTTCGCTGTATGAGTGCCCCTCCAACCCCAAGGCGACCAGACGCCGATAGCTCCTCCAGCCCTGCTCGTGGATCGTATACACCCCGTTGATCTTCTCAAGCCAACCGTGCGTGACACCGTGAGGGATGCCCTTCTTCCACTTGAGGGCGATGGCATCAGAGACAAACTGACTCGTGTTGTCCGACTCGGCTCGCGCTTGGTTTAGAAACCAGAGGAGAAACGTCTGCCCCAGCGGAGTGTTGACATCGGGCAAGCTGTCCTTGAGAAAGTGGACCCGGACTCCCGCCTCAATGAAATCCAGAACCGCTTGGAGGCCGTCCATAGGCGACCTCGCCATCCGGGAAACCTTGTAAAACGCGATGTCAGTGAACTTCTTGTTTCGGGCATCTGCGAGATGCTGCTGGAGACCTTCACGGTCCTCAATGGACCCGTCCTTGCTCGCTCGGCGGTCAATGTCTTTTAGGTCCCATGAGATTTCCGCGTCGTAATCTATACCGAGACGAGCATATAGATCGGCGGCGGCATCCGATTGAATCTCCGGTGAGAAGAAGCCGCGCTCCACTTCCCCTTGATCGTTAGTCCTCCCGCGGGCACCCTGGAAGCTGACCCGAATTGCACACCGCCCCACCCGGTCCGACGGATCATCGATGACTTGGGTCGGGGCGACCACGTTCCTCTTTAATTTCTTTGCCATGTTCTGCCTGTCTACCGGAAGTACCCCTGCGACGACGGGGACCTAGGGATTTTACTAGGTTTCCAAAAAAATATCAACTATTTTCCGTCCGTTTGCCTCCAGGCGCACTATCATACGCCACACGAAGCTGATGTCAGTCGACAAAGCCCTTCTGGGTCCGGTGGGACAGCAGAGTCGTGACCTAGCATTGTAAAGGGACAGAGGAATGGTTACTGAGACCGCGCCGTCGGCGTCGCCCGAGACGCTAGGCGAGCGAGAGAAAGACTTCGACGGAACGGGGGAGTACGAGGGGATGGAGTGGGTCAAAGGGCATCCCGAAGTCGTTCGGACGGTGCTGGCGGCCTACCGACACCGGGGCAAGACGGTGCTGATGAGCCGCGACGAATTCAGCGGGGCGGCACAATAGCATGGAGGAAACTCAAAAGCCTGCCCCGCAAACTCCCGTCGAGGAGTGGGACGACTCCGTCCGCGAGGCCCTGGACCTCTACGACGCGGGCCTGAACGTGTTCCCGATCATCCGGGCCAGCAAGGAGCCGTATGGCTCCCACAGCATCCTGACGACCACGCGCCTGCACAGGCCAAGCCTTCCAGGACTGGTGCAGGACAGCAACATCGCCGTGATGACCGGACGGCTTTCAGGCAACCTCGTCGTCCTGGACTGCGACACCTGGGACGTGTTCGAGCGCATCAAAGCCGCGCTCGATGCGGCGGGCATCGCAGCTTGGGTGCGGAACGGCATCGACGGCGGACAATGCTGGCTCCGCTGCGCGGACGGTGAGATCGCGAACGCCCATGTAGATGGGGTGGAAGTTTTGGGAACCCGCTTGTATTCCGCCGCTCCGCCGAGCATTCACCCCTCTGGCATGGTCTACGAGTGGGTCAAGCGCGGCGGCCTTCAGCCGCCCCTGGTGACGCTTGGCAGGCTCGCCGTTCTGGGCCTGGGGCTGGAGACAGTGGGCCGCCGCAGGGCTAGGGGCAAGCTGCACGAGTTGCCCGTGATCGCGAACCGGGTGCTTGTGGAGCGGGACACTACGGGCTACGCCTCGAATAGCGAGGCTGAGTTCGGGGCTTGTCTTTCCCTCCTCGGAGTCGGGTACGACGATGCCGATGTCATGCGGTTCTTTGCCATGTTCCCAACGCCGCATTATGTCAAGGTAGGCGAGACTCACTTCAGGAAGTCGGTGCTGGACCAGGCTCGCACCAAGCAGATGCCGCGTGCACGCAGTGCGTCCCGGAGTCTAGGTTACCTCCACTCCTCAGCCTTTGTCGGTTGGGCTGAGAGCCGTCCTTGGCCTGGCAGAACAGGGAACACCGACCATGCGGTCTACTTGGCTTTGTGCCACCGGATGCGTCTGGACGGCGGAGCTAATTTCAGGGCGTCTGTCCGTGAGGTGGCCGAACTTGCGGCAGTCAACAAGGAGACGGCATACAAGGCGATTGGGCGTTTGGTCGCAGCGGGCCTTGCTCATCGCGAAGGCACTGACGCTCAGGGCAGCAGTAGCCACTACTCGCTTTCACCTCAAATTCTCCCGGACGCCGAATCTGTTAGTTTCAATTTTACAGTACCGGACAACGAAACCCGTACAGTAGGTGAAACCTACGCCCCTGTAGGGAATAGTGTACGGATTTCAGCGCACGACGTCTGGCACCGCGACGCACTAGGAAAGTCTGCGCTGGCCTGCTGGACTGAGATGCAGAAAAGCCAGGGACTTACGGTAGCAGTGATCGCAGAGCGGTCAGGCAGGAAGCCGCCCACGGTTAGGCGTGCCCTGGAGAAGCTGAAAGACCACGGCCTTGCCTTTGAAGACGATGGACAATGGTACGCTGCAGACGTGACCATAGCAGCGTTGGACCAAATCGCGCTTGAGCAGGGAACGCTAGGCAGAGCGGACGGGCGAGTTCAGCGGCACCGGACGGAACGCGAGCGGCACGCAACGGCAGTCATCGAGGCGCAGAAGCGGGCCTGGCTGGGGCGACAGGCGGAAGACCAAATGAGACGGAAGTGACTTTCCATCCTAGTCTACTTAGCCTTTTTCATCCAGTGAATTGAAGAGTTTTCCGAGAGTCAGCAATGCACCTTTGCGAGCAAGGTGCTGCCTCCCTCATGCCAGAAGACACCCTTGTACCAGCAGCGCGTCCGCGAACATTTTCACAAAAAGTGCTGTTTGGGATTATCGCAATCTTTGTGGTAATATAGGCGGAGAAGGAAAACTCATGGCAATCCACGATGCGCCTGAACTCAAGCGCCGAATGGGACCGGACCGTCCGGTCGCGCAACTCTACTCGATGACCACGGGCCAGACCGGACCTCAAGCAGGTTCGCCTTATGTGCTCGGTGAGGTCGTCGCCTATCAACGTAAAAGCAATGACGACAGTAGGGCGGCAGCTTCCATCACCGATCAGGTCGAATGTAACTTTGAGACCGCCGCCGAATGGGGCCTGCCGCTTGATGCACACGGAATTATGAGCGAAAAACCGGGCCATGGCGGAAATGAGTGGTGGCTCGGTGGTGGGTCACACGGCATTGACAACTACAACGGCCCGAAGGCAGCAACGCGACCGGTCCTCACGGAGATAATCGCAGGGGTGACCGCCCGCAGAATCCGAGCCATAATCGTGTGGTCAGTTGACAGGCTTTTCCGTCATATTGGAATCTGCGAAGCCATGATTGAAATTCTGAATGACTGTGGGTGCAGTTTATTTGACAGAAATGGTCCCATTGATATTGCCACGCCACACGGCAAAAACGCTCTTCGGGCTGCCATCAATGCCGCCCAGAATATGCGCGAAATGGCAGTGGAAGGATCGCCACGCGGCATTCGTAAAACCCGCAACCGGGGCAAGATGGTCGTGAGCGGCAACCGCCTTGGCTTTCGGAGCGTCGGCGGCGCGTCCGGGCAGGTGCGCCACATCCCCGAGGAGCAGGAAATGGTACGGGAAATTTTCCACCGCTACGACCAGGGGATGTCGGTTGACCAAATCTGCCGCTGGCTGACGGACATGGGCTACCAGTGGCTCGCCGATGTTCGAAAGGCCAACAAGCCCGCAGGAACGCCGACCACTGCAGTGCATCGGCAGTCAATTCGGTACTTGCTCCGGGACGTCCGGTACCAGGGCCAGCAACTGCATGAGGGCCAGGTGTGGCCTTGCACCGTCTTTCTCGTTGATGGCGAACCCGTGGTGCCCGTAGACCTTTTCGAGCGCGTCCAAGCCAAGCTGAAGTCGCGCAGTCGCGGTGCTCCCAGTCACAGCAAAGCGCATCCGCTTAGTTCGCTCATGCGGTGCGGGCGATGCGGGCAGTCTATGCGCTCTCATAAGAACACACAGACCCTGAAGAGCGGCAAGGTGCTACACTGGCACACATGGAAGTCCCTGCACTACTGCATCGAGTGCTGGTGTACGCACGATCTCCCGGTCATTTACGTCCCCGATGTCGACAATTACGTAAATACGGTGCTTCAGCCCCTGTTGCTCGCAGAACTTGAGGAACGGGCTTGCGCTGGCGGGCGGTCAGCACTGGCAAGTGAGCGAGCCGCCGTCGTTCGCGACCTTCAGGCCGAGGAATACCGCCTCGCGGAGGACCTTCCTGACCGGTGGATGAAAAAGAAAATTAGTGATGAGATGCTGAACCGCCTGGAGCAAAAAGCTAAAAACGAGGTAGTGACGCTGAAGGCGCGGCTACGCTCATTGGATGACCACTTGACTGACACAGCAAAACTGACGTCTTTTACACAGAGCCTCGCTGACGCCGACCCCGCGCTCCGCCGCGATGCCATCCGCGCCGTCCTCCGGTGGGTGGCCGTTATTGATACCGAGTCACCACGAATCCGTAGCGAGGAAACTCGTTATAAGTGGCAGACGCAGCCTGACGCGGGGCGCGTCGTGTTCTGCACAATTTGGGGCACTTTGCAAACGGCGTTTATCGAGCGTAAAAAGACCGACGATCACCGGACGCGGCTCTGCTTTCTGCGACCTGCCAAGGCACACGAGGTCATCGGCACAGTGGCCGACTTTCCTGACCCGGACGGCTTCGTCGCGGGGCTGACGCGAGCCTACAAAAACAAGCGGTATTGGCACGCGCCTGACGGCGTCGCTCCTGGATACACCCCTGGACACGAGCCGCCTGTCGCGGAGTTTGTTTTGGATGAATAATGCAGGCGTACCGACCCATGAACGACATCGGGATCATTGATATTGGGCCTTTGGCCTTAAAGACTAGGAATGAAAATGAAACTTGACGAGGCTCTGGCCGCTTACCGAGGCGGCCTCAGCGCCGACATCGTGCAGGCCAAAACTGATGGGGAATGGGGACCGATTTGGACAATTCCGCCCTGCTCTCCGGTGGCTATGGAGCGGGTGGGACGACAATTTACCCGAAGCCGTGCCGAAGCTGTCCGACATACTCGCCGCGCTCGGTTACGCCACCCATCGGTGTCGTCAGCGGCGGTTGAAGTAATGATCGCGACGGAGTTACCTGGTAAAGAACAGAGCGTGACTACCTTCGACGGCGTGGTGTTACAGGTGGACGCGTTTCTCGAGGACCACGCACTCGTGGCATTGGCTGAAGCGTTTGCGCCAGCGCAGCGCCCGTGATAGCACCGCGCTGCCAGGCTCCGGTGGCCCGCGGCGGGAGGGCGTGGATCGGTGGGAAGCCCACTGTCGCTGCGCTGGCGGGGCTGCGAGTGCCTATGTCTGATTGTCGGCATGATCTATCCAAGACAGCTTAAACGCAGCCCTAGCGCGGGCATCCCAACAAAATCGGCGCAATATCTTGCAGGATAGGCGCTGGTACATAAACATCCACGCCTCCCGGAAAGCTGATCATCGCCTCCCTGAATGCCAGCGGCCAGCGGCGGGCGGTGCGAGCATTCATTTTCCAAGCGAGAACGATGCAATTTGAAAACATTTCGACAGTCGCCGCGCCCCAGGAGCCGCGCACGGTAGTTGTCGTGCCGCCGAAAGTGGCAACTGTCGTGATTCGGGGCGCGGTCATGACCCTATTTTACCCCAGGCCCCGCCGCGCGCTGGTGATTTAGTCCCAAACCAAAACAGACCGGACGCAATGTCCGGTCTGTTTCTTTCAATTTCCCGCTTACTGCTTATTCCAAAAATGAATGCCTGCTCCGCTGGCATCTTTGGGGCAAGCGCCGCCCTGCTGCATCGACGGCGACATCCCACCCGTTGGTACCGAGACTGTCGCACCGCACCACGCGCATTTGTAAACGTCCATTTGTTTCTCCTGGTCTGTTTTTGGCACTCGATCAGCGGCCTGACATAATAATATCACAACAATCTAAAAAACACAAGATTTTGTGTGGACTTGCATACCGCCGCGTTCCATGCTTTGAGCATGGACGATCAAGAGTTTTTGACGAAGATCGGCGAAGCAGTGCGGACCAAGCGGCGGATGAAGGGGTGGAGTCAGGAGGACCTGGCAGGCGAGACTGGGTTGCACGTCAATCAGGTGTCATTGGTAGAGCGGGGCGGGGTCAACGCCAGCTTGGTCTTGATGCGGAAGATCGCCGAGGCACTGGGCCTGCGGCTGTCAGAGTTGATCGCGGCGGCTGAGGAATGACCATTTTCACGATAGGGAGGATTCACAAACGGTGATGTTGAACGAACAGAAGTTCGACAAACACGCTAAGGAGGCAACCTGTGGAAGATTTCGAGAACGAGGACTTAGAGGATGACGACTTTGACTTTGATCTTTATGAAGGTACCGGACATCATCCTGAAGTCGGCACCACGACAGTTTTTTGCGCCGCCTGCAACTTCACTTACACTTTAGGATGGAGTTCTCAGCCTGGTGGACGCGAAAGCGAACCAATCACTTGTCCAGACTGCAAAGCGCCGCTTGGAGGCTACATTGAGACAGAATGGACTTTGGAGAATCGGCAAGTTGGTGACACTGGCGAGCGTGGGATGATGACGAACGCTTACCGTGAAATGATGGAGACGCAGAAGAATCCGAAGGCATAAAGCCGCTCTCACCCCCGCGAAGCCCCGCCGCACCTGCCGATGCCCGTCTGCCACGGAAGCTGTTGAAAGGGGCCTTGGGCGAAGTTCTGGGGCGGTCAGGCAAGCGGATGCGCGACTTCCATAGCCTCCGTGATCCGGTCAAGGTCGCGTAGGTCCACGATCCCCTCGCCGCACTGACACCACAGTCCATCCATTGGCACCTCGACGCACGGTGAGTGACGTGCTCCTCGAAGCCAACCGCCGTCGATGTCGCGAAACCAGAGTCGGTAATGAAGCCCACGCAGTTTTACTGCGCGGGCTTTGCTACTGTTTTGTTCATTTCCATCGGATTCATTTTGACCGGAAGGTTCATGGAGGAATCTCGTTGCAGGTGGGGAACATACAGTCGTCACTGTCCAAAATTTTGGCAAACTGACTGCACGGCATTTCCGCTTTCATCCTTTTCCCCCGAGTGATAAAATATGCCACGAATTTTTGACAACATCGATCACAAACTACTTCCCGCATTGCAAGAGACTCTTTGCGTTTCGAACCGTGCCGATTTTTCCGTCGGCTACTTTAATCTGCGCGGCTGGAAGAGCCTGGCCTCATATGTAGATGACTGGCCTGGCGGCGATGGGCATTGCTGCCGACTACTTGTTGGAATGCAGGAAGCCCCAAAAGATGAATTGCGCGATGCCCTGGCGATCACTGGGCAGGACGAAGGCAGGGACCCTGCTTCTGTCATACGCCTCAAAAAAAAGCTGGCCCAGGAATTTCGCGATCAGCTTACGGTGGGTTTTCAGACCAATGCAGACGAAGCAGGACTGCGCCGCCTGGCGGCTCAACTTCGGGCACAAAAAGTGGTTGTCAAACTTTACTTGCGCTGCCCTCTGCACGCAAAGCTGTATCTGATGCACCGCACAGACCCGATCAACCCAATCGTTGGTTATTTGGGGAGCAGCAATCTGACATTTTCCGGGCTGTCCGGTCAGGGTGAACTGAATGTAGACGTGCTCGACGGCGATGCTGCGAAAAAACTCTCTGTCTGGTTTGAAGATCGCTGGGATGACCGGTGGTGCATCGATATTTCAGAAGAACTCGCTCAAATTATCGAGGAAAGTTGGGCACGGGAAGTGCCGATCCCGCCTTACCAAATCTACATCAAAATGGCTTACCATTTGTCGCGGGAAGCCCGTGCGGGGGTCTCGGAGTTTCGCATACCAAAGGTGTTCGGCGATAAACTTTTTGACTACCAAACTGCTGCGGTTAAAATTGCCGCACGCCGTTTGCACAAGCGCGGCGGCGTGATGATCGGCGACGTGGTTGGCCTCGGTAAGACTCTGATGGCAACCGCGCTGGCGCGGATATTCGAAGACGACTTTGGCATGGAAACCTTGATTATTTGTCCAAAGAATCTCGAAAAGATGTGGCTCAACTACAAGAGCAAGTATGGTCTGCGAGCCGAGGTGATGCGAACTTCAAAGGCCATCCGTGACTTGCCTAAACTAACGGAAGACCGTATCCGGTACCGACTAGTTCTAATCGACGAGAGCCACAATCTCCGAAATCGGGAAGGCAAAACGTACAAAGCAATTCACGAGTACATCGAGAAGAGCGACAGCCGCTGCATCCTGCTGACGGCTACGCCGTACAACAAGACATTTTTGGACCTGTCCAGCCAGCTTCGCTTGTTTGTCGGTGAGGACAAAGACCTGGGCGTGCGCCCCGAACGACTGTTCCGCGACAAAGGCGAAGTCGGCTTTGCCAAGCTGAACATTGGGTCGCCACGTTCAATCCGGGCTTTCGAGGAGTCAGATTATCCTGATGACTGGCGCGAACTGATGCGGCTGTTTTTGGTACGACGAACCCGCAGCTTTATCATGGACAATTATGCCAGCGTTGAATGTGCACGTTGCGGGGAAACCGTGACGGCAACAGAAACACATTGCGCGAAGTGCGGTGAAATTAAGACTAAAACTGAGCGGTGCTTTTTGACCTTGGATAATGGCACCCGGTCTTATTTTCCTACGCGAGTGCCCAAAACTGTGAAAGTATCCGCCGACGCGCAGTATGCGGCGCTGGCCGCGCAGGACGTCGTGGATGCACTGGACGGGCTGACTTTGCCACGCTACGGCCTGGGTAACGAGCGATATGGGCTGGACAAATATATCAAGATGGGCACGCTGCCCGCAAGCGAACTGAAAGTAGCAAAAGACCTTTGGACAGCGGGGAACCGATTAAAAGGCTTTACCCGGACGAATCTTTATAAGCGCCTGGAATCCAGCGGTCAAGCATTCATACTCTCAGTCTCGCGGCATATCCTCCGCAACTACAGTTTGCTTCACGCCATTGAGCAGGGACTCCCCATCCCGATTGGCGCGCAGGGCGCAGAAATGCTGGAATCCGAGTTTTATGACGAAGATACCGAGGATGTTGCGGTTACCAAAAATATTTTCGACGGCGGCGAAGATGACCCCGAAGAAGCCACGCAGGATTCAGTATCGGCTCATTCCGAGGCGGCTTTTCGTCAGCGTGCGGAGGCCGTTTACAAGCACTATTCGGGGCCGTATAAAAATCGTTTTAAGTGGCTGCCGTCGGCCCTGTTTACCGCGAACCTGAGGAAAGACCTTATCGCTGACGTCGAGGCGTTGCAAAGTGTTCTAGACAAATGCAGCGACTGGGAAAGCAGCAAAGATGCCAAGCTGAACGCCTTATACGACTTGCTGACGAAAAAACACCCCAATGAAAAAGTCCTGGTCTTCACGCAGTTCGCCGACACAGTTCGGTACTTGGAAACAGAACTCAAGCGGCGTAAACTGACGCACCTTGCAGGCGTTACAGGCCAGTCCAATGATCCTACCGAAATGGCTTGGCGCTTTAGTCCGGTTTCCAACGACAAACGCGCTCATGTCACACCGCAAGACGAACTGCGGGTCTTAATTGCGAGCGACGTATTGTCGGAAGGGCAGAACTTGCAGGATGCTGCGGTTGTGGTATCGTTTGACTTGCCTTGGGCAATCATTCGACTGATCCAGCGGTGCGGGCGCGTGGACAGAATTGGGCAGCACGCCGACAAAGTGCTTTGCTACTCATTCCTGCCCGCAGACGGCATCGAAAAAGTGATCGGTCTCCGGGAACGCCTACGCCAGCGGCTGACTGCGAATGCGGAAGTCGTCGGCACTGATGAACGTTTCTTCTCGGACGACCGCCAGACGAAGATGCTGACCGACATTTACAATGAAAAGGCGGGGGCGCTGGACGGCGAGGTTGACAACGATGTGGATTTGGATTCGCAGGCGTTCCAAATCTGGCAAAACGCCATCACACAGGACCCATCTCTGCAAAAAGTGATTATGGATTTGCCTCCCGTTTCCTACTCGACACGCCAGCACACGGCAACAGCCAGAGAACCAGACGGTGTTCTAGTATATCTGCGAACTGGCGAGGGAAATGACGCATTGGCATGGGTAGACGAAACCGGGAAGAGCGTTACCGAATCCCAGTATGACATTCTGCGGGCTGCTGAGTGTGATGCGGCCACGCCCGCCTATCCGCGGCGTGAGGACCACCATGATCTGGTTCGCGTCGGCGTTGAGCACATTGTCCTGGACGAGCAGAATGTCGGCGGTCAGCTTGGAAGGTCGTCAGGGGCACGGTTTCGCGTGTATGAGCGCCTGAGCCATTACATCAGCCAAGTCAAGGGCAGCTTGTTTGAGTCAGTCGATTTAGAACGGGCAGTGCAAGATGTTTATAAGTATCAATTGACTCAGACCGCCGTGGACAGATTGAACAATCACTTGCGCGGCGGCATCAGCGACGAAATGCTGGCTCAGCTTGTCATTTTGTTGAGAGACGAGAACCGATTGTCGATTATCATTGACGAGGATAAAACTCAGCAGCCACGGATTGTCTGTTCGATGGGCCTTGTCAACAAGTAAAATCAGGTCAGTAGAAAGTGAATGGAAAGCGAACTTATGGTTTTAAATACTGAGCGGACGCGGAGACACCTGCAGGCGGGCGATCTGAAGACGCTGTTTGTGGAAGAACTTGGCTGGGACCGATTTCGCACCAACTTGCCTGTAACAGTCGGTACGGAAACTTTTATGCTGACCGCGGTGGCCGAAAAGCGCGGCGTCCAAGTTTTCCAGTGCCCGCCGAGTGTAACGGGCAGAATTCCTGAATATGCCGTCCGCCGTAAGATTGAGGCGGAAGTCACAAAAGCGGCATTCCAGCACGTCATCATTTTCACGGATGGAAAGAACGCCACACAAATCTGGCAATGGGCGGCACGGGAAGCAGGCAAACCGCTGGCTTATCGCGAGCAGCCGTATCACCGCAGTCAGAGCGGCGATGCCCTGCTGCAAAAGCTTGAACTTATCTCGTTTTCGCTGTCCGAGGAAGAAGGATTGACTCTGTCTGGAGTCACGTTCAAACTCAAAGACGCTTTCGACAAAGACAAAGTCACCAAAAAGTTCTACGAACGCTTTCAGAAAGAGCATGACTCTTTTCTCGACTTTATTAAAAACATTCCTGACGCAGATTTCCAGCGGTGGTATGCTTCGGTCATGATCAACCGCCTGATGTTTCTCTATTTTATCCAGGCAAAAGGCTTTCTGGATTCCGATCCGTCCTACCTGAAAAACAAACTGAAGCATCATCACGGTCATTTTTACAAGAATTTCTTGTGCCCGCTCTTCTTTGATGGGTTCGCGCAACGCAATCATTCCCCGGAGACGACGAAGAAACTGGGCAAAGTGCCGTACTTGAACGGCGGCCTGTTCGCAAAGCATCAGATTGAAGAGCAGTACGGCACGGCAATCACCATCCCTGACGAAGCCTTTGAAAAGCTGTTCGCGTTTTTCGACGGCTACAACTGGCACTTGGACGACCGCCCGCTGAAAAACGACAACGAAATTAACCCTGATGTTCTCGGTTACATCTTTGAAAAATACATCAACCAGAAGCAGATGGGTGCCTACTATACTAAAGAAGACATCACTGAATACATCGGCAAAAACACGATTCTGCCTTTCCTGCTGGATCGCGCTCGCGAAGACTGCCAAGTCGCTTTTCAGGGTGAGGGGGGCCTGTGGCGGCTTCTGCGTGAGGACCCAGACCGGTACGTTTATCCTGCCGTAAAGCACGGCATTCGACAAGCAGACGGCACGGAAATCTCTTTGCCCGAATTCATCGCCCAGGGCATCGATTCCGTTGCGGCGCGGGGGGACTGGAACAAACCTGCGCCGTCTGACTATGCTCTGCCGACGGAAATCTGGCGCGAAGTCGTGGCACGGCGTCAGCGTTACGCCGAGGTCCGGGCAAAGCTGTCGGCGGGCGAAGTGCAGGACGCGGGCGACCTCATCACCTACAATCTAGACATTCGGCAGTTTTCCCAAGATTGCATCGAGCAGGGCGGGTCCGATTTCCTGCTGGCCGTGTGGAACGTCCTAAACGGTACGCAGGAAGGACGCCTGCCGCTGAGCATCCTGGACCCGACTTGCGGCTCAGGCGCGTTTCTGTTCGCCGCGCTCGAAATCTTGGACCCACTGTACGAAGCGTGTCTGGAACGTATGGCTTCGTTCGTGGCCGATGCCGACCTGCTAGGGCATGGCAAAGACCATGCTCAGTTTCGCGACATCCTCAAGGGCGTAGCCTCGCACGCGGACCGCCGTTACTTCGTTTTGAAAAGCATCATCGTCAACAATTTGTTCGGCGTGGACATTATGGAAGAAGCCACAGAAATCTGCAAGTTGCGCCTGTTTCTGACGCTGGCCGCGCAGGTGGATGCTGACCCGAAAAAAGAAAACTTCGGAATTGAACCGCTCCCAGACATTGACTTCAACATCCGCGCTGGAAACACACTGGTGGGATTCGCAACGGAAGCACAGACGGAGAGGGCCGTTACGAGCCGCCTGGACTTCGAGAATGTCTGGCCGCGCATTCAGTCGCGGGCCGCCGCCGTCGCCAAACAGTTCGAGGCGTTTCAAAAGTCGCAGAGTGACCGAGACGCCGATCCTGTTTTTGTGGCGGGCATGAAGAAGGGCCTACGCGACGGACTGAAACCTCTACGGGAAGAGTTGGACACTTACTTGGGTCAGCAGTACGGCAAAATTGGCAAAGAAAACCTGGCGGCATGGAAAGACAGTGCCAAGCCCTTCCACTGGTTCATTGAGTTTTACAAAGTGATAGAGGCAGGCGGCTTCGACGTAATCATCGGCAACCCGCCATACGTCGAGTACAGCAAGGTCAAGAACCAATATCAAGTCAAGGACTATATTACTGAGGATTGCTCAAATCTCTACGCATTTGCCATTGAACGTTCTTATCAGCTTGTACAATCAGCAGGCGCGGTTGGCCTGATAGTTCCGATTGCTTTGGTGAGTGTGTCTGAGACGCGTAGCCTTCGGTCGTTTCTCCTGGCCCGACCGAACACTTATCACTTCAGTAACTTCGCTATACGTCCCGCCAAACTATTCGAAGGTGTTGAACAGCGCCTAACTATTTTGATTAGTAGTTTATCAGACTCAAATCAGCGTCGTATCTGGTCGTCCAAGTATCATCAATGGTACGTTGAGGAGCGACCGAACATTATGTCTAACATAAAATACGGAGATGTAACAAGTTTGTCATCAGCGACACAAATACCAAAGTTAGACAGCAACCAGCAAGCGGACATTGTTTCCAAAGTTTCGTCTTTTTCGCAAACTGCAGGGACAAAATTAGTTTCACATAGCCAAGCGAAGTTGTTTTTCCATCGTACGCCTGGTTATTGGATTAGGATGATGGACTTTGAACCTTACTTCAAATCTCCGACCGCAAATCGTTCTATTCATCACATCCGGGAACTCTTTGTGGTCGACAAAGATACCGGACAGTTCATCGGCGCGATTGGCAGTAGTTCCCTCTACTTTTTTTGGTTTTTTGGCTTGGGTAACTGCCGTAACATAACGCTCGACGATGTAAAGTCATTTCGCATCGGCTCTCCGACAGCGAATTTAATGTCAGAAGTGAGTCAACTATATAAACAACTTATGATCGACTTCAAGAACAAGTCGTCGGTCCATAAACGGGGCGTCACTGAGTTTCAGGAGTTTAATTGGGGTGCATCTAAACCAATCATTGACCAGATTGACCGCGTCTTAGCAAAACACTACGGCTTCACCGACGAGGAAACCGACTTCATCATCAATTACGACATCAAATACCGCATGGGGCGCGGCGGAGATGCGGAAGACGAATGATTGATCTGAATGCTCTTATACACCTTCCGACCGGGAAGCCTATTCTTCCCGAAAGTGCTGCCCTCTCTGCCTGGCTGAAGAGCCGTGCCTGGTGCTGGGCCTGACCTGGGCCGCCGATTGGCAGCAGTTCAGCACTTTTGATTTGATGTCTCTGGTCTTTAACCATAAGAGGCTGCACCCGGAATCCAGTTACACGCCGAGTTTCCGCAGTGCGGATATTGACCGCCTGCCGTACATTCTCGCGCACGGCTGCGACGTCGACCCGACTGACACCGTGCTTTGGGTAAGCAGGTCGCCCAGCAAGGCGTTGGAATACGGCGGTGAAACGAAAGTGGCGATGGTTTTTGACGCCCGGAAGCTGGCGAACAGCGGCCAGGAAGTCGCGGCTGACACCGCATCCGAAGAGTTGGATCGCCTGAGCGTCCAGTATCCCACGCTTCTGGAAAACACCGATGGACAGCACCTATGGCTGTCACGCCTCTTGAAAAGTGATCGTCGATGCGGAACCGCCTACGAAGAGGAATATGGCCGCTGGATACCGGGCGACCCCTGGGCTGCCTTGCGTTTGTTGATTATTCTCGCCCATGACGCTTCCCAGTTTCCCCACTTCGAGTCGATGCCTGTAGCAAACCTATGAAATTTTTCAAATCTGCGCCTGAAGAGGCGACGGTCACGATCCCAATAAAAATCGTGGACGGGAAAATCACCTATTTTTATGAAGGCCCCATGCCGACTTTGCAGGAGGGCGCGATTGGAGAATTGACGCTGCCCCAGTATGCAGTTTTGGACAAGGATTGGATCGCGCCGCTGCGCGAAGAGAAAAAAGTGTGTCTGCTGGAACCCGAGACGATCTTGATGCTGGCGATGCGTATCCAGCGAGTGCAGTTTGAGTTTCACGATGAAGTGGAAACGTTCAAAGATTTGGATTTCGGAAGGCACATCGGTGCTGCCAATTACCGATTCGTCCCAGTAGTTCTGACGAAACCTCTAAACTTGATTCTGCGGGGCACTAAAAGGGCAATTCTAAGCGGCGGCCAATGCCGCCTGCCGAAGATGAAACTGACTGCCACCAGCCTGAACCAAGCATACACATTTGCGTCAACAAAATACGAGCCAGAGCGCCAATCCCACACGGGCAATGTCTTCCAACACGTTTTTTATTCGGGCAAGCAAGAGGGCAAGTGGTGGCCGCTAGAAACCTTGCGCGGCCAGCATGAAGCACAATACGAAGCGGAAAAACTTTTGTCTCAGAAACAGCTTGCCGAGATGCGCGTCCGAGAAGCCGAATACGAAAAGCGCAAGGCAAAGCAGGAAATGAGCTTGGAACTTTTCGAGCGTCCATGAGTGGCCGCGCATTCCGCCGTGGTAACAGACACTCGCGAGAGTTGCGGCTTGAAAAACCGCTTTCGCTTCCTTCTTGGCTGCGGGAAGAAATCTCCCCGCAGCCGTGGACTAGGCTTAAATGTCAGCCCAATGACGCCTGACTTCGCGCATCGCGCTTTTCAAGGTCGGTTCGAACCGGGTGGAAACTCCACTCAAAGTCTTAACCGTACCATCTGCCACGATAAGCAACTGGCAGTCGTTATTTTGAACCTCGATACCCGCGAGGCGAGCGTAAAAGGCGATAAGTTGCAGCGAGAACGTAATCTCTTTGTCCGTGGCCCCTTTTTGAGAGAAAGCATAGCGTACGATGCGCGTTCGCTTTCCTTCGGTTGCCAGGTAGTCGGGGCGCATACTCAGAGAGACCCCTTCGTATTCGACAACTACTTTTGGAATGTCCAGGGGAACAAACTTCTTGCCGCCGAAATGATTGACGTAAGCGCGTGTTGCTCGAATGTTGTTGTCGAGTTTAGATGCGCTCGATGCGTTCGCTCCTTTGTAAAGAAGCTGGATGCTGTCGATGCAGGAGTCCACGACGCCGCAATCATTGCTGGCTGCGTGATACTTGCGGATTGTGTCCCGTGCGATCCCGTAATAGTTGCCTTGGGCCTTGCCTTCCGGGTTCGGGTACTTGTAGTCCCGGATCAAAGTTTCTCGGTCTTTAGCCGAGGAAGTCGACAGAACCTTGACGATCCCGTTGAGAGTGAGGTACGGGTCTTGGCGTACCTGGGTATTGGATGGGATTTTCATTCCATCTCCTTTGAGTTGATTTTGCTTTTCCTCGCTGGGGTCGTCCCGACTGACGCAGGGCTGTCCGCTTGGATGAAGCACGATCATTATAACCTACATCTTGTGCAAATTCAATGGTTGACACTCAATATGTAGGAAC
>JANXNV010000120.1 GCA_025353925.1 Armatimonadota bacterium
CTGAATCACACTTCCCATGCCGAGTGTCCCTGACGCTGCAATCTGCCCGGGCTCGGGGGCCTGGAACTCAACATGCCCGCAATCCCGACACAGCAATGCCCGCAGGCCTAGCTTTAGTCGGCCATGATGGGTATCATGGTCCACACAAAACGTCAGCGGCTGCTCCAGAGTCGCCGCCACGAGATTCGCATTTCCGCACCGCAAACACTGCGTCTCCGTTGTCATGGTTTTTGCTCCTCATCCGTCCGCTCGCTCTCACTTCTTCCCCACAAAGATCTGGATCAGCTTTCGCACCGGGTCGAAATAGTCGTCCACCACGCGCTCTTTGAGCGGGATGATCGCGTTGTCCGTGATGTGGATATGCTCCGGGCAAACCTCCGTGCAGCACTTGGTGATATTGCAGAAGCCGATCCCCGCCTCGCCTTTCAGCGGCTCCCGGCGGTTCAGCGTATCCATCGGGTGCATTTCAAGGGCGGCGAACCGGACCATCTGGCGCGGGCCAAAGAACGCATCCGAGCGGTGATGCTCGCGAAGCACATGGCAGACATCCTGGCAGAGGAAGCACTCGATACACTTGCGGAACTCCTGCACCCGGTCCACATCCACCTGCTGCATGACAAACGGCATGGGAGCATTGGGCGCGGGGGTCAGCGGCGGAATCTTCGCCGACATCCGGTAGTTCCAGGAAACGTCCGAGACCAGATCTTTGACCAGCGGAAACGCCCGCATCGGCCCGATATTGATCGTGCCGGACGGATACTCATCCACCCGCGTCTTGCACAGTAGCTTCGGCTTGCCGTCCACTTCCGCGCTGCACGAGCCGCACTTAGCCGCCTTGCAGTTCCACCGGCAGGCCAGCGAGCTGTCCTGATGCGCCTGGATGGAGTGGATGGCATCCAGTACCACCATGCCGACAAAAGTCGGCACGTCGTAGGATTTGACTTCGCCGCCGCTCTCGGGGTCGCCGCGAAATACGTTCAAAGTGATCTGGTCGGGCATAATATTCTCGTTTCGTCACGATCAAAAACTTTTGTGTTAGGCCGACATCGACTGTTTCTCTTAATGACTAGCGGTGGCCAACCGCGCAGTAAGCACCAGGACCAAATAGAGGAAAGCAGACAAGGCTGAGAATACCCGGCATCAGAATTTGTTGTTCCTTTGTCACTGTGTCTCACTTGACAGGATCCGGAGTAAAGACTTTGATGCCAACAATAATTTGGTCTCACCCTATCCTGCCATCTCCAAACGCTCCGTCTCAATGCAACGCAAATGCTTGGCGATTTCCAGCTCCGACGCCCCCGTCGTCAGCAAGCTATAAATCTCCCACAAATACGCATCATATTCATTCTGAGCAAGTAGCTCATCCTGAACGCCAATCGGGTCCCACTCTTAGAGCAGTACGCGCCTTAATTGCAGCTTTGCCGCCCGTATTTTGGCTTTGTCATACATGAGTAATTCATTCTCGAGAGAAGGAACCACGGATTACAAATCCGAGGCTGGAAAGTGCTCATTGTCGAAGCGACATTCAGATAACAATCCGAAGGCTTGCACACAACTCTTCTGTCCCCTTGACAGCGGGCATTTTATTTTAATTTGTCGATAGGGCCTCAGATTTCCAATCCGTGGCTCTTGTTTCCTCCTGCGACCAATACCCCGCCCCGCATCCACAACCCATCACTTCTCCTCAAACAACCCCGCCAGCTCCGCCGGCATCACCGGCAAATCACGCGCCTCGATCCGCACATGGTCCCCATCCTTCGTCGTAACAAGGTTCTTTTTGCCCCAGACCGCATCTTTTTCCGGGTAGTCAAGGCGCCACTGGGCACCGCGGCTTTCTTTGCGCTCGAGGGCGCAGCGGACGATGATTTCGGAGGTCTTCAGCATGAAGCGGATGTCTCTCGCGCCGTGCCAGCCGGGGTTGAAGAGGCGCGAACCCTGGATGCACAGGGATTGGGCGCGGGTTTGCAGGGACAGGATCGTGGCGAGGCACTCGGTCAGGCCGGACTCGGTGCGGGCGATCATCGCGCCTTTCTGCATGGCGTCTTGCAGCTCGGCGGTCAGGGTGTAGGGGTTTTCGTCGCCGCCGCTCTCGAACGGGGAGAGCAGCAGGGCGGCTTCTTCGTCGATGGGGCCGGGGTCAATCTCGCCCTGGGAAACGGTCTGGCTGTAGGCGGCGGCGGCGTCTCCGGCCCGGCGGCCAAAGACTAAAATATCGGACAGGGAGTTGCCGCCGAGGCGGTTTGCCCCGTGCAGGCCCGCCGCCGATTCGCCCGCCGTGTACAGGCCGGGGATGGTGGTCGCGCAGGTCTCCGGATCGGCTTTGATGCCGCCCATAGTGTAGTGGATGGTTGGGTAGACCTCCATCGGCTGCTTCGTGATGTCCACATCGCCCAAGGCATGGAACTGCTCGTACATGGAGGGCAGCTTGCGCTTGATGAAGGCTTCGCCCCGATGGGTCACATCCAGATAGACCCCGCCGTGCTCGCTGCCGCGACCGGCCAGTACCTCTTTATAGATCGCGCGGGCGACGACATCGCGCGGGAGCAGCTCGGGCGGGCGGCGATTATTGACCTTGTCGTCGAGCCAGCGGGCACCTTCTTCATGGGTTTCCGCGAACTGGCCTTTGTAGTTCCCCGGCATATACTCCGGGTTGAACATGAACCGGTCGCCGTCCTTGTTTTTGAGGACGCCGCCCTCGCCGCGTACGCCCTCGGTGATCAAAAGGCCGCGCACCCCCGGCGGCCAGACCATACCGGTGGGATGAAACTGGACCATTTCGAGGTCCATCAGCTCCGCCCCGGCCTCGTAGGCCATCATGAGGCCGTCGCCGGTGGACTCCCAGGAGTTCGAGGTCACTTTGTACATTCGGCCCCAGCCGCCGGTCGCCAGGACCACGGATTTGGCTTTAAAGACCACAAACCGGCCCGTCTCGCGGGAGTAGCCGAACGCCCCGCAGACCCGGTCGCCGTCTTTGAGCAGGCGGGTCAGCGTAATCTCCATGTGGACATCCATGCCGTAGGAGACGGCCTTGTCCTGCATGGTGCGGATCAGCTCCAGCCCGGTCCGGTCCCCGACATGGTTCAGGCGGCGGTAGGTATGCCCGCCGAAGGGCCGCTGGGAGATTAATCCCTCGGGGGTACGGTCGAAGACCGCCCCGTACTGCTCCAGCTCGATGACGCGCTCCGGGGCTTCTTTGGCGAATATTTCGACGGTGTGCGGGTTGTTCAGGAACTGGCCGCCCTTCATGGTATCCATGAAGTGGACCTTCCAATTGTCCGGCTCGCCCATGTTGCCGAGTGCCGCCGCGACACCGCCCTCCGCCATGACCGTGTGCGCCTTGCCCAGCAGGGATTTGCAGACCAGGTTGACGCTGCACCCCGCCTCCCGCGCCGCGATGGTCGCCCGCAGACCCGCGCCGCCCGCGCCGACAATCAGGACATCGGACTCAAATGTTTCATAAGAGGTCATAACTATTTTTCGGGAAGCCTAAAAAATGCGAATATCGTGGATCGCGCCTGTCGCCAGGCCGCGCACGTAGAGGTCGGTCAGCACGACCGAAAACAAGCTCAGCCAGGCCCAGAGGGCATGGTTTTCGTTGAGATGGGTCACACGCTCCCAGAGACTGTGGCGGGTCTTGGCTGCACCCGAGCAGGAGAAGCAGTTCATGCAGCCGCCCGACAGGTGACGCCAAGCATGGCAGCCAAACGTGTATAAGCTCAGCAGCACGACATTCGCGAGAAAGATCAGCGAGCCGACGCCCAGGCCGATTTTGCCGTGGAAATCAAAAGCCAGCAGGGCATCCCACCAGAGAATGCCGAGAATTATTACGGCAAAGTAGAATGCATACCGGTGCAGGTTTTGCAGGACGAACGGGAACTCGCGCTCGCCGCTATAGCCGCGTCGGGACGCCACTTCGCTGACCCCGCAGGCAGGCGGGTCCCAGAAGAACGCCCGGTAGTAGGCCTTGCGGTAGTAGTAGCAGGTGGCCCGGAAAAACAGCGGGAAGGGCAGAATGAACAGGGCAGGGGAGATGGTCCAGCCGAATACTTTCCACCCGGTGACGATCTCCGGTGAGTAAAACGGCGATAGGTACGGCCCGAATCGGTAGTGGGCGTTCTCGAATGTCCGCCAGGTCGCATAAATCGCGAACCCGCCGAGGACCAGCGCGGTGAGCAGCGGCTGAATCCACCAGGCATCTTTGCGCTGCATTCCTGACGGTCGGTTCGGCGCGGGCGGGCGAGGTGTCCGCTGCGGAGCGGGGAGGGGAGCTTCCTTCAGGGCCATGACGACTCTTTCTCCGTGCGGGTTGAGCCGCGTGCACGGGACGGCAAGTGAAGGGTCGCGAGGGATTTAAGTCAATTATATCACCGCTTGAGAGAAATAGCAAGTGTGGAAATTAGAACGGGAATGTGATATAGTAGAATCCATGAACAAAGCCCTCTTTCTTTTCCCGCTCATTTTCCTCACCTTGCTTCTGACTATCCTGGCACCCCCGGCAAATGCTGATGCGCCGACGCTGAAAGGCGACTCACGGCAGTCCGCCGACGAATGGAACGAGTTCTTTCATTCCAAAACAGGCTTCTTTCAGCCGCACGAAGCTTACAAAGTCGCATTCGACTATAAAATTCTTGCGCGGGACTATAATGGCCGCTTTTACGTTTTGTTCCGCAACGCGGGCGTAGGCGGCAAAAGCGCGGGCTGGACCGAATGGGGCGATGGGCCGGGGAAGAGCGGGCATATCGAGACGGCGTTCAATACGTCCGGAATTGACAGCGGCATCCTGATTATCGGCATCCAGCGCAAAGGGGCGATTGAAATCAGCAATCTGACGATCAATGTTGACCCTGGGCATCGCCCTGTGATCGTCAACTTGCCGACGCTAAAACGCACCTGGAAGTCCGCAGGGAATACGGCTTATTACGCCGACTCCGTGCGGGGCAGCGACACCGCCGATGGACGCAGCGTGAAGCATTCGTGGCGCAGCCTCGAGAGAATCAATACTGGGGAGTTCGCTCCCGGCGACCATATTTTTCTCAAAGCAGGCAGTCGATGGGTCGGGTTTCTCGCCCCCGGCGGGAGCGGGACTTCCGGCAAACCGGTGATGGTCGGCAGCTACGGCACCGGCCCGGCCCCAGCGATCGATGCCGCTGGGAAGGCTCTGGCAACGGTCTACCTGAAGAACACCGAGTACTGGGATATTGGGAAGCTGGATATTGCGAACCGTGCCCCGATCCCAGTCGCGCATCTGGCCGGAGTGCTCCTCGACGGCTACGAGTTTGGCCCGATGCACGGGTTTCGCCTGCACAATTTGAACATCCACGATGTTTACGGCAGCAATGTCAAAGACGACGGCGGGGGCAACGGCATCCTCTGCACCAGCGGCGGCCCGGGCCTCAAGACGCGCTACGACGGCCTGACTATCGAGGACTGCCGCCTGACCCGCACGGATCGGAACGGGATCACGATGGGGACCTACTATGCGCGGCCGGAATGGCCGCTGAGCACGCGCGTGGTCATCCGCCGCAATCTCCTGGTGGATATTGGGGGGGACGGTATCGTTCCTATCGGCTGTGACGGCTGCCTGATTTCGCATAATATCCTGCGCGGCGGCCGGATGCGGGCGACAGACTACGCGGCGGGGATTTGGCCTTGGTCCTGCGATAATACGCTGGTGGAGTACAACGAAGTCAGCGGCATGAAGGGCACGCAGGACGGCGAGGGCTACGATTCGGACTATAACAGTCGGGGCACGGTGTTTCAGTACAACTTCAGCCATGACAACGACGGCGGCTTCATGCTGATCTGCTCCGACGGTGCCCAAAAGCCCCCGTGGAATATCGGCAACAGCGGCACGGTGATCCGCCACAATGTCAGTGTCAACGATGGCCTGCATACGTTTAACATCAACGGCTCCTGCTCGAACACGTTGATCTCCGACAATGTCTTCTACGTCGGCAAAGGCCTGGAAGTCTCTCTGGTCAGCGGCGGCAACTGGGGCAATGTCTGGCCGACGGACACGCGCTTCACGAACAACGTGTTTTACGTCGCCGGCAAAGGCCACTTCGACCTCGGCAGCATGGCCGGCACGACATTCGAGCGGAATTCCTACTGGGGCAACATCGCAAATCGCCCCACCGACCTGAAGGCGGATTTATCCGACCCGCGACTGGTCAATCCCGGCGGCAAGAATTTGGCTGATTATGCATTCCGGTCTGGCCCTGTCGTCATTCCTGGCCCCACACATAAATAAACTTGGCACTTAGGGCGACTGGTATTTGCCGCCTGTCCAGCCATCCTCTGCCTTCTGAATGAGGTGTGAGCCTCCGCTGACTACGGCATGCGTGCCGCTGGCAGTATTTACGAATCCCCCGTCGACGACCGAGCTGACGCCCCTGGCGGAATTGCCCGTGCCGCCGCAGACCACGGAATTTTCGCTGCGGGCGGTGTTCGCCGTGCCGCCGCTGACTACGGAGTCTTCGCCGTCGGCGGAGTTTGAAATACCTCCGCAGACCACGGAGCGCTCACCACTGGCCGTGTTACCCGTGCCACCGCAGACGGAAGCAAATTTGCCGTCGGCATCGTTGCCTATTCCATTGCCCACCCAGGTGTAGGGGGCACTGGCAGTGTTGTTCATGCCGCCGGTGATCGACGACTGCTCGCCGCTTGCGGCGTTGTTTGTGCCGCCGGTGATCGTGGCATACGGGCCGCTGATCTTGTTGAACACGCCAACGACGATTCCGCCGAAGCTGCTGTAGCTGTTGTGGTCTCCCAAAACTAAGTTGTGGCTGCCGGTATGAACATGTTTGTTGCCGCCGGTCTCGTTGTAGCCGAGAATCAAATTTCCCAGGCCGGTCAGCGATGTGCCGGGTACAGGGATATGGGCACCGTTCAGGCTATTGTCGCTGGTCGAGCCGCTTCCACTGACGATATGGACATTGACGCCGGTGATTGTCAGGTCCGTGCCGGTGACGCTGAGAGGCGCGGTCCTCGCCTGCAAAGCCGCGACCTGCGCCTTCAGCGCGGCGACCTGCGCGGTGAGGCTGACATCGGGAGCTTCCGCCTGCACGGAATGTCCCTGGGCGAGGGAAAGTATCCCGACGACGGCAAAAAAGCCGACGGCCAGTGTCAGCAAAGTCTTAATTTTAGTGTAGAGTATATTCATAAAAACAGTGTGACAGGTCGGCAGGTTTTGTGTCAATACTGATCAGACGCACAAAAACCGTGCAGGAAATTTCGTCAGTGTTGTACAATAACACCAAACCACGCTATGATCCCTGAATTATCACCCAAACAACCAGCAGGGCTGGAAATGTCCGGTATCCGAAAATCATACCCCGGCGTTCGCGTCCTCGATGACGTTTCCCTGACTGTTCGGCCCGGCGAAGTGCATGCGCTAATGGGCGAGAACGGCGCGGGAAAGTCCACGCTGATGAAAATTCTCGCGGGTGCGGTCCGTGCCGATGCTGGAACGATCCATTTGGACGGCCAGGCCGTTGAGATAGATACGCCTCTGAAGGCGATGGAGCTGGGGATAGGGATTATCTACCAGGAGCTGCATCTGGCCCCGCATCTTTCGGTGGCGGAGAACATCTTTTTGGGGCGAGAGCCGCAGCGAATTCCCGGCTGGATCGATGCCGCGAAGATGCGCCGGGATGCCCAGGCACTCATGGACAGCCTTGGGATGACGCTGGACGTTCGAACGTCCGTCGGCGGCCTGGCCGTCGCGCAGCGTCAGATGGTGGAGATCGCCAAGGCGACCAGCCGCAAGGCCAAAGTCATCGCCATGGATGAGCCGTCGGCGACTCTGACCGCCCATGAGCTGGAGAACTTGTGGATTTTGATTCGCCGCCTGCAGTCCTCGGGCATCGGGATCATCTACATCTCGCACCGGATGGACGAAGTCTTTCAGATCGCCGATGCCCTCACCATCCTGCGTGACGGGCACGTGGTTGGGGCGAAGCCGATCTCGGAGATCAGCCGGGATGAGGTGCTGAAGCTGATGGTCGGGCGCAGCCTCGATGAAACGTTCCCCAAAGTCGTGGCGGAGCAGGGGAAGCCGGTGCTGGAAGTCCGCAGCTTGTCCCGGAGAGGCGTCCTGGAAGATATTCACTTGACGGTCCATGCGGGTGAGGTGGTCGCCCTGGCCGGTCTGGTCGGATCAGGCCGGACGGAGATCGCCCGCTGCGTCTTTGGGGCCGACACGATGAGCGGCGGCGAGATGCGCCTTGATGGTGCTCCCTTCGCACCCCATTCCCCGCATGATGCGATCGCGGCGGGAATCGGGTTTGTGACGGAGGACCGCAAAGAGCAGGGCGTCCTGCTGGACCTTTCCGTGCGCGAGAACATCTCTTTGGCCTCGCTCCCCCAAGTTTCCACTCTGGGCTTTCTGCGCCGCCGGGAGGAGCAGAAGAACGCCAAAGAGAGTGTCGAAAAGCTGCGTGTGCGTACGCCCTCGATCGAGCAGCGTGTCGGCAACCTCTCGGGCGGCAACCAGCAGAAGGTCGTGCTGGCGAAATGGCTGCAGACCGCTCCGAAGCTGCTGATACTTGATGAGCCGACACGCGGAATCGATGTTGGGGCCAAACGCGAGATTTACGGCATCATCAACGACCTGGCGGCGCAGGGAGTCGCCATTCTGATGATTTCATCGGAGCTGCCGGAAGTGCTCGGCATGGCGGACACCATCGTCGTTGTCCGCGACGGGCACATTGCGGGAACGCTGAGCCGGGCGGAGGCGACCCAGGAAAAAGTCGGGCAGCTTGCGCTTTCGGGCTGATTTTATTTAAACTCACACCAAAAAGGGACAGAAAAACACCATGGTACACACGACAAAAACGCTCGGCATGGCCGCCGCGCTTCTGGGGCTGATGGCCGCACTCGCAGGATGCAATCATACGAAAGAGACCGGCACTGGCGGAGCTTCCACGCCGTCAGTCGCACCCGTCGGGAAGTCGCTGCGGATCGCCGTAGTTCCCAAGGGCACGACGCACGAGTACTGGAAATCTATCCACGCCGGAGCCGTCAAAGCTCAGCAGGAGCTGGCGGCGAAAGGAACCAACGTCGAACTTCTCTGGAAAGGTCCCGCCCGTGAGGATGACCGCAATGCGCAGATCGATGTCGTGCAGACATTTCTTTCTCAGAAAGTGGACGGAATCGTCCTGGCCCCGCTGGACTCCCAAGCTCTGGTGTCACCGGTGGCCGATGCCGCCAAGCAGAAAATCCCCGTCGTCATCATCGACTCCGGCCTGAACAGCACCGACTATACGTCGTTTGTTGCGACCGACAACAAAAAAGGCGGCCTGCTGGCCGGGCAGCAGCTTGCCAAAGTTTTAGGCGGCAAGGGCAAAGTCATCATGATTCGCTACCAGCAAGGCTCCGCCAGCACCGAGCAGCGGGAAGCGGGCTTTTTAGATGCGATGAAGGCGGCACCGGGAATTACGCTGATTTCCGCGGACCAGTATGCCGGACCGACTGTGGACACGGCTTTGAAGTCCAGCCAGAACGTCCTGAGCCGCTTCGGCTCCCAGGTAAACGGTATTTTTATGCCGAATGAGTCGTCGACACGCGGGATGCTTCTTGCTCTGAAAGATGCAGGCCTCGTCGGCAAAGTGAAGTTTGTCGGCTTCGACTCCAGTGCCGATCTGGTTGACGCTTTGAAAGCGAAGCAGCTGCAGGGGCTGGTTGTTCAGAACCCGTTCAAGATGGGGTATCTGAGCCTGCTGACCACCGTGTCGGCGATCAACGGGGAAAAGTTTGAGAAGAGCATTGATACCGGCGTGACGTTGGTGACGCCTGAGAATATGAGCACTCCGGAAATACAGACCCTGCTCAACCCGCCGATTGATCAGTACCTGAAATAGGGGCGAAAAAAGTATGAGTACCACTGCCCCGCCTACGGCGCAACCTGAACTTTCCAGGCGCCTGCCTCCGATGTCGGCTTCCCGGCTGCTGTCCCTATTTGGGCCGTTTATCGGTCTGCTGCTGGTCACACTGCTGTTCTCGATTCGCCCAGAGGTTCGGGAGCACTTTCTGACGACCGATAACTTCCGGATTGTCGTGACCCAGACGGCGATCACGGCGATTGGGGCATTGGGCATGACGCTGATTATCATCAGCGGCGGGATCGACCTGTCGGTCGGCTCCGTACTGGCACTCACCAGCGTCACTGCCGCGATTTGCCTGCGTGGGCATCAGTCTCCGTGGATGGCACTGCTGGCGGCGATCACGCTTGGCGGAGTGGTGGGGATGGTCAATGGCAGCCTGATTACCGCACTGCGGGTGACGCCGTTCATCGTCACTTTGGGAACGCTGGGCATCGCCCGCGGGGCGGCAAAGTGGCTGGCACAGGACCAGGCGGTCAGTGCACCTGCGACCTGGCTGAATAATCTGGTCGCGACTAACCCGGAACCGGCCTGGCTGATTGTTGCGCCGGGCGTCTGGATCACGCTGATTCTCGCGGCGGTCACGGCGGTCGTGCTGCGGGCGACGACCCTCGGGCGGCGCATTGTGGCGATCGGCTCGAATGAGACGGCGTCCCGGCTTTCCGGGCTGCGCGTCGATTTCCTGAAGATCGGCATCTACGCCCTGGCGGGTCTATACTTTGGCCTGGCGGGCGGTCTGCAGTTCGGTCGGCTGGGGATGGGCGATCCGACCGGCAACATGGGCGCGGAGCTGGACGTCATCGCGGCGGTGGTCATCGGCGGCGGCAGCCTTTCCGGCGGCGAAGGATCCGTTTTAGGGTCGCTGCTAGGGGCGCTGATCATGGCCCTGCTGCGCAACGGCTCCCAGCAGATCGGCTGGTCGGATTACGTGCAGGACATCATCATCGGCACGGTAATCGTCGTTGCCGTCGCCCTAGACCGTCTGCGGCACCGGCAGCCCACGGGATGAGGTGAGGCTTGCCTGCCTGTCCCGGCTCAGATGTGTTTGTGAAAAGGCTGTGGCAGGACGATCCAGCCGTTCAATCGAAAGTCGTGCGGCGTCTTTCCGGTGATCTGCCGAAAGGCGCGGATAAAATTGGTGTAGTCGGAGTAGCCCAGCCGCTCCGCGATCTGTTTGATGGGAATATCCGTGTCTTTTAGGATATACGTCGCCCGCTGAATTTTCATCTCTCGGATCACCTGCTGCGGGGACTGGCCGAGGCACTTCTGGAAGGATCGCGAAAGCCGCTCCCGGCTGACCCCGGTTAGCTCCGCCAGGGTGCCGACGCTCAGATCGCGCTCCAATTCGCTGTCTATGATCTTCAGGGCTTTGCGGATCATACCAATCAGTGGATCCGGCTCTTCCCGCGCCCGCGCCTGTGCCGCCAGTGCCAACAGCAGCTCAAGCACCAGCTCCGCACTATCCAGCGCATGTGGGTGACTGGTCATGTAGGGCGAGGATTTCAAGCCCATGAGCCGCAAAATGATGGGAGCCTGCGGGTCCATATGATAAACACTGCCATACTGCCGAACCAGCTCACGCACCATCGCCCGCGCTGCCAGGCCGCGAAAATTGAAGGCCAGAAACGTCCACGGGCGTCCGTCCAGCGCGGGATAAAAGTAGCGCGTCTCGGGATCGGAGATTTCAATCAAGAAGCAATCCCCAGGCGATAAATGGTGCACGCCATGCCGGTCGTCAAACCCACCGATACCTCCTAGTGTGTAGCAGAAGTAACAGTAATTCTGATAGGACCGCGAACTGCCTTCCGCCTGATACCGGATATCGTGCGTAGTTTGAACGCTGACTGTCATCGGACTGAGGAGTAAAGGCATCTCCGGCAACGGAATAATATCCAGATGCCATTCCACCTGGTATGTCTGCTCATGCCCGAGGTGCCAAGGCCTAGTCACTTTGCTCGGGCGCACCATTACCTCCTCCCCCTCACCTAATTCTGATTGTCTTTCTCTCCGAAACTCTTCCTCAAGATCACAAATTGACATGCAATGACACGCTTTCCTGATTGACGGTTGTTTGAATACATGGTACCATAGTTTCAATGTTCAGACAAGTCTGGATTTGTAAGCTACTCTGCTGCGATTATTTATTATTTGCAGTCATTGTCAACCAAGCAGTAACGACCGTGCATTGAAATTGCACAGAGAAGGAAATTTATTGTGATTCTTTCCACGAAGCTCAGTCTGACCCTGGCCGTCCTAGGGCTTATCGCCGCACTTCCGGCGACAGCATCGACGAACATTACGTTCGGTCCTGCACAAAACATCACAGGCGATACGGACATCGCGACTACCGGCACACAATTTCTCGCAGCTTACTTTGGCTTAGCTTCGGAACCGGCAATAGTGACGGTGAACGGGACGGATTTTGCCGATACTCCGCTCGGTGGATCGGGAAATCTGACGATTACGAATCTCACCAACCAGTACAGCTCATATGCCGGTGCGGTTCCCGTCACCGCGACTCTGAGCGCGAACTATCAGCGTCTGCTCAATGATGCGATTTATCAAGATGGTTCTGGTGTGACGAGCACAGTCACGGTCTCCGGCCTCACCGCAGGCAATAATTATTTGGCGCAGTTCCTTCTCAACGACTCCCGAGCGGTCACGGGCTTACGCAACGAAACCTTGGCCGGAACGACAACTTTGAGATCCGATACGACGGCGTTGGATGGTGGCCTGGGCCAGTTCGCAATTGGGACGTTCGCCGCAGATTCTTCAGGCATCGCGACATTCTCGTTCTCCGGCAATAGCAATAACAACGGTACTTCGACACAGGTCAATGCACTCCAGTTTCGAGACCTTGGCAAAGCCGTCCCTGAAGTCTCTACCACCCTTTCGCTTGGCTTGATGCTGGGCCTGGGCGGGGTGCTTCTGTGCGCTCGCAAACGGATCGTCCGCAAGTCGACCGGTTCCTAATCTTGTTCGGGGAGAGAGGAAGTCTCTGTTCTACTCTCCCCGCGTTGCTCCGCAGATTGTTTCCAATGAAAGAAGAAATACCTCATGTTTACTTGTAATAAACAACAGCGAACCGGCTTCACTCTGATCGAATTACTCGTCGTCATCGCCATTATCGCCATTCTAGCCGCCATCCTTTTCCCCGTCTTCCAGAAAGTCCGCGAGAACGCTCGCCGTGCCTCCTGCCAGTCCAATGAGAAGCAGCTCGGCTTAGCGTTCATCCAGTACACGCAGGACAACGATGAGAAGTATGCGTATTACCAGAACAATCATGGAGCCGGATGGACGCCTGGTATCTACCCATTCGTCAAAAGCAAGCAGCTTTTCACCTGCCCCGATGATTCCACGGCCTTTGGCACGGTCGGATATACGGTCATGTCTTACGCATTTAATACCAACATCTCCGATTTTGCGGGGTCGGCTCTGGCGCAGATCAACTCTCCTGCCAACACCGTAGAGCTATTCGAAGATACACAGAAGACAGCGGATGTAGACTTGACCATCAACAATAACGGTGGTTTCCCTCAAGACGCCGGATCCGCTGGCTTCGGTTACGCCGGTGATGGGCGTGCTAAATTTGCTGGTGGTGCCTGGCATTATGCGACCGGCTATCTGGGCGGACAAAACCCGACTGTCACCCCCGGCGGCAACACGAATGACTTCGATAATAAGCCTACCGGTCGGCATACCGACGGCTCCAACTTCCTGATGACCGATGGCCATGTCAAATGGCTGCGTGCTACGGCAGTCTCCCCTGGACCGACAGCTAAGAGTGCCGCCGATGCTCAAGGTGCCAGCAGTATCAGTGCAGGTTTTGGCCCGGATAACTTCCCCTCAGCGGCAGGTACGCAGAACAGCAGCTTTGCCGCCACGTTCAGCACGCTGTAACCATGCACCTCGCCCTGGGTACCTCTCAGGGGCGTCGATCCTCTCGTGCCGGACTGCGGAAACAAAACTCCGCAGCCCGGCACACTTTTGTCTCGATGGTGCTTGACAAACCGGCCTGCGTCCCCTAGAACATCCTATGCTCACTCTCGAACGCTTTCGTATTGCCCTTGCGCTTTGCCTCCCTGTGCTGATCAGCCTTGGACCAGCCTGTGCCTCGGAGATCTCGGCGGCGCAGGGGCTTACTTTCGCTGTCACAACCGTAGATCGAAGCACATTCCACCTGGTTGCCCGTCCGGCGAGCACTGCCCCTCCTCCCGCCAGCCCCTTTGTGGTGCAGACGGGTAACTGGCCCGGTGCGACTATGCAGCAGAGCGCAAGTGGGGCGTTGGTGCAGACTCCCGACGGGACCCTCAGAGTAGGGCGAGGCGGGGCACTGAGCCTGTCCGGTTCCGGCACCGCGCTGGTCCCCTCCGGCAGCATTTCGGTCGCGAACGGAGTAATCACGCTGAGGCTGCCGCATAATCCCGCCGAACGGTTTTACGGGGCGGGCAACGAAAGTGAGAACCATGCCGGGAGCCTGATGCACCCGTCGGGGAACCAGATTATCAGCAACGGGGTGACGCGCATTCCGTTTCTGTGGTCCACAGGCGGGTGGAGCGTTTTTGTCGCCAACAACCAGATGGGCGGGGCTTGGCATGACGAAAATGGGGTGCTGACCTGGACCCTGCCCGGCCCAACGCTTGACCTGTATCTGAGTGTCGCCCCCAGTGGCTACGGTCTGCTGGATGCGTTCTCCCGGCTGACGGGCCGTGCGCCGATCCCGCCGCGCTGGACTTTCGGCTTTATGCTCAGCCGCTGGGGCTACACCGACGGGGCGGACGTCCAGGATAAGTGGCAGCAGTTCCGGGACCGGAAAATTCCCGTAGACTCATTCGAATATGACTACGACTGGTTTGACAACGACTGGATCATCAACCGCAAATTATTTCCCGAGGGCAGCTTCGCCAAGATGAAGCGGATGGGCCTGCACTTTGTGGGCATCCGCAAGCCGCGCATCAACGGTTCAGCTTTGGACTACGCCCGCAGTCAGGGCTGGGTTCTCAGCAGCCCTTACGGCACGGACCTGCGCTTTGACCTTCCCGCAGCCCGGACCTGGTGGTGGAGCCATCAGGTGCCGCTGGTTCAGGAAGCGGTGGACGGCTGGTGGAACGATGAAGCCGAGCAGACTTACGACGAGTTTTTCCAGATGTCGCAGACCGAGTGGGACGGCTGGCGGGCGATGAGTCCGCGCCGGGCATGGTCCATTAACCGGGCCTTCGCCCCGGGGATCCAGCGTTTCGGGGCGGCCACCTGGACGGGTGATATCGACAGCAGCTGGGGAACGCTCTCGAACCAGCCCGGTACGATGCTGAACTGGAGCCTTGCCGGAATGCCCTACGTCGGCCAGGACATCGGCGGTTTCCAGGGCACCCCTACACCGGATATGTACGCCCGCTGGATGGAGGAAGGCGCATTCGTGCCCGTCATGCGGGCGCACGGCACCTACAATTCTCCGCGCTGGCCCTGGGCGTTCGGCG
>JANXNV010000136.1 GCA_025353925.1 Armatimonadota bacterium
GAGTACACCAAGCTGGACTGGATCGTCTGGACCGCCACCCTCACCGAGACCCCCGCCGACTTCGCCGCCCTCATCGACCCCCTGTTCCGGTGGCTGAACGAAGGCCCAACGCGCGTTCCCCTCACGGACTGGTACAACACCATCGACGGCAAAATGGAAGGCTTCCAAGCCCGCTCCGTCGTCGGCGGCCTGTACCTGCCGCTACTGCGCGATGCAGGGATTTGGAAGAAGTGGGTGGGGCGGGCGGGGTAAATAGTCGGCTTCCCGGCAATCCGGGATCTCTTAATCTAAATTCAATATAAAAAGACTTGACACCCCCCGCGCTTACCTGCTACACTCTTCTATCCCCTAAGCAGTATGGAGCGGCACCGTTTATGATGTTCACGTCCAGGAGTTGATCGGATGCTATGCAAACCCTTTCGCGCTGATTAATTGTCTGGCACTTCTGCTTGCCTGTATGGTTCCCTGTCTGAGCGACAGCCTCTCCTGGGATGCGAACGTGCAGGGCCAGTTCATTACCTCCCTCTGCCGGGACACACGCGGCAGCATCTGGGTCGGAACCGAAGATCAGGGCGTCTACCGAATTGATCCCGATGCTCCCAAAGTCGTCCAATATACTCATTTCACCACCAAAGAAGGTCTCGGTGACGACAATGCCTACGCCCTGGCCTGCGACAAAGCGGGCCGTGTCTGGGTCGGAACCCTCAACCACGGCGTGAGCGTCTACAACGGCAAGTCCTGGCGCACCTATGGCCCCCTCGACGGCCCGCTCGGCTCCCGCATCTTTGCCCTCGCCGTCAGCCCCAAAGACGGCGGCGTCTGGGGGGCAACCGAAGCCGGACTGTTCCGCTACCAAAACTCCCATTGGAGCTACTTCACCCGCGCCGAAGGTCTACCCTCCGACCAGGCCAATGCCCTGGCCTTCGACACCGACGGTACCCTGTATGTCGGGACACAGTGCGACGGCATCGCCATCGCCTCTCCCGCCGACAACTACAAATCCTGGCGCGTCGTCCCCGGCCCCCGGCAGATGCCGAGCGCGGCCACCGGAAACGGTCTGCCTTCCGCTTTGATCAACTGCCTGCTGGTCTCGGCCAATGGAACGGTCTATGCAGGAACGCCGTTGGGCCTTGCGGAAAGCCGTGATGAAGGTTTGACGTGGCACTTCCGTCGGGGCGTGGACTGGAAAGCAAAGCTTGCGGGTCTTTACCATCCGATTGTGCCCGATGAGCGGCCCATCTCCGGTGACCTGCTGCACGACGACTATGTGACCTGCCTGGGCGAAGACGGCGCGGGCCGGTTGTTTATTGGCCATCGTCAGGGCGGCGTGGAGGTGTTTGATCCAAAGCTGGGAAAGCGTGTCCAGTCGGGGGCCAATGGGGGACGCTTGGAGGATTACATCGGGGCTTTGCTGGTGGAGGACAAAGCAGTCTGGGTGGGAATGTACGGGGGTGGGCTGCTGCCGCCCGCACATCCCGAAGCGAGGACTGCTTCCTCAATCGCTGCCCCGCCGATCCCTGCGTTACCGGTTCCTTCTGCCCCGCCGACGCTGGCACAACTGAATACCATGTTGGCACGGGTGAAATCGCTGACGGGACAGATGCCTGTCGGGAGCGGGGCGTATTTGGGTGAAGATTGGTGTACAAAAGGGGATTGGGTGGGGCGGTATGGGCGGCAGTATGCCGAACTGTGCGCCATACAGTCTCCCTTCGATCATTTCCCCGTGAGTACGCTGGGTTATTCCGCGCAGTGCTTTGAAGGACCGCACCGCGACGCGCATGATAATTTCCGGCGCTGGGTGCATTGGATCACCACGGAAAACCGCAATTCCGTTTACGACCCGATTATCGGGCATCGACGGCAGGCGGAATTTGATGACCATGGGGAGGCCTATGATCGAAATCACGAAGGGCCGGGTCTGTACTTCAAAGTGATCGTTCCCGCAGGCCTGCACCGGGTCAGCCTCTATTTTTTCAACAAGGACGGCGAAAGTGGCGACAACCGCTACCGAGATTACCTGATTCAATTGAAGCCCTTCGTGTCGAGTTTAGATCAAGCCGAGAAAGAACCGCCGCTGGCCCAGACCCGAGTTCACAACTTTCGTGGCGGTGTTTACCCCCAGTTTCTGCTGGCGGGTCCCTCCACCTATTACCTGCGCTTGGCAAAGAACGACAGCTTGAACGTCATCTGTTCGGCTGTGTTTATTGACCATATCGCGGAAGATATCGAAGCAAGAGAGGATATGAATACTCTTTGGATGGGAGGAAAAAGATACGATCCGCCGACCTCGGACAAGAATACGCCGCCGTCCGACCTTACGACTGCGGCCCGGAAACTCTGGGGTGATCCGCTGAAACCAAACCCCTACCGGATCGATGCCAAAAATCTCACCGCCGATCGTGTGCTGGCCTACCGGGCGGCTCTGGCGGGTCATGCCCCGTCGCCCTTGCTGGAAAACTGGCGATGGAACCTCCATCTGTGGGGTACGGAAGATCGAAAGCATTTCGATACCGTCATGGCCGATGCTTTTCAGACATTGCTGGAAAAATACCCGGACTTGAAGCGCATCAAAGATTAGCCCGACTGAACTCAATTTCATCGAAAAAGGAACGACATCCATGCCACTATGCAAATTGCGCCCGATCCAACCCGCGAAACTTCGCGGTTTACGCAATGCCCTCTCCGTGCCACTGCTGGCCATGATGCTTACGGGACTAGCTGTGAGCAGCAGCTTTGCAACGCCTCCGCCCCCGCCGGAGGTTGTTGTGACGCCAGGGAGTCTCGCTGGGGCGGATTTGGGCGACGGTGATTCTGTGACTACTGCCTCCATTCGCTGTTCTGCTGTTGCAAATCATGGTCCCGTCACTAATGACGAGATTGATGTGGATGGTCCCCATTGGTCGTGGGGTGCAAGTGCGGCCTTTCTGGACGATGGGCAGACGCCCCATGACCCGAGTGCCACCGGCAGTGCATCCGTCGACCTGCACCCCGGCAGCCCTGATACAAACTCAGATTGTGATTACACCGTCACGTTCGACTCTCCGGGTGACTATGTAATTACGCTGACTGCGACTGCGACATATTACGAAACCATCAAAACTGGACCGCATGCGGGGGAGAAATCAACAGTGACCATGTCCGGTGACGGCAACCCCGGCGTGGATGATTCGGATGCTGCACCACCAGCATCTCCAAATGCGATAGTTCCCTACGCCGGGAATGCACCCACTCCGCCAAAGGCCCCGGCTAAGATATCAAGCGTGAGTGGTTTCAGGCGACCGGGAGTATATCTCATGATTGGGAAAGATGTGGAGTCGCCTTCTTGGGTAGGATGCGGAACATCATCGCCTAGTTTTGGGCCAAGTTCGAGTGTAAATTCTGGACCAAAGTTAAAGGTATTAGGCACGACTTATGTTTCGGTAAGAGATAGGCAAATAGGGCACATAATCGAAAAGCGACTCGATTATCAAGTTGGGTACTATACGCTCACAAAAATTAATGTTCACCTTCTCGAAACAGGTGACGTGCATGCAATTGCGGGTGCCTATGCCGCAAAAAACGGTGTGCAGATGTATTCAGTCGGTAAAGGGTGTGCTAGGAGGAAAACGGATTATTCTCTAACAGTTGGTGCAGTATCTGTTACCGTAGGTTGTACCGGCCCAGATGAGGCGAATGCACAAGTGAGCACTGCGTACCCTGAATATGACAACCAACGTGCCACGCACAGCCCCAATGAGCGTACGATATTTAAGCTGTCTGTCACCGGAGCGTCCGCCTGTGAAACCAGTTCTGGTTACATGTCGGAAGCGTCAGCAAGTGCAGGAGTGAGCGCATATGCGATTTCTGCTGCTTTTAAATTTGAACCAGGCCGCTAAAATATTTCCTTTATAGAGGCCGCGCGTTTGGACTTGTTTTTGGGTTGTTGTGCAACTCAACCATTCACAAATCTCGTCTAACCGCGTGGCTTCCAATTCTTGCAACAAATTTTTTGACTACATCTCAGGTGCCTCTTAAAATTTTAACTTGCCAAAGTGACCGCTGAGTGCGAGAAAGCCTAAATGTTCCACAAAATGAAATTCGTTATAAAAACTCTGCTACTGGTCGCCACTTTCTCATCACTGTTAGTGACAACAACTTTGTTAAAATCTTTAGCAGCAGTGCCAAAATCCGAATTCCAGGCGCAAGTTCGTCTGCAAACCGAAACCTTGATGCTCGAAAAGGTTGGGCCAGATATTACTACCCAGCAGCAGTCTCTCGTGACGCTAAGATCAAAACTCATTGCGGACACAATTGCTAGTATCCCTGCTGATTCGATTAGTGACGATGTTGCCCAATGGGTCAAAGAAAGTATCCTGGCAGTGGTCAAGAGGAATATTGCCTCGTTTATTATGGATAGCCCCCAAGGAAAAACTTATGTTGAGAACTACGCAAAGCTGTTGAAAGTACGCTTTTCCACACTGGATGAATCGAAGGGCAAACAATTTTTGTTAAGGCGAAAAACACTTCTTGAGGCGGACCGAGTTTATCGTGCTCAATTGAGACAATATCTCATTACCAGCTTAGCTTCCGTACATATTGTTCGGTTGAATGTCGGGGTTGCGGCTCTGCAAGGCTTTAATGATGGGACAGTTAGTAAAATAATTTCGGCACTCGATCTGGGAATACGACCAACATATGAAGGCGACCCCAAGCCGAATATGCTGGACGTGAGCGGAAATAAAATTGACAGCCGGATTCTTACTCTGAGCTTAGTCAAGGATTTGGATGATCAACTGACTCGGGAAGAGGTTGGGAGCGGTCTCAGTTTCGGCAATATTATCTCTGGAGCATTTGACGACGACAGCAGTACTAAACTGGCAAGTCTAAAAACGTTCGCTGAAGTAAAGCCGCTCGTGGCGAAATTGTATTCGGAGTATGTTGTTACTAGCGGGGAGACAAGCACGATTGATCTCTATAAATTTCATTATCTTGTCTTCGAGGCGATACAGCTTTGCCTGCTGAAGCCGAAAGCTCCCTCAGAAGATAATATCTCAGCGACCTATCTCACCTTTACAAGCGATAAAGCTTCCTGGCTTCTGCTGTCCGATCCGGCGGCAAAATAAGCGTCTGCCGACTATTTACCCTGTTGCGGCTTGACCGGGTCTAATCCCCCCATGCCCATCCCCATTCGCCTCATGCACTTCGGCGATGTCCATTTCTGCGTCGAAAACTATGGCCGGTCATCTTGTAATACTGTAGATGATGCTTCGTTAGAACTGCAAATATCCGACCGTCGCATCGGTCCGATGGTCTCATCAGGAAATCACACATGAATATCATACAGTTGATGCTTCTGGCACTTGCCTTGCTCTCGCCTATGGCAATCATGCAGGCTGCGTCGATTAGAACGGGGGATACGTCTGAAGAGATTGTCGGTGCGGTAGGAACGTATCTGCCGCCTGTTGCTCAATCTAAGCAAAATGCATGGGAACTCATCAAAGTCGTATCGGATCAATTTAGTGGATGTGCAACCCCCAGCGGCCGCGCCAACATTTCCGGCTCTTACACTGTTATTCAGCAATTAGGCATAGCAACAGCTCATCATAGCGGAACATATTCGTGGTCTCAGCCAAATGCAATATTCAGGTTCGCATCTGGTGGAAGGCCTGATCCAGAGATGTCCCGTTGGCTTGAATCTGCCTACTTTTCGTATCGATCTGATGGCAGCCTTCCGCAAAGCGCAACGCGATACTTGATCTGCATTGTGAACGAAAAAGCGACTGGGCAGGATAAGTTTACGGAGGTTCACCTGATCCCGGCCTCTTGGAGGGATTATGTTGCACCTGCGGTTCTTTATCTTCGCGCTCACCCAAAGCAAAACGACTTGAATGCAGTAGCTTCTATTATGGGAGAGGCGCGAAGTTTGCTTCACAACACAAATCCTTGTCTGGTGCTAACGGGACTCCAGTTGCTGGCTGCGGAAAAACATCTGACGACAGCAGATATTGAGGCTGCGACATCCTCAACCAATTTGAATATAATCGCTTGCAGCATTGCCCTTTCGCGACTCTATGCGTGGACGGATCAGGACAATTACGCGCAGTGGATGGTGGCAAGAGTCGCAGCGATTAAATCCATGAAGATGCTGGAAGGGGTGGCAAACGGCATCGGCACTACCGCTTCCGCAGCCATAGTGCTGTATTCTGGTCCCTTCCCGAGTCTGTCGGGCACCCACCAGCTGGTCCGGCCGCAAGACATTCGCGACTGGACTGGCTTACCGCCGCTTGTGCGGCAAAAGCTGAAAGAGCTTGATCCAAACGGCGGAATTGCAGATGAACGCTGGGTGAACATAGACTCAATTTGCCGGCATCTTGGGGCATAGGATATGGGTGGCGCAGGCGGGGTAGCCTTCTAAGGTATAATCCCCCCATGCCCATTCCCATTCGCCTCATGCACTTCGGCGATGTCCATTTCGGCGTCGAAAACTATGGCCGGTTCGATCCGCTGACCGGCCTTCCTTCCCGCCTCGTGGACTTCCGCAATGCGCTTCTGTCGGCTATCGAGATCGCCTTGAGCGCAGGGGTCGAGCTGGCAGTCTTTGCCGGAGATGCCTACAAGACCCGTGACCCGAACCAGACGCATCAGCGGGAGTTTGCGGCGTGCCTGTCGAAGCTGACCCAGGCGGGGGTGCCGGTGGTGCTGCTGGCGGGGAACCACGACATCCCGAATACCAAAGGGCGGGCGAATGCGATCGAGATCTTCGGCGCACTGGCGGGCGACAGGCTGCGGGTCTTTGACCAGCCGGGCCTGACTGTGGTCGAGACCAAAAACGGGAATCGGGTGCAGATCGCCGCTATGCCCTATTTAATCAAGAGCCTGGTGCTGTCCCGCGAGGAGCACAAGGACAAGGGGGTGCAGGAGACGACGCAGCTCATCGTAGACCGCTACACCGCCGGAATCAACTCCCTGGCTGCCGCCTGTGACCCGGCCCTGCCGACCGTGCTGATGGGGCATTTCTCGGTCGCGAACGCCAAGCTGAGCGCCAACCAGGTCGGCTACCTGACCAATGAGCCGGAAGTGCCGCTTTCCGTGCTTACTCAGGCTCCCTTCGACTACGTCGCTCTGGGGCATATCCACCGCTATCAGGACCTGAACCGGGGCCAGCAGCCGCCGGTGGTCTACTCCGGCAGCGTCGAGCGGATCGACTTCGGCGAGCGCACCGAAGACAAGGGCTTTGCCCTGGTGGACCTGGCGAAAGGCTCGACCGATGTCAAGCATGTGGCGGTGCAGACCCGCCCGTTTGTCGAGATCGAAGTGGACGCCACCGACGCCGGAGACGATCCGACGGAGAAGATTTTGGCAGCGGTCCGAAAGCACGACCTCCACGAGGCGATTGTCAAGCTCTCCTACAAGGTCAAATCCGAGCAGCTCCCCGGCCTGCGCGAGCCTGAGATCCGGGCCGCTTTGAACGCCGCGTTTCTGGTCGTCTCCCAGCATAAAGAGCTGGTCCGCGACACCGACGCCGTCCGCTCCAAGCTGCTGACAGAGGCCCTCAATCCGCTGGAGGCCCTGGCGGTCTACTTCGCCACAAAAGAGACCCTGCGCGAGCGCAAAGACGAGCTGGTCGCCCGCGCGGAGCCGTTATTGAGGGAGCTGGAGGCGGAGGAGGCGTTAAAGTAGGGGAACCTAACCCCGCCGCTTCGCGTCGACCCTTCCCTAAGAGGGAAGGGTTAAGAGTAGAAAGGACAGGAGCAGACGGCCCCTCTTCACTCTTCTCCCAACTCCTCCCCCTTCCTTCTTAGGGAAGGGTCGACGCGAAGC
>JANXNV010000146.1 GCA_025353925.1 Armatimonadota bacterium
ACCCGGCGGCAGCCGCCCACCCAACAAGCGCTTCAAGCGCCGCAAAGTCAGCTCGCTGACAATCAACAAAATCAAGACGGTGGACTATAAAAACGTCCAGCTTCTGCGCACCTTCACCGACGACCGGGGCAAGATCGTCCCCCGCCGCCGCTCCGGTGCCACGGCTAAAGAGCAGCGCATGATCGCCATCGCCATCAAACGTGCCCGCGAAATCGCCCTGCTGCCGTTCGTCAAAGATTAAGACCTAACAAAGAAAACGCCCCTGTCCAGTTGGGCAGGGGCGTTTTGGGTGTTTACTGGGCGGTCACGCCGCCGTCCACATTCAGGCTCTGGCCGGTCATGTACGAAGAGTCATCGGAGGCCAGAAAAACGACAGCGCGAGCGATCTCCTCGGGCTGACCGAGGCGGTCCATTGGGATCTTTCCCGCCGCGAATTCATTTGTCGTTTCGACACTGCCAAAAGCACCCTCAGTCATCGGTGTCCAGATCAGGCCAGGGTTAAGCGTGTTGATCCGAATGCCCGACGCGGCATATTCAACCGCCGCCGCTCGGGCCAGAGCGATGACGCCCCCTTTACTGGCGGAATAAATAGACAGGCTCGGATTGCCGATGACACCGGCAATGCTGGCGTTGAAGACAATGGATCCCCCGCCGGACTTCAGCAGTGCCGGAATCTGCGTTTTGAGTGAAAAGAACGCCCCTTTGAGGTTGATGTTCATCTGGTAATCCCAGGCTTCCTCGGTCTGCTCATGCAGAGCGCCGAAACCGTTGACGCCGGCGTTGTTGAAAACAATGTCCAGCCGGCCGTAAGTTTCCAAAGTCGCCGCGACAAGCCGTTCATGGTCCGCGAGCTTCGCCACGTCTGTCTGAACAAAAATCGCCGTGCCGCCGCTGCCATTAATCTTCTGCACGACCGCCTCGCCTTCCACCTGACGACGGGCGGCGACCACGACCTTCGCCCCAGACTGCACTAGTAAAATTGCCGCCGCCTCCCCGATCCCAGATGAGGCCCCAGTCACGATCGCCACTTTTCCGGTTAAATCTGCCATACTAATTCTCCTTGTTCGATTGTTCTAATAAACTAGAATAATAGAATTATGGCCGATGTGTGCTATAATGTCAAGTGTGAAACGATTCTTTTTCCCCGATCCCTCTGAAATCGCTTTAACCGGCGTTCTGTATGCCCTCAGCGACCTGACGCGCCTGCGGATCGCCGCACTGCTCGATGAAGGGGGCGAACAATGCTGCAGCGTGGACTGGCTTGCTGATGTCCCAAAATCCACGCTGGCGCACCACTTCAAAGTTCTGCGCGAGAACGGCGTCATCACGACTCGCGCCGTCGGCACTTACTCCGTCAATTCCCTGCGCCGCGACGATCTAGATGCCCGTTTCCCCGGCCTGTTGGACTCCGTCCTTCACGCTGCCCGTGAGTGAAGGTATTCAAATCGGGTATTCACCACGCCAATTGTGCTACAATTGTAGTCATGTATAAAGTCCTGCTGCTCGCCCTTCTGCTTTGCCTGACGCTGGCTTCCTCCACTGCTGCCCACGGCTCCTTCGTCTACGTCACGAATTACGGCGACGGCACCATCTCCCAGTTCCGGGCAAACTCAAATGGCACCCTGACACCGCTCAATCCACCGACGGTGAAAGCCTGGCCGCGCTGTCACAGCCTCGCCGCCGACCCGTCAGGCCGGTTTCTTTATGTGCTGAGTTCGCTTGAGTTCAGCCGACGTGACTGCGTCGTCTCTCAATTTCGGATTGGCAGTGACGGTGGTCTTGAACCACTTGCGCCGCCCACAATCCCGGTTTCCGCTATGGGCAGCGGACCTTCACTGATTGCAGTCAATCCAACTGGACCAGCCGTTTATACCATGGGCCGTGGAAGCGAAACCACCACCTTTCGTACCGAAAGTGATGGTCACCTGGTACCTCTGACCCCCATTGCGACGGCGAATGCGGGAATTACCGGCCCGAACGTGTATCTGACACTCCATCCAACTTTGCCGTTGCTATATTACGCCTATCAAGGGGCAGCACCTGGACCGAGAGAGATGACGGCAGGTGGCGTAGACGTGCTGACTTTTCGCGCGGATGGTCAAATTCTTGATAAACCAGTTCAGAAGCTGAACATGGATGGAAATACCCCGCTTGGGGTAGTGCTGGCGCGTGATGGACGCTGTGCCTATGTCCCGCACAACTGGAATATCGTCCCGAAAATATCGCAATATCAGGTTCTGCCTACTGGTGCGCTCCTGCCGCTTGCGCCTGCAAATGTGTCCCTCCCTGCAAATGTTAGTCAGGCACTTGCCGATCCTCAAAGCAGGTTTCTTTATGTCATAGGCCGTAGGGTAAACACGCCGACGGCTCACAGCCGCATCAGCCGATATCGAATTGACTACAATGGAAGATTGGGCAAGCACCTTGTCCAGAAGTTACCTCTGCGAGCCGACGTGAGTTTTGCGTTCTTCAACTCCGACGGAAAGTTTTTGTACCTGCTGATTGGAAACGGTATACGATCCTTCCGCGTCCGAGCGAACGGCAGCGTTTCACCATTGCAAGACCGCAGCACTCGCGCAGGATGCGATCCTCTGAGCATGATCTGCGTCTCGCGCTGAAACACAAAAACGCCCCGGCCAGAAAGCCGGGGCGTTTTCTTGTGTGTAAGCTACACCAATTTCGCGTCCAGCGTGATCTCGGTGCCGGCCAGGGCTTTGGAGACCGGGCAGCCGGCTTTGGCTCCGGCGGCAAGCTCCTGGAACTTGGCGTCGTCGATTCCGGGGACGGTGCCCTCGGTGGTTAGCTCGATCTTGCTGATCGAAAAGCCGCCGCCGTCTGGGCCGAAGAAGACTTTGGCCGCCGTATGGATCTTGTCCGGCGGGAAGCCCGCATGCTCGAGCATAGCGGAAAATTGCATTGAGAAGCAGCCGGCGTGGGCCGCCCCGATCAGCTCCTCTGGATTGGTGCCGACACCCTCTTCCATCCGGGTCTTGAACGAGAAGGGGCCGTCGAATGCCCCGCTGCCCAGCTTCATATGCCCGCTGCCGTTCATCAAACCGCCCGACCATTCGGCGTCTGCGTTGCGTACTGCCATTTTCGAATTCTCCTTGCGTGATTTAGTTACGGCGCGACGCCGTGTGTGTGGAACCATTCCAACAGCTTTTTGTCCCCGTCCGCAGCATCTTTGGCGTTGTAGGAAGGGCGATAGTCCGCGTGAAAGCCATGCCCGGCGTCGGGGTAGGTAATAATCTTTGACGGCTTGTGTGCGGCGTGGAGAACCCCTTCCATTGCTGCTCGGCTTTCCGCCGTAATCCCCGAGTCCTGCCCGCCGTAAAGGCCCAGCACCGGGGCCGTGAGGTCCGCCGCGAGGTCGACGGGGTTCTTCGGGTGCAGCGGGTCGGTCTGGCCAACCAGCCGCCCGTACCAGGCGACGCCCGCCTTCAGATGCGGGTTATGCGCCGCATACAGCCAGACGATCCGCCCGCCCCAGCAGAAGCCGGTGATACCCAGCTTCGCGACGTTTCCATGCCCGGACTTCTCCGCCCAGGCCACGGCGGCATCCAGATCAGAGAGGACCTGGCTGTCGGGGACTTTGGCGACAATCGGCATGATCTGCCCGATGTCCGCCACTTTCGAGACATCCCCCTGCCGGTAAAACAGCTCCGGGGCAATCGCCAGATAGCCCTGCTTCGCGAACCGGCGGCAGACATCCCGGATATGCTCGTGTACGCCAAAAATCTCCTGCACGACCAGCACCACCGGAAACTTCTTCCCGGTGCTCGGCATGGCATGGTACCCGGGGATGACACCCTCGGCAGTCGGTATTTGTATCTCACCGACCTTGAGGCCAGTCGTGTCCGTGTGGATGGTCTGCGCCGTCACCGGCTGCACCGCGAGGGCAAAGCCCGCCGCCAGTGCAGTCGAGATGGTGGATTTGACGAATTCCCGGCGTGTTAAATCTGTCATTTGGTGTGTTTTCCTTACTTCATCCCAAACCCGCGCTCTTCGAGGATCTCCCGCAGCGTCTCTCGCCCCATCAGCGACTCCGGCCCCGCAACACGCTTGGCCGAGTGCTTTGACCAGTCCCCTTCGACATTCATCTTCTGGGCTTCGTAGAAGCCGCGCATGGTCGCATTGTACTTGGTAATCGCCGCGTCACGCGCGTCGGTGTCATAGGTTTCGTGGTGGATCAGGCCCGGCTGCGGCAGGCGCGGCTTGACTGTCGTGGTCTCGCCCTCCACCGGCCAGCCGACCGCCAGGCCGAACAGGGCGATGACCCGCTCTGGCAGCCCCAAAAGTGCGGCCAACTCGCGCGGGTGGTTCCGGGCAGAGCCGACATAGCAGATCCCCAGGCCCAGGCTTTCCGCGGCGACGGCGGCGTTCTGCGCGGCCAGGGCCGTGTCGATGGCGGCGGTGAGGAACATTTCGGTGTAGCCCAAAGCTGCTCCGGGCAAATCTTCCTGCTCGGAGGCCGACTTCAAGCGTGCGAGATCCGCGCAGAAGACCAGAAAGAGGGGAGCCTGCCGGATGAAGTCCTGGTCGCCGCAAAGGGTCGCCGCCTCCGCCTTGCGAGACGGGTCCTGGACCGCGACTACGCTCCAGGTCTGCAGGTTCGACGAAGACGCCGCGCTCTGCGCCGCCGCGCCCAGCATCTCCAGTGTCCCGGCGGGCAGTGGCTTCGGCTGAAAATGCCGCACGGACTTGTGCGCCAGCAAGAGGGGGAGGGTAGTGTCTTGGGCAAACGCATCGATAGGCACTTCGGGTGCTCCAAGACCGTAGCGTGCCGTCAAAAGCGGAGACAAGTCAGTCATGCCGCTTCAACAGGGGAAGGGGGGGTTGGGGTTCCCGGTAAATGTGCTGTGAGGATTGCTCTTTTTAGTGCCGAAGGTTGTCTTATGAAAACACTACAGGTACTGATCGGTTTCGTCGGCACCATACTCCTCCTCTCAACTTGCGTGACTACCGCAACGGCTGGTGCGAAACACGCTCAAGCGAAGCCAAAAGCAGATCTATCCCGCTTTAGCCTCACCGAAATTGAAAATGAGTTGTTCTACCGTGAAGCAATAGACGAGAACGGGCACTATTTCACTCGTCAGGAGCTTACCGCTCGGCATAAAGTATTGACGACCCAGCAGATCGCGCGGTTGGTTTTACCTTCCGTCGTCCGTCTGACGGTCATTGATGTGCACGGCGAAGCCACCGTGCAGGGTTCCGGCTTTGTGGTCGGAAAAAATATGATCGCGACAAACGTTCATGTGATTAAGGGTGCCCATGCGGTCACTGCGAATTTCCAAAACGGTCGCTCTGTCGTCGTTACGGGTTTGGTCACTCAGGATACGCCCTTGGATATTGCCATCGTGTACGCCGATACGACCGGGGTGCGCCCTCTGATATTTGCCCTCGACCCGGCCCATGTCGGCGATCCGGTCGTCGCCGTCGGCAGCCCCAGAGGTTTGGAAGGCTCCATCAGCACCGGGATCATCAGTGGTCTGCGTGAGCAGAACGGCTCTCGCGTTGTTCAAACCACCGCTCCCATTTCGCCCGGTTCCTCCGGCGGCGCATTGCTGGATGTCTACGGGCAAGTGCTGGGCATTACGTCTTTCTACTATGTGGACGGGCAAAACCTAAACTTCGCGTATGCCTCCGAGTACCTGCGCCGAATTCGCCCGTATCGTGCGGCGAGTGTTTACACTTGGAAGCAGGGTGAAGATTGGGACAAGAATCTGGCTGCCGCACCTCTAAATCCAACCGCAGCATCGCCAGTCAATGCTGCTTCGAAAAGCGTCTATACGAGTAAGCCCTTGACAGGATTAAAAGGTGTATGGGTTTGCATTAGTGATATTGACCCCGATGCGCAAAAAGAAGGGGTTGATTCCAATCAGATCAAAATAGAAGTGGAATTGAGACTACGCAAAGCCGGTATTCTAGTATTTGAGGAGAGGTACAGCGAAGGCAATGACAGCATGGCTGAACTGTATGTTGACGTCAACACCTTAAGAAAAGACACTGGCAACTACGCGATCGCTATTAATCTTAAACTAAAAGAAATGGTCTCTTTGCTCCGTTACGCTCAAACGACGTATCTTGCTTCCGGTACAACCTGGACAACAGGTAGATTTGGCGGAGTCGATAAAGATAGACTGGTAAATGTGTTGGGTACGACCATAAATGAAGAAGTAGACACTTTCGCCAACGATTACCTCGCGCAAAACCCGAAATAGCATTGGGCAAAAAACTTAGTTCCTTTCCAGGCCATCTCCCGCCCAAAATAGTGTATAATGAAGGCGTTTTGCCGTCAAATCTTGCTGCCAACACTTTCTCCGAACTTTGTGATCCCTGGAAAGGACCTTCTATGTCTGTTACCGCTGAACTGCCGACAACCACGCTGTCGGAACTGCCTGTCGCTCCGCCTGCCTACGATGTGAAAGATCTCAGCCTCGCCGATGCCGGCAAGCGCCGCATCGAATGGGCCGAGCGGGAAATGCCTGTGCTGCGCTCCATCCGCGAGCGCTTTGAGAAGGAAAAGCCGCTGGAAGGGCTGACTGCCGTGGCCTGCCTGCATGTCACCGCCGAGACCGCGAACCTGATGCGGACCCTCAAAGCGGGCGGCATGAAAGTCGTGCTGTGCGCGTCGAACCCGCTGTCCACGCAGGACGATGTGGCGGCGGCACTCGTGCAGCATTACGGGGTCGCGACCTTTGCCATCAAGGGTGAAGACAACGATACCTATTACCAGCATATCCTCAGTGCCCTGGAGCACAAGCCGAACTTCACGATGGATGACGGCGCGGATACGGTCGGAATCATCCACACCGAGAAGCGGGAGCTGATTGAAAACATCATCGGCGGCACGGAAGAGACCACCACCGGGGTCATCCGGCTGCGGGCGATGGCGAAGGACGGCGTGCTGGCCTATCCCATCGTGGCGGTCAACGATGCCCAGACGAAGCACTTCTTCGACAACCGCTACGGCACGGGCCAGAGCACGATCGACGGCATCATCCGAGCCACCAATGTCCTGCTGGCAGGCAAGTTCTTCGTCGTCGCCGGCTACGGCTGGTGCGGCAAGGGCCTCGCGATGCGGGCCAAGGGCATGGGCGCACAGGTGATCGTCACCGAGATCGACCCGCTCCGCGCTCTGGAAGCGACTATGGACGGCTTCCATGTCATGCCGATGGCTCAGGCCGCGAAGGTCGGAGACTTCTTCTGCACCGTGACGGGCGACAAGGACGTCATTCGGGGCGAGCACTTCGCCGCGATGAAGGACGGCGCGATTGTCAGCAATGCCGGTCACTTCAATGTCGAGATCGACATTCCCTCCCTGGCGAAGATCGCGACCGGCGAGCCGCGCGAAGTCCGCGACTTCGTGGACGAGTACGTCCTCGCCGACGGCCGCAAGATCTTCATCCTGGGCGAAGGCCGCCTGATCAACCTGACCAGTGCCGAAGGCCACCCGGCCAGCGTCATGGATATGTCGTTCGCCAACCAGGCCCTGTCGGCAGAATACATGAACCTGAATGCGAAGACGCTTGAGAAAAATGTTTATGGCGTCCCGCAGGAAATCGACACCGAGATCGCCCGCCTGAAGCTGCTGTCGCTGGGTGTCGGGATTGATACCCTGACCGAAGAGCAGGAGCGGTACCTGGCTTCGTGGCAGGAGGGGACATAAGGACCTAACCCCGCCGCTTCGCGTCGACCCTTCCCTAAGAGGGAAGGGTGAGGAGTCAGGAGAAGAGTATTGGAGAAGAGGGCGCGGCAAGCAGTGCCCCTACGTCTTATCCTAATCCAATCTTAACCCTTCCTCCCTAGGGAAGGGTCGACGCGAAGCGGCGGGGTTAAGTTCCGGGATCTTCGCTCCATGCCGTGCTGGGCGTTCTGCTCCGATCCGACCGCATATTCGGGCCGTCC
>JANXNV010000154.1 GCA_025353925.1 Armatimonadota bacterium
GAGCCTAGATCAGTGTTCGATTTGTTGTCGGCATTATATGTAAGGTATGCCTAACATGGCACATTTATGGCTCATTAGATGGCTCATTTGTCCCATTTGGCGAAACTGTCATTGACGGTTGTGTCAGTGTATAGCGGACTGCTCGACCAGCCTTGCATAGTAGCAGATTTGGGCAAGGATTGGATTGCGTGGCAGAGAATCGTGTGGTTCGCGCACTGCTTTATAAGGGAACTCCCATATTTCTTCCCTTTGCATTGCCCCTAACCCTGTTTCTCCTTCTCGGCTAGCGGGGAACTCATATCGGATGAAGAAATAGTTGCGGAGAATTTGTTCAACTGACTAATCTGCTGAAAAAGATTGCCATCTACGCGTTTGTCGTCGAGGATTGTATCGCTGTCTTTAAATCGGCCTACCTGGACCTGAGCTGTTGGAGTGAGACGCTGAGAATCTTGGCCAAACAAAAGGAATGCAGCACGCTTGACTCGCTTGTCGGACAACACCAATTTGAGCTTAGACAGGATTGTTTCAGTATCGTCAGATGGAGCAAGTTCGGGAATCCGTTCACGAGCCAGTACCTTGAAATCATCAACAGTTTTTGCTGATAGTTCGTCCATACCATATTCGGCAGGGAGTGCATCCCAAGTCTGCCCCGTACGCTCGAGCAGAAAACGCGGCAGTTCTTCAGCAGGCACCTCACGCGACGAGTTACCAACACGCCGATAGAATCGACCACGCAGGGCAGCTGGGGCCGCCGCTTGATACATACTTATCACCAGTAAGGGAAGATCTTGCCTCTCCTCTATCAGTATGGAGGCAGGATGAATTTGAAGACAGGATGAATTTGAAGAATGGACACGATCTGGCTGGAAATTGCTTCTTGATCCCGCGGCCATCGCCCAGCCACCCCAGAATGCTCCCATCGTCGCTTATGCCCACGCGCAGTGTGCCACCACGCGTGTTCGCCAAGGCAGCTAATGCTTTAAGGCATTCATCATTCCATGCCTCTTTTAGCTCCTCAGTCTCCGTTTCCAGTATCTCAAACAAACTCAGGGTTTCACTCAAATTTTCTGCTCCAGTGTTCCTCGCATCCCATCAAAAAGGTATAGAAATAGTATAGCACAAGGCAAGCGGACATGTGAGACAGCATCACAGTAGTGACAGCTTGCCCAAACTCACTGATCAGCGGTATCGCGTACAAACAGCTGTGCGTGAGAGTGACGGGGCCTGCGAGATGACGAACATAGCCGCAGCACGCAACCTTTTCACCCCGGCTGTGTCTCATCTAATATGGTTTATGAATACGAAGTGCAAACGGTCGCCGGGTCCTCTTTTGATAACCTGGAGCGTCTGGGCGGACGGCTTCAGGAGGCACTGAACGGAGAGGAAGCTGCATCACGAATGGACGCAGGCTGAAAGTTATGGCAGGTCAATACGCTCAACGATCATGAAGGGGTCAATGACCTGGTAATCTTGTATCGTCGGATTAGGGCTTAACGGCGGTGCCGAAGAAGCAGCGTGGCCTATTTATTGTGTTTGTATGTTATAATAAATTCGAATACCATCGAAAGCCCAAGAATGCCTTCTATCGCCCGACCTGTACGCCCGAGCGAACAAATCTCTGCCGAGATCGTGCAGACTTTCGGCTTTTTGCCGCCCTTCTACGAACCTGCTCTTTCTATACCCCAGGTGCTGGAAAACCTGTGGCAGCAGACGCTGCTGGCCTATGTCGACAGCCCCCTGCCTGCGCTTTTTTTAGAGCGTCTCAACGCCTACCTCTCCCGCTTTTGTGTCGCGCCGTATTGCATGATCAGCCACTCCTCCGCTCTGCGGCCGCTGGGAATGACGGCGCGGCAGGTGCTGACGCTGCTGGAAACGCCGCCCTCTCTGGGAGCGGACCTGGAAGGACATCTCGAGGTGCTCGGTGCTCTCCCGATGCCGGCGGCGGATTTCCCCCTTCCCGACTCCCCGCGCGAACAGGCACTGATCGCCTGTGCGACTGCCGTGTTTCTGGGAGAGGATCAGGCCGATCTCTGCCGGGAGCGATTGTCTCTCGTCCTCGGCGCAAGCCTTTTCAATAGCCTGATACTGTACCTTGCGTATATAGAAACCTGCCACACCTGGGTGGAGATGCATCCGGAAATCTCCTATGAAGCGGATCAGCGTGTTAAGGACAACCTGGGGCCGCTGCTGATGGAAGAGCCTGCCCTGGCCGAGTTCTTTCGCGACTACCGGGAGAAAGTCGCCGCGCAGCGGCGTCGGTCTGAGGAGCGGCGGGCGGCGGAAACGGCACTGCGAGCGGCACGGGGTCAGACGGAATGGCTGCTGGAAAGCATCATCGACGCCTTGATCGTGCTCGATGCCGACTGGAACTTCACGTACCTCAACTCCGAAGCCGAGCGTCTGCTTCGGCGCACACAGGCTGATCTGATGGGGAAAAATCTTTGGGCAGAGTTTCCCGGCGGCCTCGGCACACGCCTGGAGCGTCAGGAGCGCCTCTCTGCTGCGGCCCGAACCGCCGCCTCATACGAGCAGTATTTCCCGCCGCTGAATGCCTGGTTCGAGATACGTGCTTATCCGTCGCCCAACGGCATGTCTGTCTTTTTCAGCAACATCGATGCCCGCAAAGAGGCGGAAGAAGAGCGGCGGCGGCTGGAAGTTGCCCAGCGGACGGCGGGGATCCTGGAGAGCATCACCGACGCCTTCTACGCCCTCGATACGGAGTGGCGTTTCACGTACGTCAACACCCAGGCCGAGCAGCAATTAGGCCGCACACGAGAAGAACTGCTGGGAAAAAATCTCTGGGAGGAGTTCCCGCCGTCCGTCGTCTCCATCTTCGAGCATGAATACCGCCGCGCCGTCGGCGACCAGGTCGCCGTCGCTTTCGAAGAGTTCTACCCTCCGCTCGATCTGTGGGTCGCTGTTCGCGCGTACCCCTCCCCGGAGGGCCTCTCAGTGTTTTTTCAGAACGTCAACGCGCGCAAAGAAGCGGAGGCGGCGGAGCGTCAGCGGGTAGCCCTGCGCGAGAGCGAGCAGCGGTATCGCCTCATCGTAGATGCGATCCCGCATATCGCCTGGACCGCCGGGCCGGACTGGGTCATCAACTATTATAACCGCCGCTGGTACGACTACTCGGGTTTAACATTCGAGGAGACCCAGGCTGTGGGCTGGCGAGACTTTATTCACCCGGACGATCAGGCACGTGCCGCCGCTCTCTGGAAGGCCGCAGACAGCGCGGGAACAGCCAGCGAGGTTGAGTACCGGCTCCGACGAACGGACGGCACGTACCGGCTGCATCTGGGCCGCTCGGTGCCCGTCGTGGATCAGGGAGTGATCATTCAATGGGTCGGAACTGCCACAGATATCGAGGATCACCGGGTTGCAGAAGCCGCCCTGTACAAGGCAAACCTGCGGACGACTGGGATTTTGGAGAGTATTACCGATGCCTTCTACGCCCTCGACACGGAGTGGCGTTTCACCTACATCAACCCCCAGGCGGAACTGCTTCTGCGCCGCACACGCGAGGATCTGCTGGGCAAAAACATCTGGCAGGAGTTTCCGGAAGCGATCGGCACCCGGCCCTATCTCCTTTACCACCGCGCCGCTGCGGAGGGGATACTAATCGCGTTCGAAGAATATTATGCGCCCCTGACCACCTGGTTCGATGTGCGGGTTTATCCAGGTCTGGACGGTCTCTCCGTCTACTTCCAGAACGTCAGTGAGCGAAAGGCCCTGGAAGACAAGATGGAGCTTTTGGCCGAGCGGGAGCGCAACATCGCCATGCAGCTTCAGGCGGCCCTGACGCCCGCGCTGCCCGAAAATATTCCCGGCCTGTCAGTGACCAAGTATTACGAAGCCGCCCTAGATGAGGCGTGGGTCGGTGGTGATTTTTACGACGTTTTCCCGATAGAAGACGGCTGCACGGCCTTGGTGGTGGGTGACTTATCCGGGAAAGGCCTGGCGGCGGCGGCGCAGGTGGCGACCGTGCGCAACATGGTGCGCTACGCGGTCTTCCGCAGCCAGACTCTGGCGGGGGCTTTGACGAACCTCAATGCGGTTCTCGTCGAACAGGGCCTTTTGACCGGCTTCGCGACCCTGTTCGTGGGCGCGTATGAGGACGCCGAGCATACCCTGACATATGCAAACTGTGGTCAGGAGCCGGGGCTGATTCGCCGGGCCGCTACGGGGGCCGTGGAGCAGCTTCTGCCCACCGGCCCCGTGCTGGGGGCGGTCAAGAACGCTGTTTACACGGAGCAAAAGGTGATGCTTTCCCGCGGGGATGTACTGACACTTTTTACCGACGGGATTACCGAGTGCGGCGTGAACCGGCAGCAGATGCTGGGGATCGAAGGAGTCGAGGCATTGCTGCAGCCGCCGTTCACCTCTGCGGAAACGGCGAGCACCGTGCTGCTGTCCGAAGCGGCTGCCCTGAGGCTGGTCGAAGGGGTTGAGAAGGCATCGCGCGGCGGTGTGTCTAACGACGATGTGTGCATCTTGGTCGCGGTGGTGAAATAAGAACCCGCCGCGCAGCGAGGTGCGCGGCGGGTTCCGCCGACTTAAGTTACTGCAGGCCGCCGCCCGGCTCGTCATTCGGACCTCCCGGCCCACCTCCCGGCCCGCCGCCGTTCGGTCCGCCGCCGGGTCCACCTCCGCCTGGCCCGCCAAAGCCGCCTTGACCGCCCCCTGGCCCGCCCTGGCCGCGGCTGCCACGCCCGCGTCCATATCCGCCGCCCCCTGGTCCGCCGAAGCCGCCGGGACCGCCGCGTCCCATGCCCATCGCGCCCATATCGACATTGACGCCGACTGAAGTCGCGGCGAACGTGCCGTCGTCGTTGTTCTGCCCAGTGCTGACGATTCTATCTCCGACTTTGATGCTGCTCAGGAGTACCGGACTGAATTTGGTGACTTTCGCCGCTGCGGCGAGTGTCAATGTGACTGAAACACCCGTCCCCAGAGAGATTGTCAGGGGCTGCATCGAGGTCACGGTCCCGCTGGCGGATGCCTGGCCTTTGACCTGCGGGCCGCCGTTACCCCCTGGGCCGCCGTTACCACCTGGGCCGCCGAAGCCGCCCGGTCCGCCTGGCCCACCGGGGCCGCGTCCACCGCCGAATGGCAGAGGCGACTGTCCGATGGTGACCGACGAGGCACTGATACCTGTCGGAATACCCTGGATCTGCACCTGATCGCCGACTTTCAGGTCGGAGAGAGCGGCTGTTCCCTGTGCCAGAATCTTGGTCGCCGCCGATGTCTGAATAACCTGGGTCGGACCGCCAAACGGCGACGAGAGGGTGAGAGTTCCTAACGCCGAGTCAACAGCAGTCACGGTCCCGGTCGCGAACGGCGGGCGGCGGCCCGGCTGTCCCCCGCCTCTCATCTGGTCGCCGCCTCCGAACTGGCCGCCGGGCGGAGGGCCGGGGAACTGCGCGTGCGCCGGCGGCAGCGGGGCGCAGAGAAAGGTGACAAATCCGGCACCGATCAGTGCCGGTACAAATCGCTTTGATAACAGGCTTTTCATGGGTTTTTCCTCGTTTTCTTCGGGCAACTCAGTCTAATAATCTCATGTTACCCAGTGAATATGAAAATGAGATGAAAGCAGGAAGTAAGAGGAAGGCAGGAAGCAAGAGGAAAGCAGGAAATCGCCTGGGCGACGGCGAACTCGTGAGAGAGGAATACTACGCATGCTGCGGGTATATATCGCATTTTCCGGTGCAGACGAAGAAGAGCGTGGAACTGAAGTTCTACGCTGTGGGGCGCGGACGCCTAGTTTCGACCTGCGTCGAAAAAGAGTTAAGACAGCAAATACAGGTCTTGTCCCGGCGAAGGCCGCGACTTGGCGTTTCGCCCCGCAGCGGTGGAATTTATTCCCACGCGTCTCCTCGGCCTATCACAGCAGTGCTGGAGAGATCGCCCAGACTGCTTTTCTACTAATTGTCCTTTGCCTTGCTGCCGGGCTGCCCGCTCGGGCGGATTCCGCCCCAGGCTTTCCGTTCGCCGGTCTGGCGGTGACGGCCAGCAAGGAGATCAAAGTGACGGAGCCGAATGCCGCTGTCTTCACCTTCGGGAAGCGCCGTCTGCCTGCCCCCGGGACCGCGCAGGCCGTGTTCTCGCTGCGCAACACGACCGCCAATCCGCTGACTGTGGACCGGCTGCAGCCGACCTGCCGCTGCACTACAGCAGTCGTGCTGATGGGGACGAACACGCTGCCCCTGGATCGTCCGATCCCCGCGCTGCCTCCAGGCGGCAGTCTCTCGGTTCGAGTTACGGTTGTTCTGTCTGGTCATGCCCCCGGCCCGCTCGTGAAATCGGTCCTAATCTTTGTCCATGGCCATAGCGGCCCGGCGGCTAAGCTGGATATGTCGGGCTTTTTACTGCCCGAACCGGCACCCAAGCCAAGTCAAGCGGCGAAAAATTAAAGCGGCGAAAAATTAAAGAGAATACCATGCAAATTACGCGTATCAAGCCCGGCGGCTGGGTCTTCATTATTGTGCTCCTGGCAGGCATCTTCTTTGGAGTCCGCTCCTGCCGGAACCTGCTCACAGCCCGGCAGGGAGGAACAGCCCCGATCAGCGGGACCAACGGAACCGGGGCGGACCTGACCCCGCAGCAAGCGGCGGGCGGGGACATCCTTGTTTCCACCTCGGGCACCAAGCAGAAATGGATGCAGGCGGAGATCGACAAGTTCAACTCCCAGTCGAACTCGGGAAAAGCGTCTTTGCAGCTTGCCGAGTCGCGCGATGCTATGCAGGGGATTTTGGCCGGTAAATCCCAGCCGACCATCTGGAGTCCGTCCAGCCCGATCTGGGTTTATCGACTGGCGGACCTCTGGCCGAAGGATCACGGCGGAGCACAGATCGCGGAAGTGAGCAACAGCCAGCTCTATCGCACACTCTTCAAAAGCCCGCTGGTGTTCTTGACGACGAAATCGAAAGCCGCGTTCCTGCGCCCGGTCCTCTCCGGCTCCACGCCTTGGGCCGGGGTGCGCCAGCTCAGTACCGGTCAGCGCAAGTGTCCGTGGGGGAAGTTCCGCTTCGCCTACGCCGACCCGCTGAACGCCAGCAGCGGCACTCTCACCATGTCTCTGATCATCTCCGAATATGGACGGTCGCATGGCTCGAATGACCTGGCCGCCGCCGCCTCAACCCCGGAGTTTGCGACCTATCTGAGCCAGATCAACCGGGCGTATGTCCGCGACCCGGCGGCCACCGGGTCCAGCTCTCTGGAGAAAGCCTATACCGCGGATACAAGCTCGCGCGACTTCATTACCGCCTATGAGAGTGCGGCTCTGGCGGCGGTCGAGCGCGACCCCAGCCTCGTGATCATTTACCCGTCGCCGACCGCCGTTTCCGACCAGACGGCGACTCTGCTGTCGGCCACCTGGGTCTCGCCTGCCCAGAAGGCCACCGCCCTAGCCTTTCTAGATTTCATCGGCAAGCCGGAAGCCCTCGACGACGGGGTCCAGTACTACTTCCGGCCCTCGCAAAACGGCGCGGCGACCCTCTCCGCCCGGCTCGGCCCGAACTCCCGCGCTCAGTTCCAGCCCCAGTACACGACCATCGATCTGCCGCCGTACGATGCGCTGAACGAAGCCGCTGCCCAGTGGCATACGGATGTAAGGTAAAAGGAGAGAGTCGATGACAATGGTTGTGGCACAAAAGTATTCTCCAGATCGCTTCTTCATAGCCCCGCAGCAGGTAAGACTGTCTTTTCTTATGAACCATTGGAGATCTGCGCGAGCGGCTGGAACCATTCTGCTGCCAGAAGAGCAAGCCGAGCTGGAATCACTGACAGAAGCGGAATTGTACGCATCCGGGGAAAGAGCCGGTGCGATGGCGGATGAGCTGCGGTCACAATCGCCTAGGTTACAGCTGCAGCTCGCTAGAGGCATTATCCGCAACCTATCGACGTAACCTACTGCGAGGAAGGCGTGGGAATAAATTCCTGCGTGCTTCTTCCGCACTAAGCCACTCCCGACGTAAGAAAGCCAAAACGATGAAAACTCTCCTCGCCCTTGTCGCCGCCGCCATACTTGTTGCCGCCCCCGTCGCCGCGCAGGATGTGGCGGAGCGTGCTGCCGTGAACGGTGCTTATATTGAGCAGAATGCCGCGGTGCATGCGAAAGATATTGTCCGCTTCATGAACACATTCGCTCCCGACTTCCAGGGGAAAACACTCCAGGGAGTGACCGTGAGTCGAGACAAGATGCGGCAGAATGTGCTTAAGATGTTCAAGAACACTACCTCGGCGACCGGTGTATCAACGATCCAGAAGTTTGCGATCAAGTCCGGCAAGGCCTATGTCACGGTCAAAGAACATGACACGGTGGAATTTATTGATCTCCAGACAAAGGAAAAGATGACTATTGTCATTGACGAAATTAACTCAATGGTCTTGCGCAAGATCGGCGGGGTTTGGAAGCAGGAATCCAGCCGGGGTCTGGCCGAGAAAAGTACGCTCCTGCCGGTGAAATGACTCCGCACTTCCTGCCGTGTCCCTCCTGCTGAGTTTCCTTCCTGCCGTCGGGTATAATCGCGAAAACGTCACGTCGTAACTACTATGCTCAACGATCCGCTCTGGAAACGGGCCTTGAAAGCCGTTGTCGATATCAAAGACCCGCCGCCGCCGCCGCCGGAACCCGTGCCGCAGTCGTCGTGGGATGAGCTGGACGGAGCACTCAAAATGCAGGAGCGGCGCGAGGAGCGGCAGCGGCTGAACCCTGTGCCCTCCTCGGCACCGGCAGCGGACGACAGCGGCGAAAGCCCGGTGGACGCAGACGGCTTGGTAAATTTCGATGCCCTCTACAAGCAGGAAGGAGTGCTGACGGTTCCGTTTACCGCGGAGCAGGCCCTGGACATGCTCAGCCACATGCCCTCCGGCGTTTCGGAGCAGGCGCGTCAGCAGGTGATCAATGTCACTCTTGCGGCCCTGGGCCGCTCGGTGGGCGGGACGCCCGAAGCGATTGTCGCCGATGCCACGCGCAAGCAGGCCGCCCTGCAAAAGTTTCGCCAGACACGCGGCGACCAGCTCGTGGAGCTGAACTCCGCCGCGGAGGGACGCATTGCGGACCTGCAAAAAGAGATTGCCAAAAGTCAGGGGATCATCGAAAAAGCGAAGCGTCAATACCAGAACCTCTCCGATGCTTGTGCGGCGCAGGAAACCCAGCTGGACAAAGTCGTAGACTTCTTCAGCGGAACGCCGGGCCAGAGTACAAAATAGGAGACCCCGACGGCGATGGAACTAGGCGTTCAAATCAATCTGTATGAGGAAACTGATATTCCGGCGGCATTCTGGTATGCGACGGAGGCTGGGTTCAAGCGCGGTCAGGTGACTTCACATATCCACGGTGTCACCGCCGACCAGGTACGTCAGATGGCGGTCGCGGCCCGGAACCGGGGCTTCCACGTCGATGCGGTCGGCTGCTACATCAATCCGCTGCGCCTCGACAGCACGGATCTGAGTGGGGTAAACGCGGCGGACTGGCAGGTAATCGCCGAGAACATGGGCATGATGAGCGGGGCGGAGAGGCTGATCTGCTGGAGCGGAACGCTGGGGAAGACCCTGACCGGCCCCAACCTGCTGAACGGCGAGGAAGAAACGTTCAGCAGCCTCTATGTTATTCTCAGTGGCCTGCGGGAGCGTGTGCGCGGCCTGCCGCTCCAGATCTTTTTGGAGCCTTTCGCCTTCCATGTGCTCGATAGCGTGGAAGCCTGTGTCCGCATGACGCGCCGCTTTCCCGGCGGGGAAGTCAAGGTCGTGCTGGACGTCCCCAACATGATTACGACGCGCGGGTTCGCGGCTCAGAAAGACCTAATTCCCAACTTTATCGCCCAGATGGCCCCGGCGGTGGGCCTAGTCCGCCTGAAAGACTGTGACCTCGGCCCGGACGGCCAGCGGCGGTTCGCCGCGCCGGGGCAGGGGGCACTGGACTACGGGGCATACTTACGCGCAATCGCCCAGTATCTGCCCGAGGTGCCGGTCATTCTCACCGAAGTGACGACCATCGAAGAGATGCGTGCGGCCCGTGAATTTGTCGAAGGCTTGATCCGGGAATATGGCCTGTAATCCCAACATTCCATAACTTCAGCGCAGCAGCGTCAGCAGCAGCGGCACGGTGATCGCCGACAGCACCGTCGAAACAAAGACGACTCCGACGGCGAAGTCTCCTTCGAGATCGTTCTGCCCTGACAGCACCGACGCCATCACGGCGGTCGGCATGGCGGCTTCGAGGACGCCGTCCATTCGCACTTCCCCGCCGACCCCGAGGAGTCGGCAGACTCCCCAAAAAATCACCGGACAGAGCAGCAGCTTGCAGCCGCAGGCGACCAGCAGCGGAGCCGTCCGCCCCCGCACCGCACCGGGCCGCAGGGCGACTCCGAGGGCCAGCAGCACCAGCGGGGTCGTGCCCTGCCCCAGATATTCCAGGCATTTCAAGAGGGCGGCCCCCATCTCACGCAAAATCGGCAGAGCCGCAAGATTTGGCGGCATAGGGATCTGCCGCAGGGTCAGCCCGACCACCGCGCTGAGAAAGATCGGGGAGCGCAGGAACCGGCCAATCGCCTCCCTGCCGCCGCCCGCCCCGCCGAACTTCGCCCCCAGCAGTGCCGCTGCCAAGTACATGGGTACAGTCATGCCGAACTGGTCAAGGATGATTGTCGCCGGGAACTGCTTCGGCAGCAGGGCGAGGGTCAGGGGGTAACCAATGAACCCCGTGTTGCCGAACACTCCCGTCATCAAAACCGCTCCCAGCAGCGGCGCAGGCAGCCGCAGCAGCTTCCCCGCTCCGAATGCCAGCCCCATGACGGCAATCTCCGCCGCGATCATCGCCGGGGGCAGCAGTGCCAGGTGCGGCGACAGTGCCGGGGCACGCAGCAGCCCCAGCACGACCAGTGCAGGCAAGGTGACATTGATGACCAGGCCGTTCAGGATAGGGACGTGGGCCGGGTGCAGGACCCGCAGCCGCTTCAGGGCATGGCCCAGCAGGATTAAGAGAAACGGCGGTGCGAGGGCGGTGAGGATGGTGGGGAAGAGGGACAATAGGTTAGGGTATCATTGCTTGGGCTGAACTTCAAAGGCTTTTTGGGCGCGAAAGAAACAAACATCAAATTCAAGGAAGAAATTCATCTGGCCCAAAATAATTGGGACCTCCTCAGCTTGTGTCCATGCAAATGCTAACAACGCGGGAGCAAAGTTGCCGATTGTCACGGTCAAAATCAGGGGATGTGCCGGGTAGTGGTCCAAGTTGCCACCCAAGCGTAAGTCCGGCGCACTCCCGTCCCAAATGGCTCCCAGTGCTAAGCCCACTGAATAGGGAAGTACATTGACTGCGGCACCGGTATCTACTAGACCTGAGGCGTTTATGCTGATACTCTGATTTGTAAATATCATTGGCAAATAAGGAGCCAGGCCCATTTCACCAGCGGCGGGATTTCTATTTTTGTAAGGGGTGCGTAAGGGGTCACTCATGTCGAAGACTCTTTATTCTGCATCGATGTCAAAGCTGTCATAAGAGTGGCCGCTGCCTCATGTGCATCGTAAGGCGACCAGATGGGATACACTGCGGCAGCGAGATTGGTTTCTTCTTTTTCCAACTCCGTGATAAGACAGCTCACTATCCGCAGCTTATCGGCACGACTCAGCTCTTCCAACAATGGCAGCAATTCGGCTACGCTCATGACAGCCTCTCTTTCTGATTCTTGGATTGTACTCAGTGCAGCGTTTGTCTACGCCAGCATCTCCGCCGCCCCGTCCACTTCCGCCAGCGTTTCCCCCGTGTCGCCGTGCGACGCTTTCCGAGCCAGTGCCGCCGCGACCAGCCCCGCAAACAGGGGATGTGCCCGGTTTGGACGGGACTTGAACTCCGGGTGGAACTGGGTGGCGATGAAATACGGATGGGCGGTTTCGGGCAGCTCCACGATCTCTACCAGCCGGTAATCGGGGGAGACGCCGCTGAAGACCATGCCGGCTTTGGTCATCTGCTCCCGATATTCGTTGTTGACTTCGTAGCGGTGGCGGTGCCGCTCCGAGATCGAGCCGTCGCCGTAAAGGCGGGCGGCCAGGGAGTGCTGGGTGAGGCGGCAGGGGTACGCTCCGAGGCGCATCGAGGCTCCTTTATCGGTGACGTCTTTCTGCTCGGGCAGGATATGCACGACGGGGTAGGGGGCCGACGGATTGACTTCCTCCGTATTTGCACCGCTGAGGCCGCAGGCGTGGCGGGCGAACTCGATCACGGCCATTTGAAGCCCGTAGCAGATGCCGAAGAAGGGCAGGCCGGACTCGCGGGCGTGCCGGATGGCTTCGATCTTGCCCTCCACGCCGCGCTCGCCGAAGCCGGGGGCGACGATTAGGCCGTGCGTATGGGTGAACCGCTGGGCCATGTCGAGGCCCGGCTCCTCCAGCGAGTCGCTTTCGATCCACTCGATATTGACCCGCGTATCGTTGGCGATGCCGCCGTGCTTGAGGGCCTCGGCGATGGAGATGTAAGCGTCGCCGTTCTGGGTGTACTTACCGACAATCGCGATGCTGACTTCATGCTGCGGCTGCTTGACCCGGCGGACCAGATCGTGCCACTCGGTCATGTTGGCGTCGCCTCCGGGCAGGCCGAGCCGCTTGACCACCAGCTCCGCCAGGCCCTCCTGCTCGAAGACCATCGGGATCTCGTAAATTGTCTCGGAGTCTTTGGCTTCGATCACGGCCTCTTTGTCAACGTCGCAAAAGAGGCTGATTTTCTCTTTCATGTCGTCGTCGAGGTCGAGCTTGGTCCGGCAGATCAAAATGTCCGGCTGAATGCCGATCTCGCGCAGCTTGATGACCGAGTGCTGGGTCGGCTTGGTCTTGACTTCGCCCCACGGCCCGACATAAGGGATAAGCGTGACATGGACATACAGCACATTCTCATGGCCGACGTCTTTGCGGAACTGCCGGATCGCTTCCAGAAACGGCAGGCCTTCGATGTCGCCGACCGTGCCGCCGATCTCCGCGATGACCACATCCGCCCCGGACTTCTTCGCCAGCCCTAACACGCGCTCTTTGATCTCGTTGGTGATATGCGGAATCATCTGCACCGTGCCGCCCAGATAATCGCCGCGCCGCTCCTTGGCGATGACTGTCGAATACACGCCGCCGGTGGTGACTGTCGAGTCGCGGGTGAGATTGATATCCACGAACCGCTCGTAATGCCCCAGATCGAGGTCGGTCTCCGCACCGTCATCGGTGACAAACACTTCTCCGTGCTGATACGGGTTCATCGTGCCCGCATCGACATTGATATACGGATCGAGCTTGGTCATGGTAACCCCAAACCCCCGGTTCCGCAGCAGGCGACCTAAGCTGGCCGTGGTGATGCCCTTGCCGATACTGGAAACGACCCCGCCGGTGACGAAAATATACTTGGTGGACATAGGACTCCTGAAAGAGAGGACAGAAAAATTGCTTGAGAAAAAAGAGGGCGCGTCCGGGGATTTGCGCGAGGCGAGTTGAATACCGCCCGTGCGCCCGACTATTGTATCACATTGGGGGGGTGTTTGGCAACGGGCCTTTGGATCCTGGGAGAATTCGTATTCGCAAATAAGGCTAGACAGAACCGGTGCGGCGTGTTAGAATAAGTGTGTTGTATACAGTTGAATACGTGCTGTATACAATTGCTACTGAGGGAGAAACGTTATGTCCAATCGAAAAGGCTTCACACTTATCGAGCTTCTCGTGGTCATCGCCATTATCGCTATTCTGGCCGCCATTCTATTTCCTGTTTTCCAGAAGGTCCGCGAGAATGCCCGCCGCGCTTCCTGCCAGTCCAACGAAAAACAGCTGGGCTTGGCTGATCATCCAGTACTGTTAGGATGCCGACGAGCGGCTTCTTTACGGCACGAGCAGCCATCCCGGCTACGCGCTGGGGTGGGCCGGACAGATCTACTCATTCGTTAAGAGCACCGGGGTCTACAAGTGCCCGGATGATTCGACCCAGGGAGCCGTCGCGGGAGATGTCGCCGTCTCGTATGCGTTCAATCTGGCGGCGACACGCACCGATAATCCGACTCCGGCGGGAGGATTTATTTCGCAGATGAACTCTCCGGCAAACACGATTCTTCTGGTGGAATGCTCCGCCGTTACGGCCCGGCCGCAGATGGGGGCGGTGACGGATCAATCCACAGCGTTCGGCAATTTCTCCGCTGCGACGGAAGGCTTCGCCCTCTACACATTCAGCCATTTCCCCTACCCGAATACTGGCGGGCAGCTTGAAACCGGCTTCTTCTACCAGATCAACGGGCCGATCGGCAGCGGAGGGTTTACCTCCGCCACGGGGCGGCACAGCGAGGGGTCTAACTACCTGCTTTCGGATGACCACGTCAAATGGCTGCGCGGCAGCCAGGTGTCTCAGGGCAATGGAGCACCGTATCCGCAGGCACCGCAGGCGGACAACACGGCGGAGGGTACGCAGAACGGCAGCCACCCCGTGACTTTCAGCCCGACCTAAAACCCGGAAATCATTTTTAGGAAAACGCAGCGAAATAGTTGACAGCCGGCAATTTTTGTTTTATAATGCAGTTGAGGTCTGTCCGGAAAAGGTCGGGCGGTCTCAGTAGCACTCTAGAATAGAAGGTTCTTCATGTACTCTGTCAACGTCAAGCGACGCGGCTTCACGCTCATCGAACTCCTTGTCGTCATCGCTATTATTGCAATTCTGGCCGCCATCTTATTTCCCGTTTTCCAGAAAGTGCGCGAGAATGCCCGCCGCGCTTCTTGTACCTCAAACTTGAAGCAGATCAGTATCGCGGTCATCCAGTACACGCAGGATGCGGATGAAACCATGCCGCGCTCCGTCACGAACGGCACCGAAGGGGGGTGGATGTTTCTCACCGCACAGGACGGAACCCCCTTTGTCTTTCCACCGACGCAGCCGACAAAATTCACTCCTGAACGCGGCTCTTTGTATCCCTTCGTCAAAAGCAAAGGGGTGTACGTTTGCCCGGATGATGCCTCGAATCAGGGCAACTCCTATTCGATCAACCTTTGGGTCGTCGGCCTCTCCATTGCCCGATTCGAGCAGCCGGCCGGCACGGCAATATTTATTGAGGAAGCCAGCTCATTTCAAGGTGGGGGGACGGACGATGCTCATGTGGATCCGGCGAATGTGAGCAATGCTCCCACAAACCGTCATACGCAAGGTTCGGTGTTCGCTTTTCAGGACGGGCACGCGAAATGGTATCGTGAGAAAACGCTGGTTTATAAGCCCTGTCCCACAGTGGTCACCTGTTCGGTCAGCTCCACTGAGCCTCGCTATCAGCCTTATCTGCCGTATCCTTAGAGGCACATGAAGAACGCCCACAGAAAACAATGCAGGAATCCCCGCAGTGGACGGCGAAATTTAGTAAAGAGTACTTATTCGGGGAGATTACGAGCATGGCGTCTTATGAGGCAGCAATCAGCGGGTACACCGTTACCGTCAACTACCAGCAGGGTGGAACCAACCAGATCGGGGTGAAGAAGCCCGCCAAAGTGAAGGCTTGGGCAATCTGCCCGGTCAGCGAAAAGCGGATCGACGGCGCATCCAACTCCATGGGCGAAGCGACGCGCATGGTGGAGAAGGCTGTTGCCGACTGCATTGAAAAGGCATTGGAAGCGAAAGCCGCCGAGGCCGCCGCGCCATCCTCCAGTGTCCCGGTGGCAGTCGAAGCGTAGGCAGGCTCCATGTCAGAAACTGCCGCTCCGCTCACATTGGATCTATCCGGGAAAATCTGCGTCGTCACCGGCGCGACCGGCGAGCTTGGGCGGGTCATGGTGCGTACCCTGGCCCGCTGCGGGGCGGATGTCGCGATCCAGTATCTGCAAAACGAAACCATGGCCCGGCAGCTGTCGGAAGAGCTGGCGGGGCTGGGCCGACGCGGCGTTCCCATCCAGGCGGACATCACCGATTCGGCCAGTGTCACCGCCCTGCAGGGTACGGTGCAGCGGGAGCTGGGCACGGCGCAGATCATCGTCACCAATGCCGTCATTCAGTACGACTGGACCAGCGTGCTGGCGCAAAGCCCCGCCGACTACGAATCCCAGTTTCGTTCCTGCGTCCTGCACAACGTCCTCATGGCCCAGGCATTCGTCCCCGGCATGATCGCCGCCGGGAAGGGCGGCCGGGTCATCGGCATCAACACGGAATGCGCCATGCAGAACTTCGAGGGCCAGTCCGCTTACACTGCTGGGAAGCGCGGCATGGACGGTGTTCTGCGCGTCCTGGCCAAAGAGGTCGGCGGCCACGGGATCACGGTCAACCAGGTCGCGCCGGGATGGACCATCAGCGATAAATACCGCGGCGACGACCCGCCTGACACGACCGATTACGTCGCCAAAGTCCCCCTGAGGCGGCGCGGCACGGATCTTGAGATCGCCCATGTCGTCGCATTCCTCGCCTCCAACCTCTCCTCTTATATCACGGGGGCGTACATCCCCGTCTGCGGCGGCAATGTCATGCCGGGGATTTGAGTGTCACCCGCCTGCGGCTCGCCGGGTTGACAAGGCCAATTTCGAGCGGGTAAAATAATAGCCTCTGGCGGAATAGCTCAGTTGGTTAGAGCGACGCACTCATAACGCGTAGGTCGAGGGTTCAAGTCCCCCTTCCGCTACTTTTCTTCTCGGATCTCCAGTACTTCTTCTTCCCCGTCTTCATCGTCCTCTTCATCCGTCCCGGCGTCATAGGCCCGGTAGAAGAGTGCGGCTCCGTCCAGCCAGGCTTCCAGCCAGCTCTCCAGCGACTCCGCTTCGATCCAGCAGGCTTCTTTGACCTCGGCGGCCCGGGCGAAATGCATGGCTTTCGGCACCCGTGCGCCGACATCCGCCTTCGGCATATTCGGGTCCCGGCGTATGAGGGGTACTTCGGGCCGGGAGCAGTCTGCCAGCGACACGATGCCGCCGCCCCAGTCGCAGAGTGGGACGAGGCCTGCGACGAGCTTCCCCATCTCCGTCAGCGCACTCAGCCCCGGCCCCGG
>JANXNV010000231.1 GCA_025353925.1 Armatimonadota bacterium
GAACGACAGCGACCCGCCGACCTCGAATAAGCTGCAGGACCTGGCGTACGAGGTCGACAAGAACCTGTGGCAGCTGCGGATCCATCTGCAGAAACCGGGCGGCCTGGGGCAGGATCTCCCCTGGGTCGGTCAGCAGGGACGTGACCGCACCGGGCAGTGAGGACATCTGTTATTCCGTTTCGCCTCCCAACTTTTCCGACAGAGCGAAGAAGATCGCCAGCGCAAGTGCCGCCCCCACTCCAGCAAGGACATTGACGAATGACATTGCCAGGCCGAAGGTGTAGAGAAGCGGACCACAGCGGTACTGGCTGGTGATCCGCCGGACACGCCGCAAGTCAGGCTCGGCGGACAGCAGACGCCCATTCTCCGAAGCGTGATGGCGACGGCGAATATCCCGTCGCTGAAAGCCGCCACCCGCCCGGTTTCATTGGTTTCTTCTGCCATATGCCCTTACAGTTAGACACGGCAGGTCAAACCCCTTCACCAATGGAACACGCTATTTTTTGCCTCATTTTTTCCTCGCCGCGCAGAGGGTGGCGCGTTACAAACGAACTCCGCTGATGACAACGGAATAAATGGAATTCATTCGGGCGTTCACTGTGAAGGTTTTTTGCCGCAGAACAACCGATGACTTCTGAAAGCGGACCGTGCCGTCCGTGCTTGTCTGTGTCACAGTGGCGGCGGCACCAGCCTGAACCAATCCGGAAAGATCGTAGCGGATTGGCTGACTCTTCCCATAATTCACCGTGATCAGAGTTAGTTGGTGAAGCCGAGAATCATACGCGACAATGCTGTTAGGGTCACTGCTGCCGAGCAGAATATTTTCCGGCCTTAAAAAGCGAGTAAACTGAGCCATGACATAATATTTCGTGTAGACCCAGGCAGGTGCGCCGCGATCCGGCTGGCCTGGAGAATCGGCGTAATGTCCGTTCACCAGCCCCCACGCAGAGTATGGTTCCAGGGGCTGCCAGTATATCCAGGCAGTCGGCTGCAGGTAAGTCATATCCTCCATGATCGTCTGTGCCAGAACCATGCCGGAGCCGTCACCATCGCCATACTCGCTCATCCAGAGGGGCTTGCCTGCGGCGGCGCGGCGCAGCGACTGCCGCGCGGCATTGTCACGCCAGGGTTCGAGGCCGCTGTAGCCGTGAACACCAACTCGATTGATGAGGTCAGCCACGGTCCTAGGCTGCCCATCGACCGAAACTGAATGGCTCGAAAAATACTTTTCTGACGCAGTCGCCTGTGTCATCGCGTTTTCATCAGAGGCGGTGATCCGAGTGCTGCGAAGCCCCTGTGCGTCCAGCTCCCGCCGCAGATCGCCGATCACCGCCGCCTGCTGCTCGAATGACAGGTTGCAGCCCTCCTGACCGAGGGGATAATTCCACCATCCCGCGGAAGGCTCATTAAATGGCTCTACGGCGGAGACATCGACCCCCCAATCGGATTTAGCATGCTTTACGACCGTGGCGAGGTAGTGTGCGAAATCGCCCTGGTTCCAAACCTGCAGGGCACCGCCTGCCGAGCTTTTTCTGTCCGTCATCCACCACATCGGAGCATTCGCGAAAAATTCGACATGATCAACCCCGCGCTTTCTGACGGCTTGCAGTACCCGGCGCTGGTTCGAATCGCGTGTCCAATCCCAGCTAGGTGAGGCTGGCAGCGGGCTGTTCCAGTTGATCCAGTAGCCGTCAATATGCTTGTACCAAGAAAACGCGGGGGGAATATTTTCGACGGCACCGTTAAAGTGATCGTTATTGCCTCCGCCCCCGACATTGTAGCGAACGATGTTCAGGCCCAGTCCCGGCAATGCCTGCCCAAGAACCGGCACGGATTTTTGCGTGAAGAAGAGGTCGGCATACAGCGACTCGTAGGCCGAGCCGCCGACGCCGTTTCCCCACCAAGCAAGGGAGCAGCCCCAGCCTTCCCAGACCCCCCGCCTTTCCCGGCTGTTGACAACCAGGGTGTAATCTCCTCGCGATGGAGAGGGCCAGAAGGTGATCAGCCCAAGCAGCAGCAGTGTGAGGCTACCCAGAGAGGAAAGTGCGCGAAGCCGCGCTTTGAGGATCATGAAAACTTCTTTCTGCGCCCATTATTGAGAGGGTAATCACTTATGAGAGGGCGGCGATTTGGATAAGAGGGCAGCTATTTGGGCGGAGCGGCAAGCGTCGTCCCGCGCAGTAATGTCACCGGAAGCACAATATTCTGCGGCGGATCTGCCTTCCCCGTGAGGAGGTCATCGAGCAGGCCCACGGCGGCTTCGGCGAGCATCGTCAGATCAATTGCGACGGATGCGAGAATATGCGGGCTGCGTGAGGGCCAGTGCAGGCCATCGTACCCGACGAGTGAGAGCTGCTGCGGCACGGCGACGCCGACCCGCTCACAGGCCTCCAGCATCTGATAGCCGACCCGGTCCTGCCAGCAAAACAGGGCGGTCGGCGGTTCGGAGGATGCCATCAAAGACCGCAGGACATCGTCGAGCACCACGGAATCATCGGACATTGGAATAACCCAGTTCTCCGGCAGCGGAATAGCCCACTCGGCAAGCCGAACCCGCAGAGCCGCGATCCGCGCCCCCGCATCTGTCCAGGAACCTGACAGGGCCGCGATACGGCGATGCCCCAGCGCCGCCAGTTCCGAAGCAATCTTCCGCATCCCCGACGGCATATCTTCCGAGACTGCCGAGAGTATCCCCGCTTCGTCGCGGTGCGTCAGGATCACGGTCGGCAGCCGGGATGTCCGGAGAAGCGAGAGCAGCGGATCATCCTGCTGCGGGCCGAAAAAAATCAGGCCGTCCGCACGCCCCCCATTCAGCAGGCGATAGATCTCATCGACGGGCCGTGCAAAGTCGCAGTGGGTTAGAATATCGTAGTGGCGAGCGCCAGCTGCCTGCTCCAGCGCAGTCGTAAGTCGATCCATATACAGATCGCCCCGATTTCGGTACCCATATCCATTGTAAAAGGACAGGACCTGCGTCCGCCCCTGTCGAAGCGAATGCATCAGGAGATTCGGCGCATAATCTTTTTGCGCCGCTACCGACTGAACGCGCTGAACGACCTGGGCCGAAATCCGCCGCTCCGATGCTTTGCCTGAGAGCACGATGGAAACAGTGCTGATGGAAACACCCGCCGTGCGTGCAATGTCTTTGAGCGTAGGTCGGGTATTCATGCCTGCCGTCGTTTTATCCATTCGTCGGAGCCTCCTAGGAGAATATCAGATGTTTGAGCAGCCCTAAAATTGCTGTTAATAGAGTGTAAACGTTTTTCCGGCCAATGTCAAGTATTCGGGGCAAAGTCGTGATTTCTATGTGCGTAACTGTTATACTAAGTATGGTACCGACGTGCTCAAACGTTGCACTGAAAAATAATTCTTGACAAAACAAGACATATAGAATATAATAATCTTGCTCACCAATCGTCTTTCCGAAATTGAGCATTTCGGCAATCAAACGAGCAACAGGAGGCTCGTCAACATGAAGCCCAAAACACGAATAGGTTTTACTCTGATCGAGCTGCTTGTCGTTATCGCTATTATCGCGATATTAGCCGCAATTTTGTTCCCCGTCTTTCAGAAGGTACGCGAAAACGCACGCCGTACTTCCTGCGCGTCCAATATGAGCCAGATCATGCTGGGGGCAATACAGTACACGCAGGATAATGACGAGTTAAACCTCTATGCTTACGGCAGTCCCGGCGGGTCAACAGACGGAGATGTTGTCTGGTACCAGCAAGTCCAGCCTTTCATCAAAAGCGTTCAAGTCTTCCATTGCCCGGATGACAGCTACAGCCGCGGCAACAACGAGATAAACTCTTTTAACAATGCTGTGATCGGACATCCCTCGATTCCGGTTTCCTACAGTCTGACGCTGCCCTATGTCAATGCGGATCAATGGTGGACCGGAAAATATTCCGCCGGAGGCTCGCAGGTCAGTAATGCTAGCATTAGCAGCCCTTCAAGCACGATCTATCTGTCGGAGCGCTGGAACGGCTATAAGATGTTTGATGTCGGCTGGGCCGCAGAGAATTGGTGCAACGATACAGAGTTCCTGCCATCAGCCGGCAATTCCGTCGTAGCCTCCATCGGGCATGCGAACGGCTCAAACTACGGCTTTGCCGATGGCCATGTCAAGTGGATGCGCTACGAGCAGACAGTCGCCCAGCAAGGCAACGAAAAACCTTACAACGATCCAGTATACTCCTGGTTGTCACAAGCCAGATGCTATGCATCAACCGGCGAGGCTCAAGCCGGCAGTGCGCCCAGCGCTCAATACTTCGGCATGTGGACAACAGTTCAACAATAATTTGAGGCAGAGTATGGATACGAAACAAATCAAACTAATCATTCTCACTGCTTCCCTTGTTGCTTTCGTTGTGCTAATCGGTTATTTCGGTTACAAAGCCGTCATGCCGCCAACTCCTCCCGCCGGAAGCTACACGCCAGGCGTGCCGCCGTGGATGGATAAGGATCACAAGAACACGGTGCCGACAGGTGTTCATGCGACGCCATAACTTCTGAAGATCAATTCATCCCGGCCATGTCAGAGCCGCCTGCGGTGCAGGCGGCTCTGACGCACTCTGATTAGAAATCACGACCCAAAAGTTGAGTTCAGAAGCAGTGAGCTTAGGAAATCCGCGATGAGACAAAGACTCGGGATCGGCCGTGTAGCCTTCCTCACACTTCTCACACTGTTTGTCACCGTATCCGCTGCGCGGGCTGACTACACCACGACGGTCAATCCGAGCGTTACCTGGGGGATCTCACAGGTGTTACTATCGGACATCCCTTGTACAAATATCAATAAAAGGTTTCGTGTTCCCGACTTCGGATGCGAGCAGCTACTCACCCAACAGCTATGCAGGCCCAACCTCTAGATCGCCGCCCCCATCCCTGAAGCGGCATCAAATCTCTCGCTGGGATTGCAGCTTACTCTGTGCGAGTCGATACTGTGCATCAGTGAGATCGAAGAGGCAAAGTTCGTTGAATTGAATTCGTCCTCCCTAACGAAACCCGCTCCTCCTGCCATAATCAGTCTTGGAGGCGGCATCGCGAAAGGAGCGAGTTTTATGACAGCTATGTCTGTCGCCCCCGGTACGACGCTGGCGACCAAATCTTCCGTCCCGATGAGCAGCGAGGAATCACACCTCGT
>JANXNV010000263.1 GCA_025353925.1 Armatimonadota bacterium
CGGCGGCTTTGAGAACTCCTACATCGGCACGATCGCGCCGATGGTCGGTATTCGAGAGTCCCGGCGGATCGTCGGCGATTACACGCTCACGGAAGAGGACTATCTGACCGAGGCCCGTTTCCCCGACGCGGTGGCCCGGAATTCGTATCCGATTGACATCCACAGCACGAAAGCCAAAGGGGGCCTGGTGATGAAGCACCTGCCGCCCGGCCATTACCACGAGATTCCCTACCGCTGCCTGCTGCCCACCGGAATCGAAAACCTGCTGGTCGCGGGCCGCTGCCTCTCAGCGACCTTCGCTGCCCAGGCCGCCGTGCGCATTCAGCAGAACTGCCGCGCCCTCGGCGAAGCCGCCGGACTCGCCGCGGTTCTGGCTTTGGAGGGGAATGTCATGCCCAGGCATATCGACACGGAGGAGCTTCGGCGCAGACTGAACGCACAAGGGGCGCAGATATAAACTTGCATACAATTGATTTCCACGATCAAGCTCCTGTTTTACTTACGGGAATTTATAGCGGTCAAAAAAGTTGACATTGAATACCATTTCGCGTATAATTTCAGAATGCATTTTGAAGAGGATTCATGGATGAACTCTGGGATTATGGAGAAACACCTTGACGAACCTACAAGCTATGTTAGATCTAAACGAAGTCGAAACTTCCGGCCTATCAAGTGGCAGTTTTGTCAGAAAACTGCCTAAGTTGACCAGACAAGATACTCATGCAAGTCGTACTCTGCTTTTGGATTGGCAATATCACGATGCCGAATGTATTTGCCCCATAGAAGCGGATTTTCGTTACCAGGATACATGGTCCGGTTTTTCATATTGCGATACCGAGAAAGTCGATACGGCGGAGTTGCACGGCAACAAAGTCATCAGCCTTTTTAGCGGAGCAGGGGGAATGGATTTGGGATTGGAGATGGCGGGCTTCTCAACTTCTTCCTGTATAGAAATTGATGGTCATTGCCGCGAGACATTGCGGCATAATCGACCTGCCTGGAACTTAAACCATGGCACTGATCTTGCTGTCCAGGGCGACATCAGAAGTATCACAGTGGAGCGGATACTCAAGTCGTCCGGGTTGGAAACAGGCGAAGCTGCGTTGATCGTCGGCGGGCCGCCTTGCCAACCTTTTAGCAACATCGGCAAAAAACTTGGAGCGGCGGACGAATTGAATGGTGATTTGTCTCAACATTTCATGCGAATGGTAAAGGGGTGTCTACCTCGAGCCTTTATTTTTGAAAATGTAGCAGGATTTCATCAAGGCAAACATCGCGAAACGCTGGACACCATACTTGAGGAAGCGGCGGGTGCAGGATACTCCGTAACATATACGATCCTGAATACTGCCGATTATGGAGTGCCGCAGCAGAGGAAAAGATTCTTGATACTGGGATTGCGCGGAAATCGTAAGCCAAGCTTACCTTTTCCAACGCATTTCAATAGTGAAAAGGATGCTATCAATTTCTACGAGCGTGTTGGACGTAACAAGCACATACATTTCAAGCCGTGGAAGACGGTGTCCGACGCATTTAGGGAAATTCAGGATACGCATAAAGAACGCTCCGATTATGCGTTGATGAATATTTCGCCGATGGTGAAAGCACGGATGGCTGTATTAAAGCAAGGCGAAAATTTCAAGGCGTTACCTATGGAGATGCGGCCAAATTGTTGGAAGAACGGAAAGCATCAAGGTCAGGATACGTTTGGGCGGCTTAGAGAAGATAGGCCATCAGTTACTATTCGAACTGCTGCTTATAATCCGGCTAAAGGTATGTATATACATCCATACGAGAACAGAGGCTTAAGCAGCCACGAAATGGCCGCATTGCAATCGTTCCCAGCTGAATGGGAGTTCCGATGTGTGGGATCAAAAAGGGTTACTCTGGTCAGCGTCGGCAAGCAAATAGGTAACGCCGTCCCACCTTTGCTAGCAAGAGCGGTTGGTCTGACATTAAAGGCTGAACTTATGGCCGTAAAATGATGTCGAACATATCTTCTGCCTCCTGAAGCGAATTCACTTGGAACACATGGTCAACTGCGGCTTGCGGTTGGCTTGAAACAGTTGTAATCGAGTGGGTCGCTACTGTTCTCAATGCTGAAATATCCGCTCTACCCACTTTACAAGAAGCTGCATAATATTTGATTCCTTCAGGATTTGTTATCCACAACCGTGTTTGCAGGTGAACGTAAAGTGCTTTCATCAAACTACCCTCATGAGGTATCTGAAGTCGACGGTCAGGTCGTAGCGATGATTTGGTCGCAAGGTAACCGCGTATTTTTTCGAACTCACACTTTCCTATATAGTGCGAATACGCATTTTCCAACAAAGCAATTGTGCTTGCAGTAATGGCAGTAATCGGTTTAGGAAGACTGATTTGTGCTATATCAGGGTCTTTGATAATAACGAAATCCGGGTTTGAGGAAATTAGTCCAACGCCTGAGACGCTGACTTCTTGACGCAGGTGACCAATCATTTCCATCAACTCCGGCGTGTACAATGTCGCACAATCAAAACGACTGATATTGGGCATGGGGAAAGCAATGAAAGGTGTGGATTTAGTTACGAAGGTGTTCCATGCTACAATGCCTAATAACCATTCGTACCAATCACCGTGTACATTGCTGAGGGCACCTTGAGATACGGTCGGGTGCTGAGATTTGACGGCGTTATCAAGGTCCTGAATTATGTCCAAAATTGGCTTGTTCGATGATGGAAAGGATCCACCAAGTACACTTGCGAAAGTACCCACAGAATCAATGCTCATTTCGCCTTTGTTGTTCGCACGAACATAGGGGATTGACAAACTTAATTTCCTTCTTTGCTGATTTTTTTCAACCGCTCAATTAGCGAAGTGATGTCTCGAAGCTCACATTCCCATATTATTATAACATACCAGCCTAGCTCAACGAGTAATGCTTGATTTTTAGCATCACGCGTAATGTTACCATCCAATTTCTTCCGCCAGAAATCCGCATTGCCCTCTGGATATGTCGCTTTACGACACCCAGGATGCTGGTGCCAAAAGCAACCATGCACGAAAATTACGGTTCGGTATTTTGGCATCACAATATCGGGCGTTCCAGGCAAATCCTTACGGTGCAGCCGGAAGCGGTAGCCAAGTTTGTGTAGAGCACTTCGCACCTTAATTTCAGGTTTTGTATTTTGCCCTCGAACACGAGACATCACTTGTGATCGTTTAGTTGTACTGAAAATATCCAATGATAGGCTAATAATAAATTGGGCGCAAAGAATCTAATTGGTACACCACGTAGTATTTTACCAGAAATTGAGCATTTCATGTCGTTCGCGATAGTGTGCAGATTGCCATTCTGCACAACTCGCTTTGCACAACTGAGTAAATACGCGCAAGGAGCGCAGATATAAATTTAGAGGAGAAAACAATGCAAATTACTGGCAACACGATTTTGATTACCGGCGGCGGCTCCGGCATTGGGCGTGCCCTGGCCGAAGCGTTTCAGGCGGAAGGCAATCAGGTCATCATCGCAGGCCGCCGCCAAACCAAGCTGGACGAAGTGGTGGCGGCGAACCCCGGCATGAAGTCCGCCGTGCTTGATATCGAGAGCGCAGAGGCGATCCAAACCTTCGCCGCGCAGATGAAAGCGGAGTATCCGGCACTGAACGTCGTGATGCACAACGCCGGCATTATGCGAAACGAGAATTTGCAGAAGGGCGAGACTGCCGACGCGGAAGCGACACTCACGACCAATCTACTCGGCCCGATCCGCTTGACCGCCGCCCTGCTGCCGCAGCTTCAGGCCCAGCCCCACGCGACTATTATGACAGTCACGTCCGGCCTGGCCTACGTGCCGCTGGCGATGACCCCCACCTACTGCGCGACCAAAGCCGCCATTCACTCCTACACGCAGTCCCTGCGCTATCAGCTTAAAGACACGTCCGTGCAGGTCATGGAGCTGGTTCCGCCGTATGTCCAGACGGAGCTGATGGGCGACCGTCAGGCAAGCGATCCCAATGCCATGCCGCTGGCCGACTTCATCAGCGAAGTGATGGGCCTGCTCAAGGCCTCGCCCGACGCTCCCGAGATACTCGTCGAACGGGTCAAAGCCCAGCGCTTCGCCGAGGCAAAAGGCGTGTATGACGACTTCTTCCCGACGTTTAATGAGAGGATGTTTGCCGCACGGGCGGGAGAGATGTAGTGAGTGAACGACTTGCGCCGTGATCCAGCAGCATTTTGTCCAGCAGCATTTTTGCGATGACGGCATTGCCCTTCCAGCAGGCCGCCATCAGTGGGGTCAGGCCCTCGCGGTTTGCCAGGCTTGCCAGTGCCCCGTTCTGCAAAAGAGCGCGGGCCACCTCCGTATGGTCGTAGCGCACGGCCAGCA
>JANXNV010000280.1 GCA_025353925.1 Armatimonadota bacterium
GGACGAGGTGCTGCGGCTGAACGTGATCGGCACGCAGAATATTCTGGAAGCGGCGGCGGCGCATGATATTTCGCGCGTGGTGCTGACCAGCAGCGTCGGGGCGATGGGATTTTCGTTTCCAACCCACCTTTGCCTTCCGGATTACCTGCCGGTCGACGCGGCGCACCCGCGACGGCCACAAGATATCTACGGCCTCTCCAAGCTGATGAACGAGGAGAGTGCCGCCGCCCGAACACGCCTCTCCGGCATGACGACTCTGGTCATCCGCCCCCCCGGCGTCTGGGATTTGGAGCGGGCAAAGCAGCGTGGCTGGCTGAAGCATACGGCGGATCGACACGGGGAGGAATGGGATTCTTCGCTTTGGTCTTACATCGATGTGCATGATCAGGCGGTCGCGTTTCGCCTGGCTTTAGAGTCAGGCCTCACCGGCCACCATGTCTTTCATACGATGGCTGACGATCTGGGCGTCAACGCCACCGTGCAGGAGCTGACCGCGCGGCATCTGCCCGCGCTGCTCCCGTATCTCGACCAGCTGACGGGCAGGACTTTCTACGATCTAACCCCCGCCCGTGACCTGCTGGGCTTTCAGGCTCAGAAAACGTGGCGACAGGTAATGGAGCGGGAAGATTGAGACTAGAGACGCGGGTCTACCGGCTCACTCTCAAGGGCTAGTACGCCAAAAGCGCACTCATGGACACGGCGCAGCGGCTCACGCCGTACAAACCGCTCTAAGCCCTCGACTCCTAGGGCGAACTCGCGCAGGGCAAGTGAGCGTTTACCGGAAAGCCCGCGTGAGCGGAGCCGTTCCAGGTTTTCCGGCATCGTATACTCCGGACCGTAGATGACCCGCAGGTATTCCCGGCCCCGGCATTTGATCGCGGGCTGAACTAGGCCGCGCGGTCCTTTGGCAACAAAGTCCAATGGCTTTACGACCATGCCTTCCCCGCCCTTGCCTGTCAGGTCAGCCCACCAGGCAGTACCTTCCGCGACACTTTCCGAATCTGTGGTATCGACAATTCTGGTGGGAGTAGCCAGCAGCAACCCCTGGGCGTCCGCCCCGCATAGACGGGAAAGTAGAGACATATGCCAGAGATGGTCTTTGTCCAGATGTGTCATGCCCTCTGAGGCCAGCAGGTGGAATGGAGCCAGCTTCAGATCTGAAAGCGTATTCACCGGCCAGCAGTACTGCCGGTAGGCGGCAATGAATTGCTCCGCCATCGTTTCGCGTGTCCGGTATCTTTCCAGCAGCGGCTCAATGTCCTGCGTATGCGCGGCGGCTTGTGTCAAGGCTTGAACGGCCCGTGGGAGCGCAGCGGAAGCGGCGGCACCGACAGCGGCATACTGTCGTTTCAGCAGTTCCTGTGCCTTCGCCGACCAAGGCATCAGCTCGCAGTCGAGACAGACCCAATCCGTCGCAAGCTCCTCCCACAAACAGCTGCCTTCCATCGCATCCCTGACAGCCGCTAGAAAAGCACTTTCCATGGGGGCATCATCGAAAAAGCGGCGTCCGGTCCGAGTGACACAGGCTCCGATTCCTTCCCCTTCGATCCCGAAGCGAGCGCGAACGGCATCTTCGTTCCGGCAGACGATGACTACCGCACGCGAACCCATATGTTTCTCTTCGCAAATGACAGTTGAGATACCTTGATTGCGGTAATAAGAGAATGCCTCGGCAGGGTGTTCCAGTAGGCCCAGCTCTTTCGTCGTCTCCGAAGGTGACATTGTAGGCGGCAGATAAATCAGCCATTTTGGATTGACGGCGAAGCGGCTCATGACTTCCAGGGCGGCGATGGCATTTTCTTCCCGAATTGTTACCTTGCCATGCAGACGTGTTCCGATCAGCCGCTTGCCAATGACATCTTCAATATCCAGAACATCGTCGTTTTGCTGCTGTGCAGAGAGTGATTTGGCGTCATCCTCAGCTGGGAGAAACGGGCGAACCGGCTCGGCATAGGTCGCGAGTGCCGGCACGGACACGATCTCACGCTCCGGGTAACGCAGCGCACTGAGGCTGCCGCCAAAGACGCAGCCCGTGTCGATGTTGATCGTGTGGTTCAGCCACTCCGGAGTCGGAACCGGCGTGTGCCCATACACGACAGTCGTTTCGCCCCGGTACTGCTGCGCCCACGGGTAGCGTATCGGCAGGCCGAATTCATCCGTCTCTCCGGTCGTCTCTCCGAACAGGGCAAACTCGCGGACTTTGCCTGACCCGCGCCCCTGCATCTCCTGCTTCATTCCGGCATGCGCGACTACCAGCCGACCATCGTCGAGCACGTAGTGGCTAACTAGGCTGTCTAAAAACAGCTGTGCTTGAGCTAAGAACTCCGGAGGCTCGCTTTGGAGCTGCGTGAGAGTATCCGCCAGTCCGTGCGTGATCTGCACCTCTTTGCCGCGCAGCTTGCGCAGCAGCCTGACGTCATGGTTGCCGGGGACGCAAAGGGCCGCTCCGGCCGCCACCATTCCCATGACAAGCCGCAGAACGCCCGGCGTGTTTGGGCCACGATCGACCAGATCACCCAGAAATATTGCTTTACGGCCCTCGGGCGGTGTGATAAAAGTCCCTTCACGCGTATAACCCAGCGCAGACAGTAAAGTCGTCAGCTCCGCGAAGCAGCCGTGAATATCTCCGATGATGTCGAACGGTCCCTGCTCATATTTCTTGTTGTTGTAGAGCGGCTCACGCGTGACGGTTGCTGCGTCCACTTCTTCCTGGCTGCGCAGGACGTAAACATGCCGAAAGCCCTCGCGGTCCAACCCGCGCAAAGATTGGCGCAGACTGCGGGCGTGGTTACGGACGACGTGCGGCCCGAAGTCACGGCTGGGCCGCGACGCATTGCGCTCCAGGCACAGACGCTCCGGTAGATCCAGGACGATTGCAACCGGCAGGCAGTGATACTCCCGTGCCAGTGCCAGCAGTGGTTTGCGTGCTTCAAGCTGAACATTGGTCGCATCTATGACAACCATTTTGCCGACAGCCAATCGCTTCGACGCGATAAAATGCAGTACATCGAAAGCATCGCTGGTCGCACTTTGAGCATTTTCATCGTCTGACACCAGGCCCCGGCAGAAGTCCGATGACAGCACCTCTGTCGGCAGGAAATGCGACCGGGCGAAAGACGATTTGCCGGAACCCGATGCACCGATCAGCACGACTACGGAGAGTTCAGGGATAGTAATTTTCATGCGGTTTTCTCCAATACCGCCATCTGGCTGGGCGCACCGACATCAGCGTCTTCCGGCCCAATCGGCAGAAAACGCGCTGCGTAACCGAAGCGCAAGCAGAGAGTCTCTACCCAGGCTTGAAACTCCGCGCGTGTCCATTCGAAGCGGTGGTCCTTGTGGCGGAACTGTCCGGCGGCCAAGGTCTCGAATTTCGGGTTATACTCGATATTTGGCGTAGTCATCACGACCATTTGCGGGCGTGCAAACTCGAAGACAACGCGCGTGAACGCATTGAGGCGTGGAAGATCCAAATGCTCGATCACCTCGACAACTGCGGCGGCCTCGTAGCCTTCCAAACGTCTGTCCCGATAAATCAGCGATCCTTGAATCAAAGAAATGCGCTCTCGCTGCATCGGCGGCAGCCGTTCCAGCCGCAGCTTGTCTTGGGCAATGCCTAGGGAACGATAGGAAACATCCATGCCCAAAATATTCGTAAACTGCTTGTCCTTCAGCAGCAGCTCTAGAAGCCGACCTTCGCCGCAGCCCAAATCAAGTATGCGGTGTGCCCCACTGCCCTTCAGCACGGCCAGCACGGAACCGAGACGCTGTTCGTGCAGGCTGATTTTTCGCTCAACGACCTCTTCCTCTCGGTCATGTTGTGCTTCGACTTCGTCCAAATCAGGCGTTTCCGTTTCCGTGAGCTGCTCCAGCGCGTCCTGGACCAGAGTGCGGCGCCCCTTCAGATACCGGCGGACGATCGTCTCTTTTTCCGGATGACTCTCCAGCCAGCCTTCCCCCTGCCGAACCAGTTTTTCCACTTCGTCGCTGCCAAAAGCGTAATGCTTCCCGCTGTCGAGGGTCGGAATGAGCAGGTAAAGGTGAGAGAGCAGGTCGGCTAATCGCACGACGGCCTTCAGAGTCACACTGAAGTACAGGCTCTCGCCCCATTCGGGAAAAGTCGAGTCGAGGGGGTACGGCTCAATATCAATTTCATACCCCAGAGGCTCGAAAAGCCGCCGCAGGAACTCTTCGCCGCCTCGGCTCGGCACGACATCCAGCCGTGCTTCCAAAGGGATTGGAGAAGCCGCCAGCTCTGTACGCTCTTTACTGCGCCCCCCAAGTGCACTGCCTAAAACCTGCGCAATGGCGACGCTTAGGAACGATGACGCGACATAAGGGCGGTCATTGACATACTGCGCCAGGGTGCGGCCTTCTTTGCGCCCTGACGTGCCGCGGACAAGGGCTACTGGGTCGACATCCAGCAGCAGCGCAGCCGTGCAGCGGTCATCAGAGACTTCCGGGTAAAAAACGTGCGCCGACCCGAACGACAGGCTGAACGTCTGAGTGCGGGCGGGGTTTTTGTGCAGCAGGAACCCGAGATCCGTTGCCGGAACGCGCGTCGTGCTGAGCGTGAGGAGCATAGGGTGTCAGGCTTTCGGACCCGCCGCCTTGACGGCGTCGGAGACTTCGGGGAAGCGGGCGAAGTTGGTGTGAAAACGCGCGGCGAGGGCCGCAGCGGCGGTGTCATAGGCATTCCCGTCCGCCCAGGTGTCGCGGGGCTGGAGAATGGTGTCAGGGACACCGGGAACTTGAAGAGGAACGTGCAGGCCGAAGACCGGGTCGACCGTGGTGGGGGCGTCCAAAAGGTCGCCGCGCAGGGCAGCGTGAACGATGGCGCGGGTCAAGCGGAGAGCGATCCGGTGGCCGGTGCCGTACGGTCCGCCGATCCAGCCGGTGTTGATAAGGTAGCAGGTAGCCCCATGTTCTTCGAGGCGGCGGCCCAGCATCGCGGCGTATTCTTGCGGCGGCAGAGGCCAGAAAGGAGCACCGAAGCAGGCGGAGAAATTGGGTTCCGGCTCCGTCACACCCCGCTCCGTCCCGGCCAGCTTGCTGGTGTAACCGGAAAGGAAATGGTACAAAGACTGCTCATGGGTTAGCCGCGAGACGGGGGGGAGGACGCCGAAGGCGTCTGCCGTCAGAAAGAGAACAGTCCTGGGATGCCCTCCAACACTCGGCACCAGCACATTCGGAATGAAATCGAGTGGATAGGCGGCTCGTGTATTTTCCGTCAGCGTTGTGTTGTCATAGTCGGCGCGGCGCGTATCCGGATCCAACGCGACGTTTTCCAGCACTGTTCCGTAGCGAATCGCCGCCCAAATCTCCGGCTCACCCGACTGGCTGAGATGCACGCACTTGGCGTAGCAGCCACCTTCGAAATTAAAAACGCCGCAGTCCGACCAGCCATGTTCGTCGTCGCCGATCAGCCGCCGCTCCGGGTCGGCGGAAAGGGTCGTTTTACCAGTGCCGGAGAGGCCAAAAAAGAGGGCCGTTCCCTCCGACCCGACGTTGGCGGAGCAATGCATTGGAAAGACGCCGCGCAGGGGCAGCCGGTAATTCAGGAGCGTGAAGACGCTCTTCTTGATTTCACCCGCATACTGCGTGCCGCCGATGAGACCCATTTGCCGCGAGAGATCGAGCGCGATTACGGTCTCGGAGCGAACCCCATCGCGTGAAGGGTCGGCCAAAAAATCGGGAACATCCAGCAGGGTGAACTCGGGGATAAAGTCCGCCAGCTCACCGGGAGTTGGGCGGACGAAGAGCTGATGCGCGAACAGAGAGTGCCAGGCGTACTGCGTGATGATCCGGATGGGAATGCGGTACTCCGGATCGGCACCGGCGAAGCCCTCAAAGACAAACAGCTCCCGCCCAGCGGCAAAAGTTGTCATTTCAGCGAGCAGCGCATCGAACTTTTGCACGGAAAGAGGCTGGTTGGTCTTGCCCCAATCAACGCGGGAGTGCGTCTCAGGGTCGTCCACCAGGAACTTGTCGCCGGGGGAGCGGCCCGTGTATTTGCCCGTCACGGCGCAGATCGCCCCGGTGTCGGTCAGCCGGGCTTCGCTGCGCCGCAAGACTTCTTCGATCAGGGCCGGTGAGGAAAGGTTTTCAATCAGCTTAACACCCTGCTCCGTGAGCAGTGCGCGGATATCCGTGGGGGCGGGCATGGGTCAGGCCTCGCTGCTCATTTGCCGCTTAAGCTGATGCAGGGCACGGTTTTGCAGACGCGAAACGTGCATCTGGGAGATATTGAGCTGCCGGGCCACTTCCGCCTGCGACATATCCTTGAAGAAGCGGTGGATAATGATCGCCCGCTCACGCGGGTCCAATGACGCCAGCGCATGGTCCAGATCCCCGTAAGCTTCCAGGTTCAGCAGGGACTCGTCTTCGGCTCCGACAAACTCGGCCAGCGAAAGCGGCGAGCTGTCCGAATCATGCATCATCTTGCTGTCGAGAGAAACGGTGTCGTAGGCATTCCCTAACTCAATGGCTTCCAAGGTCTCTTCTTCCGTCGCCCCGATGCGCTGGGCTACTTCCTGGATTGTCGGCGGCCGACCCAGACGGCTGCTCAGATATTCCTGCGCCTTCGAGGCAGTCTGATTCAGCTCCTGAAGACGGCGCGGGACTTTGAGACTCCAGGCCTTATCGCGGAAGTAACGGCGTATCTCGCCGACGATGGTGGGCGTAGCATAAGTCGAAAACTTCGTGCCACGCTCCGAATCAAAGCGGTCGATAGCATTGATCAAGCCGATGGAACCGACCTGAATCAAATCTTCCAGCGGCTCACCCCGGTTCACGAATTTACCGGCCAGGTACCGGACCAGATTCTGGTGCATAACCACGAGGCGGTCACGCATCTGCGGGTCACGATTCCGGGCATAGCGCAGAAATAAAGCCTCCGCATCGTCCTGGGTCCAATCAGTCGCCTTTTTCGGGTTTATGAGAGTCATTCTTAAGGCAATTTCTAATCGGGTGCGTATTTCGTGAGAACGACATGGGTTCCGGTGGCTGTCGTCTCTACCGTTACATCATCGACCAGGATTTCCATAAGCAAAGCTCCGAGACCCTGCTGATCCACGCCCGTCTCTTCCAGCAGACGCGACTCCTCAGAGGGCACTGCGATCGAGCCAGCCGGAATATCATCGGAAACTTCGATCTTCAGGGCATGAGAATTGATCGTGCTGACGATACGGATCGTCGCTGCGGCCGACCCAGCCCGCTCGACCGCATGCGTGCAGGCTTCCCCGACCGCAAGGCGCACATCTTCGACTTCATCGTAAGAGAAGGGCATTCGACTGGCAATACCGAGTATGGCAAGACGTGCAACACCGACATACTCGGGGCGGCAGGGAATGATGAGCTGGACAGATTCTGAGTGTGAAACAGTTTCGGTAGGCGAATCGGTCACTCAGCACCCCCTTCTTTTGCGAGTGATTCTTCTTCCGTCGCATAGATCTCGAATATCTTGTTAAGACCAGTGATCTCGAAGATGCGCTGAATTCGCATCCCCGGCCCGACCAATGTCAGATTACCGCCCGCTTCGCGCATTCGCTTGAGGCCGCCAATCAGGACGCCGAGGCCGGTGCTGTCCAAATACTCCACCTGTGAGAGATTAACTATGACCTGCTTTACGCCGCGCTCGGCCATCTGCACGAGGTCATGCTTGAGCTGCGGTGAGGTGTAAACATCCACTTCACCGGCGATATCGAGAATGCAAGTCGTCTCGCTGGGGTTTCGGCTGTTCATCGTAAGATTCAAAGAAGTGCTCCATTTCTGTCGTACATAAAGCTCAGGCAGTATTTTTCGGCGGATGCGTACTCTGCGAGAGCTCTTCCAAGATCTTCTCGGCCCGCCGCTTGAGATCATCGACCGTTTCCGTGATCGTCACATCGCTCAGCACGCGTGGGCGACGCACTATCATCAGTCCCAGCAATGCGCCGCTCAGAGTCCCAGCTCCGACGGCGGCCAGTAGAACCAGCCCGAGGCTGCTGCGATTTTGGGAATCAGTCATAAGTTTAAATCAAAAGCCACGCGCGATCGTCGCCCCACCAAGCACGGAGTCACCGTTTAGGTCGTAGAAAACAACTGATTGTCCCGGTGTGACCGCCCGCTGAGGAGTGTCGAATTTGACGACAACTTCCTCTGAGTTGGCACTATTTTGCAGGGTTGCAGGTACAGCGTCCATGTTATAGCGTATCTTCACCATGACAGGACGCGATTCCTGCACACCGGCGATTCCGACCCAGTTGATGTCATCGGCGATCAGACCATCCGCCAGCAAGTCATCGTTGCTGCCCACGGTGACCGTGTTGGTAGCGGCATCAATGCCGATGACGTACAGGGGGATCGGAGAGCCGACATTTAGCCGCTTCCGCTGCCCGATCGTATAGAATGCGACACCATCATGTGCCCCGCGCCGCTTCCCAGAGGTATCCACGATGTCACCGGCCTGCACGGTCTCCGGGGCGGTCTGTGCGAGAAAATCCGTATACGAACCGCCCTGCACGAAGCAGATCTCCTGCGAATCGGGCTTGTTATGCACCGCCAGATCCAGTTCGGCGGCAATCGCACGCGTCTCGGCCTTATTCGTGACTAGCCCCAGCGGCATCATCGTGTGCGCCAGCTCTTCCTGCGTAAAATGGTATAGCGCGTATGTCTGGTCCTTATCGTGGTCCAGAGCACGCCGCAGCGCCCAGCGGCGTTCATCCTCATCAAATTCGACCCGGGCGTAGTGGCCGGTCGCGAGGAAGTCCGCCCCTAAGGCACGGGCCTTGGTCATCAGCGCATCGAACTTGACGTAGCGGTTGCAGTTGACACAGGGGTTCGGGGTCCGTCCGCGCTTGTACTCGCTGACAAAGTTGTCGATGACCTTGTCGGCGAAAAACTCGCGGAAGTTCAGCACATAATGGGGAATATCGAGCTTTGCAGCCACGCGCCGAGCATCTTCCACAGCACCGAGGGAGCAGCAGCCCGCCCCCTTCGTTTCGGTGGTGCTTTCCTGCCAGATCTGCATAGTGACACCGATGACGTTGTAGCCCTGGCGCAGCAGAAGCCCGGCGGCAACGGACGAATCCACGCCGCCGCTCATAGCGATCACGACTGTCTGATTTGTGCCATTCGAAGTTGTGTTCGGCATTTTATTCGCTTGCTAATCGGGCCAATGCCTTCGCATAGATTTTGGTCGCGCGGATCAAGTGATCGACCGGCCAGCATTCGTCTTTTTCGTGCGGTCCGCCATCGTTCGGGTCTTTGTCGTGGAACTCCGGGCCGAAAGCCACCCCGCTGGTCATCGCCCGGGCATAGGTCCCACCTCCCATCGTCATCGGTGGAGTCTGATCACCTGTTTCGGCACGATAAACTTCCAGCAATGTCGTCACAAGTGGATCATCCAGCGGCACATACAGCGGCGGCTGGTCGGTCAAAGATTCAAGGGTCCAGCCGGAATTCGCTATGCCGGTGGTTAAACACGAGCGAAGGTCCTCGGAGTTCCAGGTCACCGGGTAACGGATATTGAAGGTGAGTACGGCCTGGCCGTCCCCAAGTGCCGCAAGACCCAAGTTGCAGGTAAGTGGGCCGGTGACTTCGTCCTGCCCATCGATCCCGAGTGACGAACCCGCCGTATCGCCGGCCCAGGTATGGATCTGCTGCACCAGCAGAACCTGATCTTCATGGTGATCCAGGAGAAGAAGTGCATCACAAAGAACGCCGATCGCGTTGACACCGGCATTGGGGGTGCTGCCATGCGCGGAGACCCCTTTCGCCGTGATTTTAAGCCGCCCACCACCTTCGATTTCTTCCGTGCTGATACCTACCACGGCGTTCAGCCGAGCCACGATCGCTGCCCAGGGTGCGGGGGATAGGATCACCGCGACGGCGGTATCCGGTACCATATTGGGCCGTTCTCCGCCGCTGAGTGAAACCACATGGATCCGTTCCCCCTCCGGCGGCGCGGCACGGGTCAGAACGGCATTCGCGATGCCTTTTTCCGCGTAGACAAGCGGGAACATAGCATCAGGAGTGAAGCCGGTCACGGGCATCTCTTCGTGAGCGAAGTAGTGCTTTACGCATTCGAAGCCGCTCTCTTCATTAGCCCCTAGGATGAGCCGGACGCGGCGGGTCAGCGGCACGGCATTGGCCTTGAGGGCGAGAATGGCCCAGAGTGCCGCCATTGCTGGACCTTTGTCGTCGAGGACGCCCCGGGCGTAAATCTTGCCGTCGGCCAGCTCTGCTCCGAACGGCGGGTGGGACCAGCCTGTGCCAGGAGGGACCACGTCTACATGGGCAAGTGCCCCAACAATCGGGGCCTCCGCAGACACACCAGAAGCCGCATATTCCGTATGCGCGGCGTACCCGTCCAGGTTTTTGATCGTTAGGCCATGGCTTTCGGCAAGTGCCAACGCGAAGTCCAGGGCCTGCCGGGTTTCCGCCCCAAAGGGTGCCCCCGGCGCAGCCTCGCCGCCGACACTGGGGATGCGTAGAAACTCCCGGGTCGTTTCGATAATTTCGCCACGATGTGCTTCGACCCAGGCCGAAAGTTCATTCTCCGTCAGGGTAATTTTGTCCACAGGTTTTCTTTCTGTCTCACTTGAAAGGAAGCGAATATGCTCTCCGATTATCCATAAAAAGCACTGCGGCGTCAATGGCAGACTCTTATTCCAGAGACAGCACAATCGCTTCCGGAGAACGTAACAAGCGCAGTGGCAGGGCTGACCCTTCGATCCCTCGGCTGACAATCAGCACGCGCCCGTTGACGATGCGCCGCCCGGCCCAGGTGACGGCACTCCCCGGCGGCAGATGGGGATGGATCCAGCGGTGAAGCGGACGGCTGAGCCAGTCTAAAAGCATGAGCTGTCCGCCATGCGTGTGCCCGGAAAGCACCGCGAGAGGCTGTAGCCCAGGCAGGTAAACGGCATCCGGATTATGCGATAACAGCAGGCGCGGGGTGTTCGGCTCCACCGTGTCAAACTGTGAATACCAGGCGATTTGAGCCGCTACTTTTCGGTACTCGGCGGGGGACTGATAGGTGTTTTCACGGAAGTATTCCGGCGACTGCTGCA
>JANXNV010000206.1 GCA_025353925.1 Armatimonadota bacterium
CGCACTCAGTCGCGAAGAGCAGGAAGCCCTCGACATCCTTGTACTCCTTCATCGGCACGGTCGCCGTGATGCGCTCGCCGGGCTGGATGTTGATGAGGTTGATGACCGCCGTCCCCATCGCCGTCCGCGACGTTTGGGGCACCTCATAGGCCTTCAGGCGGTAGACGCGGCCCCGGTCGGTGAAGAACAGGATGTAATGGTGCGTCGTCGCCACGAAAAGGTGCTCGATGCTGTCTTCTTCTTTAATCGATGCCCCGATGCGGCCCCGTCCGCCCCGGTGCTGGGTCGGGAAAGTCTCCTTGGGGACGCGCTTGATGTAGCCGTCGCGGGTGATCGAGACGATCATCTCCTCTTCGGGGATAAGGTCCTCGTCGCCGATCTCCTCCGCTTCCATCGGAATGATCCGTGAGCGGCGCTCATCGCCGTATTTGTCGCGCAGAGCTTTCAGCTCCTGCTTGATGATCTGGACCACACGCGCGGGGCTGGCCAGAATATCCTCGTAGAACGCGATCTGCTTTAGCAGCTCTTTGTAGTCGTTCTCCAGTTTCTCGCGCTCGAGGCCGGTCAAGGCTCGCAGCTGCATCTGCAAAATCGCATCGGCTTGAAGCTGGGACAGGGCAAAGCGGGTCATCATCTCGGTCCGCGCGACTTCGGGGGTCCGTGACGCGCGAATCAGTGCGATGATCTCGTCCAAAAAGTCCAGGGCGATCTGCAGGCCTTCGAGGATGTGCGCTCGGGCCTTTGCTTTGTTCAGCTCGAAGAGTGTCCGACGAACCACCACTTCGCGCCGGTGAGTCAGGAAGTGCTGCAGGGCATCTTTGAGTGTCAGGATGCGCGGCTGACCGTCGACCAGTGCCAGCATGTTGACCCCGAAGCTGGTTCGCAGGGGCGTGTGCTTGAGCAGGAAGTTCAGGACCTTCTTCGGGTAAGCCTCGCGCTTGAGTGTAATAACGATCTTCATGCCCGTGCGGTCGGAATAGTCGTTGAGGTCGGCGATGCCTTCGATCTTCTTCTGCTTGACAAGATCCGCGATCTGCTCGATCAGCCGGGCTTTGATGACTTGGTAAGGCAGCTCGGTGACGATGATCTGGTGGCGTCCGGCTTCAATCGGCTCGATGGAGGTCCGGGCCTGCATGATGACCGAGCCGCGCCCGGTGGCATAGGCCTGCCGGATTCCCTTGACTCCCAAAATCAGGCCGGCAGTCGGGAAGTCCGGGCCTTTAATGTGCAGCATCAGGTCGTCAATGGAGGCATCGGGGTAGTCCAGCAGATGCACCAGTCCATCGGTGACTTCGCGCAGGTTCTGCGGCGGGATATTGGTCGCCATACCTACCGCGATCCCCGAGCCGCCGTTACAAAGCAGGTGCGGGAACTTCGACGGCAGCACCATCGGCTCCCGCCGGGTCTGGTCGTAGTTCTCGGCCCAGTCCACGGTGTCCCGGTCCAAATCCTGCAACATCTCCATCGCAAACGGCGACATCCGCGCCTCCGTGTAGCGCTGAGCCGCCGGCGGATCGCCATCAATAGATCCGAAATTTCCCTGTCCGTCCACGAGCATATAGCGCATATTAAAGTCCTGCGCCATGCGTACCATCGTCGCATATAGGGCCACATCGCCGTGCGGGTGGTAGTTTCCCATACAGTTATGAACCAGCACGCCATTCGCGATAAACTCATGCTCTTCAGCGACTTGTATATCGTAAGTGACTTCAGCACTGACTCGACGAACCGATTTGATCTGAGAAAACGAAATGTTGTCTCGGGTGATGTCATTTACAATCGTGGCGTGAGGTGACTTAAGGGCATCCAACTTGGCTAAAATGCCCGTAGTTTCCATGCTGGACGAATACACCTCGAAGCGATCACACAAATCTTTGCCATAACGGAGTTTCGTTCCGCTCCGGTATTTCAGACCCGAGCGGACTTTCTGCCCAGACGCCGTTTCATACCAGCCTCCTCCCAAATGCCGCTGTTGAAATTCCGCGAAGATTGCCTTACCCAAATAGGGTACCAGCCGCGCTGTTTCAGCAGCTATTCTTCGCGTAGCCTGATGCTGTTCAACTCGGGCACTTTTCCCGGTATGACAAAGAGGCAGGTGTGCCGCAAGGTTTCGGTAAGAATGACTGCCAATCTCTAACGCAAAATACGGCTGGCGTTCTTTGACAGCTTTTCCGTCAAACGTGGAGTGGTTCGGCTCATAGCGATAGACGCGGCTATGCACCCCGAGTGTTCGAAGCAAGATTTGGACTCCACTTGTGAACTTCTCGCTGATGCTGGTCAAAACGAATACGCTGCGATCCTTGTGAACCGACCCATCCCCATCAATAAACCCAGCTAAGAAAGCATAGATTACAGAATGAGGGGACTGCAAAATGGAAGGCGGAATCGAAATATTTCCAGCCAGCTTATCCTCTAGGCCGAACGCTTGAATAATCTGCCTATTTGCTTCAGTACTGTGAATGCGAAGCGTATATAACCCATCTCGTTGACCAATATTTGCACTCACGTCGAACTTGCGGCAAAAAATACCCTGCAGCTTTTCGACGATGGCAAGGTCAGTGCAAGCGAAGGCAAGCCTATCGTAGCCACGGACGCGGTCTCGGTCAACCCAGCCGTCGGCTAGGAAGAATCCAATCATGTAAGCTACATCTTCATCAACCGTAACACCGTTTGTTTTGACAAATTTGCTGGGACTTTCTGCGGCAGATCGCGCAACCACATACTCACCCGGTGTCAAAACATCCGCGTTTCTCCAGGCGGTTGTCAAATCTGGTGTCCAGATTTTAAACTGCTGGCCCGGTGTACACCGCAAAGTCGTGCCATTCTCAAACTCGACCTCGAGAAGATTTTGGGATGGCATGACATAGGTCTGTGTGACTGGCTGTGTGCCGGTCTGCGTGTAAACTTTATCACCAATGTTAAGTTGTTCGATGGGAACAAGGCCTTGGGGCGTTGAAACCAGGGTTCCGGCCACGAAACACTCGCCCACGATCTTCGCGGACTTGCGGTGCTGTCCGGCGGGGGTTAGATTCAGGTCGCTCATTGCCATCAGGATGCGGCGATGGACGGGTTTGAGGCCGTCGCGCACATCCGGCAGGGCGCGGGCGATAATGGTGGACATGGCGTAGGCGAGGTACGACTGGCGCATCTCGTCTTCAACACTGATATTGATCACTTCGAACCCCGCCGACATCTGGGTCGGCGGCAGGACCATCAGACCCGTCGTGCTCTCAGAATCGGGTGTTTCGGACGGGAGTTCAGGGGTGGAATCGGACAGGGGAAATTCTTCGTCAGCCATTGCTTTATCCTTTACAAAAATCTACACAAAGTCGCTCTTAATCGTGCTAGTATTATGGCATATTTGGCAGTAAATGTCAAGCAGCGGCACACTCGCCATAGAGTTTTGCTGCATTGTTGTTCGGCTGAGAAGATGATAAGAGAGGATATCGAGTGGTTGAAAACCACTCGCTAGGTGAGGCGTCCTGCGGACGTTTGGAACTGGACTCTTACGCCCGAAGGGTGCTTAACCTAGCGAACAGTTTTCAACCACTCGATATCCTTGAAAGCCCGTTTCAGTGCCGGAACCCCAGGGAGCTGCCGCTGGCGGTCAGCTCGGCAAGGGCTTCGGGGTCGTCCATGCGCTTCAGGTGGGAGCGCAGCTCATCCACTTGAAGCAGTACCGCCGTGGCGAACTCGGCGTCTAATACGGCGGCCCCTTCCTGGGCACGCTGCAGGGCGGCGGAGACGAATGCCTCTTTGAGATAGGCGGGTGTGAAGCCCTCGGTGCGCTCGGCGACGGACTGGGCCAAAGTTCCGATGTCGAGGGACGGATCGAGGCGGCTGGCGAGCGACGACCGCGACAGCAGGCGCAGGCAGAACTCGCGCCGCTCCGCCGGGGCGGGCGGGCCGATGTGGAAGACGCGGTCGAAGCGGGAGGGACGCTTTAGCAGGGCTTCATCGATGCGGCCCGGATGGTTGGACGACGCGATCACCAGCAGGCCTTCATTGTTCTGGAAACCGTCCAGTTCGTTCAAAAAGACTGTCCGGTTGTCCTCGTGAACCAGGCCGTCTACGTCTTCGAACGCAAGAATGCACGGCGCGAGCTGACGTGCCCGCTGAAAGATCAGCCGGATCGCATCGTCGTGACTGCGCTGCTGCAGGTCGCGGACATACAGAAACGGCAGGTCGGGCAGGGCGGCTGCGACCGCTTTGCAGATCATGGTTTTGCCCGTTCCGGGCGGGCCGACCAGTAGCACCCCGCGCCGCCAGGCAAAGCCCAGGGCGGCGTAGGCCTCCTTGTTACGAACAAATCCTTCCACGGCCTCCTGAATACGCTTCAGCATCTCAGGCGGCAGGACGACATCGCCCCAGGTGACTTTGCCGATCTCGCTGTCCATATCCGGGGCGTTTTCCCAGCCCTGCATATAGCGCAGGCAGCGGCCGGTAGGCCGGCTGATAAATGCGGTCATGACGGCGGCGAAATCGGAGAGTGTCTCCGCGGTCTCCGCCATCAAAATGACGTAACCTGTACGTCCGCCGCCGGGAACCAGCGCGACTTCCATCGACACGCCGTGCCAGCTTGCCGCCCACCACGCCAGGTAAGGGACGACCTCTTCCTCCCCCGACTGGCCGCGAAAGCCGTCCGTGCCGGGAGACAGGCTTGTCACCGGACCGGCTTCGGCGTCCAGAAAGACGCGAAGCTGAACGCGGTCCAGATACATCATTAAAGTCGCGCCGCCGGGGCGGTTCAGGCGGATCTCGCGCAGAAGGGCATCTTCACAGTTGTCTCCGTAAGCTTCCGCTTTGAGGGTCTCACTGAGGGCATCGGTGCGCCAATCGGTTGTCGGGGTGTCGGAGAATAATTTTTCCATAGGTTTTTGCTTTCCTAGATTTTACCCGAGAATAGGCGCAGAAGCCAATATGGACCCACTTGACGACCTCTGTAGTCCTATGCTATAATCCCAGCAGAACACATCGGAGACCATCCCAATGAATAAGCCCGTTTCACTCGGCGACCAGGAGTTGACCCTGCTGCGCTATGTCACCGACCATGCGCCGGTGACCGTGCGCGAAGCCGCGGCCAAATTCGGCGAGCCGCACGGCCTGGCCCGCACGACCATATTGACCATGATGGAGCGTCTGCGCACTAAAGGCTATCTGACACGCGTCAAAGATGCCGGGGCGTTCGAATACGTTCCGGTAGTCGCCAAGAAAGAGCTGATGCAGGGCCTCGTGCATGAATTTGTCGAGAAGTCGCTCGGCGGCTCGCTTTCACCCTTTGTCGCGTATCTGACCGACGCGCAGGGGCTGTCTGAGCGGGAGCTATCGGACCTGCGGCGTCTGCTCGATGCGAAAGATGCCGAAAGCGCGAAAGACACTGAAAGGAAATAGCGGGCCATGAGTGCAGATCTCCCTGCCCTTTGGGCAGTCCGTATAGGCCATGCCTGCCTCGGGGGCACTCTCTTTCTCGCGGGGGTCTGGGCCGTCTGCCGCCTCGCTCCGCGTCTTCCCGCCGGACTGCGGGCTTCCCTCTGGTGGATTGCCTGCCTGAAGCTGGTGCTGGACCTCTGCGGCCTCGCGCCGCTCGCTCTGCCGTTACTTCCAGGTGCGCCCGTGCGACAGGTGAGCTTCGCCGCCCCAGCGGTCGGGCAGAAATCCAGTCCGAGGCGAATGGATCATATTGGCCCTCACGCTATTGCTTCTTGGGCTGCTGCGGTTCCTGCACAAAGCCGCGCCGCGACAAGCCCCGCGCGTATTCCCTGGCCGCTTCTGCTCCCAGCATTCTGGCTGGTCGGCGTTCTAGTCAGCCTGCTGCGGACCGCTCAGCAGGGCCTGCGCCTGAAGGCACTGGTCAAAGCGGCGCAGCCGATCACCCTCCTCATCGATTTGCCGCCGGGTCTGCCGCCGCTCCGGGAAAGCGCGGATGTGTCCGCGCCGTGTGTTACCGGCCTGTTTCGACCAATTATCCTGGTACCTCGAAACTTCGAGGAAATGCTTTCTCCCGCCGAAATTCGTCTGGCACTGGCGCACGAGCTGGCGCATCTTCGCCGCCGTGACCTTTGGCTGGCCCTCCTTCCGGCATTGACACAGACGCTCTTTTTCTTTCACCCATTAGTCTGGCTGGGTATTCGGGAATGGGCTGTCGCCCGCGAGGAAGCCTGCGATGCGGTTGCCCTGCGGCTGACCGGGGCCGATCCCCTCCATCTGGGCCGCTTGCTGCTGAAGCTGGCCGGGGGCGGCGAAACGGCTCCGGCCCTAGGGCTTTCGCCGGGGTACCGGACCCTCAAACGGCGTTTGATTGGCCTGACATTTCCAGCAACCAATTTGCGCAACTCTCGCTGGCTGTTCGCAGCGGCACTCCTCGCGCTGGTTCCCTGGCGGCTGACCGCCGCTGTGCGCTCCGGCTTGGCCGCGCCGGCGCAGGCTGAGCACTTGAATGAGCACTATACGGTCACGGATCTGGGCGATGCGGCGGAAGCAGCGGGCCTGAACGAAGCGGGTCAAGCCGCGCTGACCTGGCGGGACGGCTCGGAAGCCCAGGGACTGACGGGCAGTCCCGCCGCGCTGACCCTTCTGGGGGCTTTGCCGAAGCACCATTTCAGCCGCGCCTACGGCATCAATTCGCGAGGAGAAATCGCCGCAGCCTCCTATAATATCCCCGGCCACGGGCGGGCGTTTTTGTGGGACGGCAGCCCGCACAAGCTCGGCTCCCTGCCGGGGTACCCGTACAGTCAGGCTCGCTCGGTCAACGATACCGGGCAGGTGGTCGGCTTCGCGGAAACCGGCGGGCGCGACCGCAACCAAGCCCATGTCGCGCGGGCGTTTCTCTGGGAGTCCGGGAAGATGGCCGATCTCGGCACCCTAGGCGGCTTGTACAGCGCGGCGACCAGTGTCAACAACGCGGGTCAGGTGGTTGGAAAAGCCGATACGGAAACGTTCGGCTCGACCCATGCGTTCCTGTGGCAAAACGGCGCAATGCAGGACCTGGGAACGCTCGGCGGCGCAAACAGCCTCGCCTGCCGGGTCAGCGACGGCGGAACTGTGGTCGGCACTGCCGAAACAGGCGATAGTGACACGCGCCATGCGTTCGCCTGGCAGAACGGCGCGATGCGCGACCTCGGGACTTTGCCGAATATGCCCAGCAGCGTCGCCTGCGGCGTAAACGCCTCGGGTCTAATCGTCGGCTACGCCGAAGCCCAGCCCGACTCGACTGATAAACGCGCCGTGCTCTGGCGCGGCGCGTTACCCCTCGACCTGAACACGCTGCTCCCCGCCCATTCCGGCTGGGTGCTGACGGAAGCCCGTGCGGTCAACGACCGAGGCCAGATCGTCGGCAGCGGGATGTGGAACGGTCACGCGCGGGCGTTTCTGCTGACGCCGGGGTAGGTTCAAGCGAAGCGTTAGGACTGGGAAGAGCAGGACGTGGAACTGAAGTTCACCGCTGTGGGGCGCAGACGCCTAGTTTCGACCTGCGTCGAAAAAGATGCTAGGACAGCAGAGAGTGGTCTTATCTTGTCCCGGCGCAGGCCGCGACTTGGCGTTTCGCCCCACAGCGCAGAACTTTAGTTCCACGCCCCGATCTACGTTACTTTTGCCGAATTGAGGAAAAACTATGTGGAAAGCCGTCACTCATCCGCTTGTTTTGACTACAAAAGTAGTTAATAATCACTCGCCCCAAGTCTCTCGTCTTGCGGCCTATTGCCCGCCGATCTCCGCCGTGATCTTCTCCGTAGCACTGCTGCTCTACGGGCTGACACCGACGCACTTGAACACGTTCGACGCTGTGGCCTATGCCAACCAGATCGGGCTGGCGGCGGAGACGGGGAAGCTGCGGCCACTGTTTCACCCGCATCATCTGCTGTTCAATGCTCTCGGTTTTGCCTGCTGGCGTTTGGCACAGTGGTTCGGATATGAGGGTGGGCCGCTGGCGATTGTTCAGGGGATGAATGCGCTGCTGGGGGCAATCGGTCTGACACTGTACCATGCCGCTCTGCGCCGTCTGTCTCCGGTCGGCACACTTCCGCTTGTGATCGCCCTCTGCCTCGGCGGGTCCTTCGGCTACTGGATCTGCGCGACGGATGGCCGTGTCAACATGCCGAGCCTGGTCCTGATGATCGCGGCGTTCACCTGCTTGCTCCGTTTTCGCAAGGTGCCGAATGCACGACTGGCCGCTGGGATAGGCGCACTGGCGGGGGCCGCGCTGCTTTTTCACGAAAGTGCGGGTCTGTTTGGGCTGGTCGGAGTGGTGGGCGTCTTTCCGTTCGCAAAATCTTCGAGACGCTGCCTCCTTGCCTATGGATCGGCTTGGGGCACTGCCGTCGTCATCCCGTACTTGCTGGTCGGAATTGCTGCGCTGCACTTCCGGTCCTGGGCCGAATTCCACGGGTGGGCGGGGGCGTATGCGGAGCGCGGCTGGTGGTGGGATTTTCGAATTCTGCACAATCTCCGACTGGACCTGTTCGCCCTGCGCCATGCGATCTTCGTGGAGCCGCTGGGCCGGTCGGCACTTGGGCAGACGCCGCTGCACGTTCTTGGACTAGGGGGTGTCACGGTGCTGTGGGGTTTGTATCTCGGAGCTTTGGCGGGTGTGCTGGCGGCAGGGGCGATGATTGCCGTCAGCCTGCCGAAACTTCTGCGGTCGCCCGAGCGGTCCTTGACGATTACCTGCCTGACCTGGATTGGCCTATATGCCGCGTTCTTCACCGTCTGGTGTCCGGGAGCGTTTATCTTTTGGGTACCGACGCTGGTGCCGCTGGGGGTGCTGCTATTGATTTCGGTGAAGAGGGGAGGGCAGGATAAGAGAGACGGGCAGGATAAGAGGGCGCGGCAGGATAAGAGGGCGCGGCAGGATAAGAGGGCGCGGCAAGCAGCGCCCCTACGGGGTGTTGGCATGTGGCTGTCGGGTTATGTGCTTCTGAACTTCTTCGTGGGCATCCTGCCCTACTTGAAGCCGACTGCGGGTTTGTCCCAGTGGGTCGCCGCGGATGTTGCGGCGCACACGCCGCCCCGCGCTCTGATCATTGTCGCTGGGGTGGGGGATGATGCCCAGTGCGAGGTGGATATTCCCTATTTTGCCCATCGGCCTGTGCTGTCACTGCATGGGACGCTCGCACGCGCGAAGACCTACGCGGGTACGCAGGCCTCGCTTCGCACCACGCTGGACAAAGCCTTTGGGGCGGGCCGCAGCGTCTATGTGCTGGACGAACTCTGGACCAATCGCCGGACGGTCGCTGCCCTGCACCATCAAAACCAGGAGATCGATGCTCCTTTGGTACAGTCTTTGTTTGACGAGTACCAGCGTGTGCCCTCCTGGCATGGCCCGCGCGGCTGGGTCTGGAAACTGACTCCGCCGGACCGCCTTGGGAAGTCCGGCAGGATAAAGGGCGAAGCGCGGCGAACTACTCGCGGCAATGAGCTTACCTTCCGACGCCCCAGCGAAGTCCCCGTCAACCCGCCAAGGTCAGCTTGATATTTGCCGGGGGATCGCGATCCTGGCCGTGCTGTTTATCCATGTCTCCGGGCACTTTTTGACGATTTTGCACCCGGCGAAGTCCATCCAGCCGCCGGGCTGGGCCTGGGATGTTCTCGCCGTGCCGAATCAGTGCTTTCAGTGGGCCGTTCCGTGCTTTTTGATGCTGAGCACTTTGGTCAATGCCCAAAGTCTGGCCCGCAGCCCTGATATTCAGAGATACGGGTCTCGCCGGGTGCAGACGGCTTTGCTGCCGTATCTGCTCTGGAGCGGCCTTTATATAGCCGTCAATTTTGCGCTTGGCACACTGTATCACCTGAGTCTCGGGCATATCGCGAAGCTGCTGCTGACAGGCACAGCCCATTTCCATCTCTACTTTTTCGTGCTGGTCCTGGAGCTGTACGCCCTGCTGCCGCTGCCGGTCCCGCTCTTTCGCCGCCGCCCGCCGTTTTGGGCCGTCGCCCTCGGGGCGGTCGCTTTCCAGCTGACCATTTATGGACTCAACCGCTTTGTGCCTACGACTGCGCACCGCTTCCAATCGACCATTCTCTGGGATGTCCTGCCGGTCGCCCTGGGCCTCTGGCTGTACAGCCATGCTGCGGAAATGCCGACCCGAATTCTGCGTACCTGGTGCTGGGTCGCGGCGGGCGCGGCGGTCCTCAGCCTGCTGATCTACGAGCCGCTGGCCCTGCACCTGCTGGCGTTCCCAAAACAGCACATCAACACGTTTCTCTACCAAATTGGGCAATGGGGATACACGGCGGGGATGAGTGTTCTCGTACTGGCTCTGGCATTCGCTCTGGGCCGGAACTCTCTCAGCCGCCTTCTGTCCTATTTCGGCGGGCAGTCGCTGGCGATCTACGTCATGCACCCGCTGGCGATCATCGCCCTGGACAAGCTGGGCGTGAACCATCGGTTTGGGGTCGGTGCGGGACTGGCGCTTTACTATGCCGCTTGCCTTGCTCTGCCTCTGGCGGCCGCGTGGGCTTGGGGGTGGGGGAAGGCTGGGATTTCAGCTGTCGGCCTCCGCCGCTTGTCTTAGCGCGAGAAATGCTTCCTTCAGGGGCTGACTGACGGCACTATCCGGCTCGGCGAGAAGCATATCCTGGTAAGCATTCAAGAATTTAGTCCTCAGGCGGTGGAGTAGGTGAAGGAAATGCCGGAGAAAGCCTATGCAATCTAAGATCGCTATTTCAATTCCGCCGCTGCTTGCGTAAATAGTGGAGGCATATTCACGAACATTGTCATCAATCGATTCCGTCGTGATAAAAATGTAGTTGTCGATGCGTACCTCCTTGCCGCCGAACTTCTGTATAGCGCGGTTGATGTTCTCTACAGTGACACGCTTCAGCTTCATTTCGTAACTGGTCAGTACTTCGTTTTCGCCCACAAGCGTGATTTCGAGGTCTCCTAACGCACCAGTCTGCTCATCTGCCGCATTGTGTCCGTGCAGTGGTAGGAGACGCTCCCCCAATTGCCGTCCTGCGACTTGATATGCGGCTGCGACAATTAGTACAGGCAGGCGGCTGGCATTTCTACACGCAAGATGCTGCTTGATCAGTTCCACAGTTCCTTCACTAGAGAGCGGAAGTACGTCCTCGGATTGCCGCAGCCCCGCCAACAAGCCTGTCATCCGGGTCTGCCGCTCCTCACGAACTAAAAGTAATAGGCGCAGCGTCTCTGTCAGCAAATCCTGGGCTGTGATGCGTTCTGCAAATACGTCGTCCAGCAATTCAAGCGTGTAAAGATAAGCCTCTCGAGGGCGGCCTTCTAAATTCAGGTCCGTTGTCAATATCCGGTTGATATTGCGGAGCGCGGGTGTCAAAAACGCTGTTGTTGGGTTGCACGACAAATGGTACATATTGATGAATGGTGTGATATAAGCCTCATCATAGCTCCGCCCGGAAAACGAATCAGGACCGCCGATTTCTGTGTACGGCTTGCGGGGATCGATTTCCGGTCGATGAATTTTGGCAAGCAAACAAGCCATCAGCAGCCGGACTGTGGCCCTGTTACTGAGGCAGCGGCAGACAAATTCTACGCGTTCTTCAATCGCATTGGTAATAATTCCAGATCGGGATGCTTCAGTCTCAGCTGCATACAGTGCTTCTTCTAATATTTCCTGGCAGGTTTTCATGTGGTAAATTGGTACCGAACACCGTTTTCGAAAACAAATTTATCCTGCCCAGCCTGCATCTGTCGGGGATCATAATTTGTCCACAAGGCCTCGGTGCGTTTGTCTTTGGTCGAGTGAATTGTCCGTTCAAGGCTGGTCGTTTTGATCCAGCGTGCTGTGGGATAGAGAGTATTCATCAATTCACATTCGTAGTTGGAAATAGCGACTTTCCCATGCACTGCATTGAGGACTTCTGCCAACTCACGATGTTGCTGGTCCGTCATTTCATAACCGTAGGCTTTCGTGTCTCCTCGGGTTTCGTGAACATATGGCGGATCACAATAAAACAATGTGCGCTCGGAATCGTATAGCTTGATCACATCGATGGCCGGCCGATTCTCTATTTGCACACGGAGCAGCCGTTCCGCGATTTGCGGAAGTGCCTCTACGCCTCCGAGCCAGCGGCTGACGACACCACTCATCCCGGCACGGCTCGTATCTTTGCAGTTCGCCCAGCGCCCGATACTCGCTGTCTGTGCCAGCCCGGTTCGGACCTGCCGCGCACGAACATAAAAGCGACGTGCCCGCTCCAAGTCGCTCAGATCAGGCTCCAAAACACATGCGGCTCCAAACTCTTCGCGCGAAAACGGTGTTAACCCAATGGCTTCTGTAAGAGTTGCTTTTTGCTCGCGTAGAACACGAAAGAAATTGACGACTTCACCATCCAGATCATTGTATGTCTCTACAGGGGACGGATCCAGGTTCAAGAGCACCGCACCGGAACCGGCAAAAGGCTCACAATAGTGGTGCGTTTTCGGGAGAAGGGGGAGAAGCCAGTCAAGATGCGAGAATTTTCCCCCGTACCAGCCGAAGGCGATCAGTTTCTTCCGCTGTAACCGAGAGACAAGAGGCGGCTTGGAGCGTTTTCCTAAGATTGGTTCGGCTGGTTCTAGTTGTATCATTTGGCTGATTTTATTCTCCGAGGTGATTGTACCGCAAAACCAAAAAAGAGCAGGACCTTTGACCTGCTCCTCTTGACTTCTCACGAAGTTCTACTTCATCTGCTGCGTGGCATCCAGTTCTTCATCGGTGGTGGCCGGGCGGCGGGCTTTGATTGGGATGCGGCCAGGGGTCGGCTCGGTGTCTTTGGCGTCGGGGATGATGTGGGCGAAGGGCTGGGAATTGGAGCCGCTGCCGATTTCGGCTTTGTCGTCGTCGTAATCGTCCAGCTCTTCGCCCTCGGCGAGCGGGCGGGGGGCGAGGAGTGCGGACTTTGGCAGGGTCTCGACCTGAAAGCCGCCCGCGCCGATATCCTGCGGGAGGTGCGTCCCGAAACCTCGGGCAATCCCTGCGACGGTGCCGGTCTGGTCGGTGAACAGTTCCTCGGTCTCGTTGTCCGGGGAGTACAGGTCCGTCGGGTCCATCGCTTCGTTGGGGGCCGGGTCGGTCATCAGCATCTCGGCTTCGAAGTCCTCTTCCCCACCATCGACGCCGTTCGAGCTTTTTTCGGGGGCGGCGAGAAAGACCGCGTCCCCGGCATGTTTCTCCACGAGGTCACCCAGGCTGCCGACCTGGGCCGTGTCCTCATCGAAAAGCTCATGGTGGATAGCATCGTGTTTGTCTAATCGTTCGTTTGACATAGTAATACAAGTCTACCCAGGGTGCGTTTATTGACAAACCCGCGCGATTCGGCTAGAATGAACCTGCGATTTTTTGCGTATACAGAGTCCGAGGTGTTACACTTGAAGCTGGCGGTCATCACCGATGAAATCGATTCCGATCTGGGGCACGCGCTTGACGTCATGGCTGAGTACGGCGTTCAGGGTGCGGAGCTGCGTCAGCTTTGGGACAAGAATATCGCCGAGGCCCCGCGCGAGTACTGGCAGCGGGCGAAAAAAGAGCTGGATGCCCGAAATATGGTTGTGGCGGGAATCGCCTCCCCGTTTTATAAGTGTGCTTTGCCCGGTGTCGAGCCGGAAGGCCCCGGCGGGCCGCTGCACAGCGCGTCGGCACGCGGCCTCGGGGACCAGATCGCCGTGCTGGAGCGCAGCCTGGAAGCGGCGGAGTTCTTCGGGACGAATTTGGTGCGGACGTTCTCCTTTTGGAAGCACGGCCTGCTGACACCCGCGCAGGAAGAATCCATCGTGGATGCCTACGCCGAGCCGGCGGCGATGGCGGAGCGGGCGGGCGTGATTTTGGGCATTGAGAACGAGCACGCCTGCTGCCTCGGCACCGGAGCGCAGACGGCGCGGGTGCTGGCGCAGATTGCGTCGCCGTTCGTCTGTGCGATCTGGGATCCCGGCAATGCGCTGATGGACGGCGAGCACCCATATCCGACCGGCTATGAGGCCATTCGGGAATTTGTGGTGCATGTCCACATCAAAGATGCCGCTGTGCCGCCGGGAGCGGCCGCGCCGGTCTGGACAGTCGTCGGCGAAGGGGAGATCGATTACGCGGGCCAGTTCGCGGCTTTGCGGCGCGACGGTTACACCGGCTGGCTTTCGCTGGAGACGCATTACAGCGGGCATCCGACCAAAGAAGCGTCGTCGCGTGCCTGCCTTGAAGGCTTGTCGCGGCTTTTGCAGCTGCCACCAAATTCGCAGCTATCATCAAAGGGAAATTAGACCACGATGTCATTGAATTCGTTTCGGAGCGGGCTGGGAAATCTCAGCACCAATCCTGCCGGGAAGTTTGTGCTGCTGGGCGTTGGCGGCCTGCTGGTCTTTAGCCTGGTCTACTCGGGGCTGGGAAACAATCTGGGCAGCCACGCCGGAGCCGGTACGGGAAGTGCCGCCGCTCGGTCCGGGGACGACGTTATCGCCACGGTCAACGGGGATGGGATCACGCGCCGGGACTATGACACGGCGCGGTCGGGCTTCGTCAGCCAGATTCAGCAGATGGGGCGTCCGATCGCGGTTTCCGAAACGCCTCTGCTGAATAACACCGTGCTGGACCAGCTGATCAATACGAAGCTTCAGCTGCAGCAGGCCAAGCAGCTAAAGATCACGGTGACGGACGCCGAGATGCAGAAAGAGCGAGAGATGCTCGTGGATAAACTGGGCCTCCGGCAGCGTCTCAGTCTCCCTGCGACAGCCTCGATCGATGACGTCAATAGTGCGCTCACGAAAAACGGTGGTCAGCCGCTC
>JANXNV010000006.1 GCA_025353925.1 Armatimonadota bacterium
GACCGGTGACTCCGGATAGAGCCGGATCGCTTCCCTCAGATGAGCGATTTTCTCCGTCCGTTTCACCTCTTGTGTGTCCTGCGAGTCAATCCCCAATCCAACCTGCGTTAGTGCCTGCAAGCGGTTCGACGTGTAAGCGATCTGCCCCGGCTCCGACCCAAGAAGAGGCATCAGATAGCCGCTGCTTGGCTTGCCGTCCATGTACTTGAGTAAAGTAGCCGCATGATTGTAAACACTTATCGCTTCCGTCTTTTGCCCGGCCTTGTCTAGCAGGGAAGCAAACTTCAAGAGGTTCGTCGTGTTTGTTTCGAGGATGATTTGCTGACCGCGATCCATACAATAGACAATGCTGCGTTCGGCATCTATCGCTTTTGCCGAGTCGCCCGTTTGTATGTAACAGTTTGCGAGACCGCGTAATGCAGAGGTGTTCGTAGCACTATAGGTTATAGCTGTCTGAAAGAAGGCGATCGCACTTTCTGTATCGCCTTTTTTTAGCTGTGATTCACCCTGCAAAGTTGCAGTGTATGACTTCTCACTTGCCTCAATGAGATATGCAGGAAGTGGGCAGCGTGTCGTGATGCTTCTGATGATAGGTTGTGCCGTCTCAGGTACCGCATTTGGCTTTTTTTGCTCCTGTGCCTGAGCAGACGAAAGGGAAAGGAACAACAGCAAGGATGCTAAAGCCGTTGTGCGCCGTTTTGAGTTCATGATGTTCATTCTCCTAAATAGGACTTTCGTGATCATTTCGCAATGACTGGGAGTTAGTGATTATAGTTCGTTTGTACCACACTCCATTGCGGAGGGGTAGTAGTTTTAGTGCCTGAATAACTCGGGCCAGGATTAGGCGGTGGTGGACTTTGCCCTGACATAGACCATGTTCCAGGCGTAACCCAGGTCAGTGTCAAGCCCCACGAATAAGAGTATGTCTGCAACGGAATCCAAACACCTCCTGTGGGCTGATACATGATCCAGGTATTGAAAGTATCGCTAACTGTGACAATATCTCCAATCGTTTTTCCGTCCCCGACCAAAATTGCAGGACTGTCGTACCCAGTTCCTACTAATCCCGCTGTCCAAGTATAATTGGAATACTTGAAAGAATTGTCGAGACCGTTCACACTGTTATTGACATCGTGCCCAGTTCCGTTGAAAAGATGGTTGGGCTTGACTAGTTGTGTGAAGCAACAAGTACCGCCTGAGAAGGGTTGAGGAACTGTCACAATAACATCGTGCCAGTAAACACTATCTGAAGCACTAGAACCTGATGCAGGATAAAGGCCGTAAGCTCTGGCAGTGCTTGTACTATTAGCGGTACTGTAATGTACATTCCCCGTCGTGATTCCCCAAGTCGCTCTCGGCTCGAGCACCGCAATCGGGACTGACTTGGCTGTAACCGCCAGAGTTGTCCCGCTCGGCGTGACCAAATTGGCGTTGCAAACGAGAGTGATCGTTTCAGCAGTTTTATCGTAAAAGCTGAAGCTAACCCCGTTCAAATCCGTCGTGGAGAGCGGCACAAGCTGATTGCTTGCAAGAATAGGGTCGTAAGTCTTGAAAATGCCAGCACCTGTTGACGCCGTCGCCGGGGGAACGGGCGCGATGTCCCCGCTTGCTTTGTGGTGAAAATCACGAGATAAGAGTAGATAGCCTTAAAAGGCCCCGGCACCCTAATGCCGGGGCTTTTGCCTCGTGTTCTACTTCTGGGCTTTCTGCGCCTGCATTTCTGCGGTTTGAGCGTCCAGCAAGCCGGAGACTTTCAGCAGACCCAATCTATAAGAGCGAACTTCCGCTGCCTTTGCCCCAACCGTATCGCCTGAAAGATTCAATTGGTATGTCAGATAGGCGTAAGCGACCGGTGACTCCGGATAGAGCCGGATCGCT
>JANXNV010000048.1 GCA_025353925.1 Armatimonadota bacterium
CTCCAAAGCCAGCCGGGTTCCCGCCACCTTGTGCTCGGCACTGCCGGGCTTTGGAGCTTTGCCGATTCCGTGTTTTGCCGCGTCGCATTCACGCAGGTACTTTTGGAAGTCGTCGCTGTACTTCCCTACATCGTGCAGCCACCCCGCCCAGCGGGCCAGATCCTCCGCGCCGAAGGCAGAGGCAAAACCGGCGGCCAGCTCCGCAACATTGGTCGTGTGATCCGTCATCGACTGCCACTTCTCGGGCTGTGTGTCCGGCGGTGTATGCGCCGCATATTTCGGCTTATCCAATTTTGGTTTCCTCACGGCTCATCATATCACACCCGGAGGGACAACTGTGAGTCCTTCTGCCCGGAAGCGCAAAAAAACAGCCTTCCTCTTTTGGCAGACTGCTTTTTTGCTATTCCAATATTCGGTTTCAGTGTGCTATTTCGGCGGGTGTTTTCCCGGCAAAGGCTACAAAAGCAGTGCGGTGACACCGGCAGCCCGGAGGGTGGCCTGACGGGCCAACGCTTTGTCGAAGGTGATCAGAACTGTCGGGCGCGTCTGTGCCAGCTGCTCGGCCAGGGCGATGTAAATTCCATCAGCGGAGCGGCTGCATCCGTAGTCCCTCCCGATGGCCTGTGCAGGCCGGACCAGAGAAACTTCCCCCAGCGGGGGCGGCAAAATGCTCTGCATGAGTATCTCGAACTCCGCGACCGCCTCTTCGTACTCGGTCACCGTCAGCAGCTCATCCTGGTGCTTTTGGCACAGAACGTAGAGCGTTTCTCCGACAATCACCCCCGGCGCGTACCATTCGTATCCCAAAGTGCTGTAGTGAGAAATCTCCGCCGTCGCGCGGGCATCCCGATCCGTTTCCCGGGCTGAAATAGCGATGGCGACGTTGGCATCGATTACCAGTGCAGGGGCATCAGCCGGCGGTGCTGGTGCGAGGTTCGCAGCCATACATTGCCCCCGCTCTGCCGTCTCGGAGGAGCTGATCCGTCTGCGATCCGTCCGTGTGGCGACGCCCCTTTTGACGCCGCGCGATTTCTCGCAGTGCCTCCAGAGCCTTCTCGTTTGGTCCCAGCTGCACCGGCAGTGCGGCGTCCTGATTGATCGGAACCTGATCGATCTGAATTTGCAGTTTCTGGCCCGGTTCGAGACGCGCCTGCGCTTCCGACGGAAGCTGCAAAAGCCGTTCCTGCGTCACTGTCGCCATAACAATTGCCATCGAAATTTCCTCCTCCGTTCCTGCGTTTCCGATCACGACCGGGATTGCAGCACTTCGCTTATCCCAAGAAAGACCGAGAAAAACGATTCAAGGCCCGCACAGGCGCCTAAAAATCAAAATTATATCTATGCCAGAAAGGCGGCTTAAGCCCCCACAGGGTGCCTTCTGGTTCGATTAAACGGCACTTCAGAATCAATTCCTACCTAGTATCTTTAGCGGGGTCAATATAATCGCTTCCCAGGTCTCGATTCGCACCAGCCTCCTGGGGCCGGTGCAACGATCGATTTCCTCGTGATCGAAAGCCTTGATCGGGAGTATTCTACCCTGGGTCGGCACAATCTGAGCTGCGAACCAGGGTGAGTGCCGGCGCGAACCTCACACATGAATGACCGGAGATTAGGGTTCGCGCGGCTTGCAAAATGAAGTTCAGCATGCTATTTTGCTTTGGGTCAGGGGGCGGGATCAGAGCAAGGATCCGCATCGCTTCGCTCGTATAGTGCCGCTATTGCGCGTACTTCCTCCACCATCCGTGCCCGTAGGGCCGCACCTCCCTCGACGCGGCAATACCGACGCCAGCGCAGCAGCTCGGGCACCAATCCCGAGAGGCCGGAAACGACGCCTGTCAGCCGCACGATCCCGGCTGGCTCGGAGGTCACGACCAGGCCGGACGGCCAGCTCTGGTTCCGCACATACGCGGCGACTGGCGGCGTGAACACCACATCGACCCCCACTTCCTCCTGCCCGCGAACTCCCCCGACAACGCCCCCTGCGGAGGAGAATTCAGCCCATTCTTTCTCCCGGACGGTGAAACTTGCCCCCGTCTCACGCATCCCGGACACTTGATCCAGGGCGAAAGTGCGAATGGCGGCGTTGCGGTGACACCAGCCGTGCAGCTCCCAAAACCGGCCTGACCGTGCCTCCACGACGTACGGATCCACGGAGCGCCAGGTGCAGTCACCTTCCCCGCTTCGGCTTTGGTATTCAATCTCGACGGTCCGCCCCCCGCTTGCCGCCAGCAGCAGCTCCGTCAGCGGCGCAGCCGAATAATCCCGGGCCGCTTGTCCCGGATGCAGGACCCGCCCCGCCTCCCGCATCAGCTCGCTCAGCGCAGGCGACAGAGGCCCGGCCAGCTTGTCCAGCGCGGCTCTCAGCTCTTGGGCCTGCGGCAAGCCGGGCGCGGCGGCGATGCCTCTCAGCAGAGCCAGAGCGAGAATATCTTCTCCGGTCAGGGAGGCGATGGGAAAAGTCCACCCGCTCTTTGGCAGGAGATAGGCTTTCTGCCCGTAGTCATAAGTCACTGGGATACCCGCCTCCTGCAGCAGTGTCAGGTCCCGATGCACCGTGCGAACATCACAATCACAAGCCTCCGCCAGCTCCCGGCGCCCCAGCGGCCGCCCCGGTGCCTGAGAGCTGACCCGGACGATGATCTTGAACAATCGAGCGACACGCCTGATCGCATCGGACCGACCGGAGCCGGCAATATCGTACGCCGAGTGTGGAGACCCTTCAGCGAAGCCGCTCAGCATCACGCTTTCGTCTCCTGCTCGAACAAGTTTTTCGCACGTACAATCATCATGCGCCGGTTGAGCATGATCCCGGTCGGTGCCGATCTCAAGAAAATCCTTCTCATAACGGGCGGCAATCTCCAGGCAAACTTCTTTGAGAACGTCGTCCACGCGGCTATCAAAAACCACGCGGCGGTGTTTGACCGGACGGACCGCATAGTGCAGCAAAGCCGGGACGTTATGGCTCTCGTGAGTATAGATACTTATACCCCACAATAGCTTGGAAACTTCCGGCGGAGCAAGTCTTGGGGTATTAAACCCCTACCAAATAAAATAAAAAAGGCGAGACTGTCAGGTCACTGCTCACTTCACCTTTTGTGATCGCTCCAAGATCGTCGCTCACACTAGAAATCCTCCGCCTGAGCGATCATCTCGAAGTAAAGCGCGGCGGCTTCGGCCCAGAACTCCTGCTTTTTCATTTTGTCTAGGGCTTACACAGTTGACTTGGACGGTTTTTTGCGTTCATACTGCGTGTGATGAGCGTGCCTAAAGTTACAGGCACTGATCACATCCAGTTCCTAATCGCCGCCCAGTGGGTACAGACCTGCACCGAAGCGGCCCACTGTGCCACGATGGCTTCGCAAGATGCTTATACATGCCTCCTCTCAAGACTGCCGCCCGATGCCGCGGTGTTGTGGCAGGAAGTCGCGCCGCTGTCCAAATAATACACGGCCTTTTGACTGTGAAGGATACGACCCTCGACGAGCCTAATGCACAGACTATAATGGACCCAAGAATTTAGACAGCAAAATGGTCTAAAATAAGGTGTGCCGTATGAGGTTCACCCGATGACAACTCGTAAAACCCACTCCGCCGCCTTCAAGGCGCAAGTCGTCCAGCAAGTGCTGCGCGAAGACAAAACCCTGGCTCAAATCGCTGCCGAACACGGCATCCACCCGAACCAGATCAGCCAGTGCCAGATCAGCCAGTGGAAGACCACCGCCCTGCAAGGGTTGCCGACCATCTTCGAGCGCGGCGAGAGCGCCCAAGCCGCCGAAAAAGCCGCCCACGACAAGCAGACCGAGAGACTTTACGAACAGATCGGCAGGCTCACCACGCAGCTTGCCTGGATCAAAAAAATCTGGTCTTGACGCTGAGCCGAAATGAGCGCCTCGCCTTCCTCGAGCGCGAGGAAAGGGAAGTTTCTCTGAGTAGTCAGGCCGAAATACTTTCCGTTTCGCGGGCCAGTCTCTACTACCAGCCCGCACTGCCCTCCCCCGAGGAGGTAGCGATCAAGCGGCGCATCGACGAAATCTACACGGCCTGGCCGTTCTACGGGTCGCGGCGCATCCACGAGCAAATGGCACGCGAAGGCCAGCTCGTCAACCGCAAAGCGGTGCAGCGGCATATGCAGGAAATGGGCCTTGTCGCCGTGGGGCCGCGCCCCAACACGAGTCGGCGCAACAAAGAACACTGCGTTTATCCGTACCTTGTTTATCCGTATCTTTTGCGAGACCTGCGAAGCGGCTGGCCCAACCACATCTGGGGCATCGACATTACCCCATTAAAGCCTTACCTACATCCGCCTGGAAAATGGCTGGGTCTACCTGGTGGAAAATGGCTGGGTCTACCTGGTGGCTGTCCTCGACTGGTTCAGCCGTTATGTTCTGGCGTGGGAGCTTGACCAAACGCTTGAGATGCCGTTCGTTCTTTCGGCCCTTGACCGGGCACTTGCGATTGCAGCACCCGACATTTGCAACAGCGATCAGGGCAGCCACTTCACCAGCCCGCAGTATTTAGAACGGCTTTTGGGCAGAGAGGTTCAGATCAGCATGGACGGCAAAGGCCGCGCCCTAGACAACATCTTCACAGAGCGTCTGTGGCGGACCGTGCCCCCAATAAAACCCTAAGTACGAAGAGGTCTATCTGCACGAGTACGATAGTCCCCGCGCGGCCCGCAAAGGACTGTCTGGCTACTTCGAGTTCTACAACCAGGAGCGTATGCATCAGTCGCTTGGTTACCGCACTCCCGCCGAGGTTTACTTCGACACGACCCTACAAAAGAAGGAAAGCGTCACACCTTAAAAAAGACCGACACACTGTCTTGACAAAGGGGTCCACTATAGTTCGTAAGGCTGGGCGACTTTCTGCTCCTGCGCTTCTTGTGCCTGGGCCTGCGTATTCTTGCGCTCGAACACGACAGGCAGTTCGGCGACGGCTTCCTGTTTCCACTTGGTCACAAGGTTCGGATGAAGCTGATGCGCGGACGCGATCTGAGCGACGGTCTTGATTTCTTTGAGCGCTTCGAGGACGATTTGGGCCTTGAAAGCAGCCGAATAATGTTCTCTCATGGGCAGTGGTCTCCACCTTATTTTAGCCCATTTTGCTGTCCTGACTTATGGGACCACTATAGTCAGCGTGCCGCTCGGCGCGGGAATGTTTGGCCCGGTCGCGCTCTCGAATGCTACCTTTGCTTTCCACGATGTAGAGACTGCCGTCAGGCAGGCGCAAAGAGGGGAGCGGCAAGCTGCTCCCCTCTGCTCTACTCCTAGCTATACCACCTGCATCGGCATCAATACGCACAAATAATCCGCCGTATCCGTGGGCCGGATCACGCCGGGGCGGAGGGGTTCGGTTAGCTCGATGTGTAGGCCTTCGGTGTCGAGGACGTTCAAAACGTCGGCGAGGTACTTAGCGTTGAAGGCGATCTCGACGGGGGTATCGTCGCCGGTACGGGCGACTTCGACTTCCTCGTAGGCGTTGCCGACGCTGCCGCTTTCGGCGGTGATGGTCAGCTTGTCGCCGTCCTCGGTGGTACGCAGGACGACCCGGCTGGCGGAGTCGCGGGCGACGATGGAGGCGCGTTTGACGGCGGCGGCCAGCGGCTCGCGGGCGAGGGTCAGGGTCTTGGTAGCCTGGGCGGGAATGACGCGCTCGTAGTTTGGGAACTGGCCGTCGATCAGGCGGGAGATGAGGGTGGTCTTGCTGCCCTTATCGTCGTCGATCTGGAACTGGATCTGGTTGCCGGAGAGCGTGACTACGACTTCGCCCTCTTCGTTGCCGACGATCCGCAGGACTTCGTGCATCGCGCGGGAGGGGACAATCGCGCTGGCACTGCCGGTGCCTTCCTTGACGGGGCAGTCGCGGACTGCCAGACGGTGGGTGTCGGTGGCGACCAGCTTCAGGCTGTCGCCCTGAAAGACGACGAGAACGCCGGTCAGGATGGCCCGGGTCTCATCGGTGGAGGTCGCGAAGATGGTCTGCTTGATGGCGTCGCGCAGGGTCTCCCGGTCCATCACGAAGCGCGAGTCCTCTTTAACCTGCGGCAGCAGGGGGAACTCATCCGCGCTCAGACCGAGCAGCTTGTAGTTGGCTTTGAGGCAGCGCAAGTGCAGGGTATTGGTGTCATCTTCGACCGTGATGGAGACATCGGCATCGGGCATGGCGGCCAGCAGCTCGGTGAAGTTGCGGGCGGGGGCGGTAGCGGCTCCGTCTTCGGTGATGCCGACCCCGGGCAGGGTATGCTCCATCCACATTTCGAGGTCGGTCGCCATCATGGAGACTTTGCCGTCTTTGGCGGCGATGCGGACATGGGTGAGGATGGGCAGCGACGAGCGCGTGGCGACGGCCTTGCCGACTGTTTGGAGGCCCTCAAAAAGTTCTTTGCGCGGACAGTTGGCCCGGAGCAGCCCGGGAATAATTGTTTTTGTGGCCATAGGTGAAATATCTCCTTAACGAATCTGAAAAAGTTGGTTGGTTGGAATATCCTGTGCGGCAGTGTGTTCGCGCAGGAGGCGGTCGAGGGTGCGCTCGACAAACCAGTCGTCGGGCTTGTCGGGAGGGAGCGCGTGAAGACGCTGGGCGGTCACCAACAGCGCGGCGGCTTCGGCGGCGGCCTCCGGGTGCACGGCGAGATAGGTCTCGGCAAAGCCGCGCAGTGCTTCGGGCAACGCATCGTCGACATAAAGATCGATTAAGTCATCTCGTTCGGCTTCGGTCATACGTCTTTCTCCAAAGTTTCTAAGGCGGCTTTTAGGGCACGGCGGGCGCGGCCATGCAGGGACTTCGTGGCGGCGGGAGTGCGGCCTAGAGCGGCGGCGGCTTCGATCAAGGTCAGGCCCTGCAAATCGCAGAGGACCAGCACCAGATAGTGGTCGTCGGTCAGGGAAGCCAGGGCTTCATCTAGATCCGAGACCGGATCCGGATCCGGGGCGAAGAGCACCCAGTCTCCCCGCCCGGTTTCCGTCAGGCCGGACAGCGAAAGGGTTGGCAGGCGCGGCTGCCGCAGCCGCTCTAAGCAGACCAGACGGGCGATTCCCAGCAGCCAGGTCTTGAAGCGGCTTTCTCCGCGAAACCGTCCTGCCCGCAAAGCTTTAGCCGCCCGCAGCCAGCATTCCGAGGCCGCTTCTTCAGCATCCTCGCGTGTCGGCAGGAACCGGTGGGCAAAGGCGTAGGTCGCACCGATATGCCGCCGAAACAGCGTTTCCAGAGCCTGCCCACTCTCCTCGGACCCGCAGCATGCCGCCAGCCGTTCGTCGTCGTCCTCTTTATCCCAGCTCATAATTCCCGTGTCATTTTCTTTGTGTCTTTTCGGAGGCGAAACGCGCCGCGCAGGTCAAAATAGTTTTTGGGAACTTTTCGCCCCCCTCGTACGCTTCCCAAAGGGTAAGTGTCTCGCGCATCGTCGCCGTTACAATTTTCTGCTGTTACGAAAGGGAAACTCGATGAAATTATTTGCACGCCTCGCCGCCACCCTGGCGGTCGCCGCGATGTTCGCCACCACCGCCGTGTTCGCACAGGCTCCCACCATGGGCAAGTCCACTGCGGTCAAGGGCTACACCCGGACCATGAAGAACGGCAAGAAAGTCGCCGTCAAGGGATACACTCGCCCGATGGCCGCCAAAAAGGGCACCGCAGTCAAGGGATACACCCGCACATTGAAGAGCGGCAAGACGGTCGCTGTCAAGGGCTACGCCCGCAAACCAAGCATGAAGCCCGGTATGATGAAGCCCGGCATGAAGAAAACCATGTAGTCCGCACTCTAGTGTGACATATAAACGGCCCGGCGATGACTCGCCGGGCCGTTTATTTTGCGTCGGTGCTCTCTATCGGACCTTTCGCTCTTTTTCCATGATGACGTTCAGCAGCGTCTCGCTGCCGATTTTGCCTTCCGGGCGGACGGTGCCCTTCAGACCCACTTTGTCGCCTTCGCGGGGCGCTCCGGCTCGGCTCAGGACCCATGCCTGCCCGGTGCCGTCGCTGACACGGTAGGCGGCGAGGTCGGCGATCCCCAGAGGCAGCTCGTAAACTTTCGTCACTTCCCCCGCCACGGTGACCTCTTTGTTCGCGAAAGCCGCCGGACGGTCCGTGATATCCCGCAGCTTGTCCGTATGTTCGTCGCAGCCCGCCAGCAGTGCAGCGGCGAGGAGAGGAAGCAGCAGTGCGGCAGTGCCGCGTTTGAAGATTGGTTTCAGAAATGGTTTCATGGTTCGGCCCTCTTGACACTTAAGTTTTCTTTCCCTAAGACGAACACAGGCGAGGCTTGGTTCCCGGGGAGTTTTTGACTATCTGCACGAGAATGGAACTTTTCTTTGGGTCAAGAAACTCTAGCCAGTGAAATACAAACCTGGGAGTTCTCCCTTTTATGAAAATCAGCCAAATTCTGATCGCGGCGGCAGTCGCTGCCCTCGTGTCCACCACCGCCGTGTTCGCACAGGCTCCCACCATGGGCAAGTCCACAATGAAACCTACCATGGGTAAAAAAATGGCCCACAAGCCGGTGATGAAAAAGCCGATGGCGCACAAGTCCATGGGCAAAAGCACCATGATGAAAAAGTCCACGATGAAAAAAGCGATGTAGTGCCTTCCGGCACACACAAGCAAAACCGCCTTCGTCAGTCAATGACGAAGGCGGTTTTTTCGCTTGCGAACAGCTACTTGGTCTTTCCCTGCTGGGAGAGCGCGTCGCCCAGTGCGTCCAAGCTGGCCGCATCGGGTGCGGCGGAAGCCGCCCGGTTTTCCTGCTGAATCTGCAGGTAAATCTCTTTGCGGTGGACAGAAACATCGCGCGGAGCCGCAACACCCAGGCGAACCTGGTCGCCCCGGACTTCGATGACGGTAATCTCGATATCGTCACCGATTTTGATGCTCTGGTTCAGTCTTCGAGTAAGAACTAACATTGGCCCTCCCTGGCACTACGCGGGGGATTTTTTGAGTCGCGCATGCGGTATTTACTTTACGCATTGTACGCCAAAAATCGTTCCCCTGTCAAGCGATATTTGATTGCCTGAGCAAATTACTCCGTCGGCAGCAGGCGATGCCGCAGACCGTACTGGTCCGTGTTCAGAACGACCTGTTTTGCAAGTCGTGCCCCAGGGTTGACGACAACCGGTGCCATCAGGTTCGCCGTGATCCCGCAAGGGTTGCCGACAGGAACGGTCAGCAGCGTATAGAGACGTGGGCGGGCATCCTCCTCGGTCAGTGACAGGATAGCGAGATCAGCAGGAGTGATCCGCGGCGCGTAGTCCGGAAACGCCTGCTGCGGCTCCATTGCCAGAAAGGCCAGACCGCCATCTTCCAGCGACTGCAGCCAGACAAACGGGCTGCCTTTGCCGCCTTCCGCCGTATGGTGCGGGACGAGGGTAAAGAGGCGCAGGCCTTCGAAGCCCGGCAGGCCGTCGGGGAACGTCAGGACTTTGTGATCTTCAATGTCAAGGGCGCCGAAGCGCGTGGTTTCGATGTTCATGGTCATGGTTGCTCCTAGATGCAATTGCCGAAATGAAGCGTCCTTGCCACACTGCCGGGAAGCGAATGCCCCGGCTTTCTCCTTCGAATCTTCACGCCTTACTTTGGAGGACTAGTGAAGAAAATCTGCCAAACTGTATTGGAAGGCTTTCGCGGTCGTAGACAGCGAGGCCTGGTAAACATTCTGTGCGCTCTGCAGCTGCACGAAGGCTGTTGCCAGATCGACATCCTCGATCTTCGACACGGCATCGTTGTATTCGCCTGCCGAGCGGGTCAGCCGCTGGGTCACCGCATCCACTTCGACGATCTTCGCCCCGGTCGTCGCCCGGGCTGTGCTGACCGCCGCCAATGCCTTATCCGCACCGGCGATATCCGCTGAGATGGCGGCGACATTGCCCGCCGCCAGATCTGTTTTCAGGCTTTTGAGTGCGATGAATGCCGGTCCAAACGCCGTACTTCCCGTCGTGCTTAAAGCGAGGGTATAGTTCGGCCCCAGAGTGGCCGAAACACTGCTGCTGTTGCCCGAATAGATCTGGGCCGCGTCGAACGGTGCGGTTTTAGTGTTGGTCCCTGCAAACAGATATTTACCGTGCAGGTCGGCATTGGCGATCTGGGTCAGCTGGCTGACAATGCCGTCCACCTGGCTGCTCAGAGCGGCGAAGCTCTCGGGGGTATGGTCCGAATTCGCTCCCTGGACCGCGATCTGCCGCCCCTTTTGGATCAAAGCAGTCGCACTGGAAAGCGCACTGTCGGTCGCCGAGAGATAGGCTTTTGCCGAATCCGAATCGCGCGAATACTGCGTGTTGTCGATCAGGGCACTGTGCAGGGCGACCGACTGCGAGGCTCCCGCTGGGTCATCGGAGAACGCCGTCAGCTTTTTGCCGGTCGAAATCTGGCTTTGCACCGTGTTCAAGTTGTCCAGGCTGGTTTCGATATTGGTTTGCAGGCCGCCGTAACGCAGGCTGTCCGTAATTCTCATAATTGGTTACCTATCGTCCTGAGAAGAGGCCGGTCATCAAAGTGCCGAGCATATCGTCCATCGTCTGCACGACCCGGGCGGAGGCTTGATAGGCCCGCTGATATTTCATCATGTTGACCATCTCCGTGTCGGTAACGACCCCGGTGACTGAGCTGCGCTGCTGCGTCAGCTGGGTCAGGCTGGCCCCGGCACTGGCCGACGCGGTCCCGGCACTGGCAGCTCGCCCTCCGGCATCCGCGACGGTCTGTTTGTAGAAGTCCAAAATCGTCGTGTTTTGCAGCGGATCACCCGCCGTCGTCACGGTCTTGTTTTCGATGCCTGCCAGAAGGGTCGCATTGCTGCCGTCCCCGGGTGCGCCGACAAGTGCAGGCAGGGTCGGGGCAGCGGCGGCAGCGACATCTTCCGGGTGAGTTTGCAGCACGGAGTTCACGGCAATGGTCGAAGCCTCACTGCCTGCCGTCGCAGTGAAGAAGCTCAGCCCGGTCGTCGTGCCGTCGAGGCCAACCCCCGTGCTGTGGACGGCATTGACCTGAGAAACCACTGAGGCCGCGAGTGAGTTGAGCTGCCCCTGGTACACCGCAACCTGCGACTGCGCCGCCGTCACTCCCGCTAAAGCTCCGCCCTTCAAGTCACCGCCTGCGGTCAGACCGGTCAGCGTCACGGTGTAAGCGTCTTTCCCGACTACCAGATCGGACGATCCGATGGCGATACTCACGGTCCCATCGGAATTGTTGTGCGTGCTGATATTCGCCAGTGCCGCGAGCTTATCCACCAGCAGATCGCGCCGGTCGAGCAGATCATTGGGAGACTGCCCGCTGGCCGAGTCCTGACGGATCGTGCTGTTAAGGGCGGCAATCTGCGAGCCGTAGTCGTTTATCGTCTGGACATCGGTCTTGGCCTGATCACTGAGCGATTTCCCGATTGCACCCAGGCTCTGCTGGATGCCCTGGAAGACGCGGGCCAGCCCGTCGCCCTTTTGCACCGTCGCTGCACGGACGCCCAGGTCCTCAGGGTTATTCGCAAGGTCATGGAAGCTGGTGAAGAATTTGCCTAATGTCGCATTCAGCCCGGTGTTCGACGGCTCGCCGAAGGCGGCTCCGACCTGATTCAGAGCATCGCGCTGAGACGATTGCAGCCCGGTGGCCGAAGAAGCGTCCCGCACCAGAGCATCCAGGAACTGGTCCCGGGCACGCAGCACCTGATTGACGATCACGCCGGAGCCGAGCGGCACGGAAACCAACGTATCCCGCGAGGACGGCTTGTTGTAGGCCAGCGTTTCCTGGTGCGCCGATTCGACGGTGTAGCCTTCCGTCCCGGAGTTCGCGATATTGTGACCGGTGATGTCCTGGCCGATCTGCGCGGCCGCCAGTCCTGTTCGTCCGATTTCAATTCCAAAAAATGTTCCCGGCATAAGTCAATTCCTCTTTGCGTCACATCTGAACTAAGCGACACGGTCCAAAAGGAGGCGACCACTTGCCCGTCCTGATCCGCCATAGCATGTATCGGCGCAGCGTCCCGCTTCCACAAAGAGGTCCAACGTGAACGCCAAATAGTCGAGTTCGTTTTGTATCAATACTCGGTTGCGCCGGGTCAATTCCTGCACCCGGTCCACAGCCAATCGCAGGCTGTCTTCGAGGGCAGTCAGGCTGGGGAGGCTGCCGAGGGGCAGAAACTCCCGAAGCATGGTGATAGTCAGGGCCGTGCCTGCCTCGTCCTTCAAAGTGTCTCGGCGCAGAATATCCTGCGCTTCGAGTTCCAGGAGCATCAGGCTATGCTCTTCCTGGAGCGAGACAAATTTTGCCCGGTCACAGGAGAGCAGTGCCAGCTCCTGGGCTTCGAGAAGGCGGCAATGCCTTGTTTGCAGTGCCAGCTCGGCACGTAGAACTTGCAGGATCTTTTTGGGTTCAAGCATCTGAGAGTCGCGCAGCTGAGAATCGAGCATCTAGGGTTAGCCTTTCTTATCCGCCGCCGCGCCGAGGCCGGGGGCAAGCTGGTCGTACATCATTCGCGCCATTCCGAGGTCACCCCGACTGGACATCGATTCCGAGAGTGACTGGTCCATCATGTCCTGGAAGATCTCCTGGCCATGCCCATCGTCGCCGAGCAGCTTGTCTTTGGGAACAGTTTTTCGCATTTCTTTCAGCAGCTCATGTACGAAATAGCCCTCAAACTGCTGGGTGGCTTTCCTCAAATCCAGATGCTTTTTGTCCAGCGCGGGCGGCGCGGTCGTCGCAATCCGAAGCATTACTGCACCTCGATTTCGGCGTGCAGGGCACCGGCTTCGCGCATCGCCTGCAATATCGCGATCAGGTCACGCGGGGTGACGCCCAGCGCATTTAGCGACTTGACCACTTTGTCCAATGTCGTGCTGGTTGGCAGGGGAATTAGCCGAGCATTGCCTTCCTGCACATTGATCGTCTTGTGCGGAACCACCACCGTCTGCCCATTCGAGCTGAAAGGCCCCGGCTGGGAGATCAGCGGCGTGTTGGCGATCTGCACCGTCAGGCTGCCGTGAGCGACTGCGCAGGCCGTCACTTCGACATTGCCGCCCATCACGACGGTGCCGGTGCGCTCATTAATCACGACTTTCGCGACTTCATCCGTCTGGACTGGAACGCTTTCCAGGGCGGCGATCAGCGGGACAGCCTCGGTGCCGGGAGCAAACGAGACCCGAACGGTTGCAGCGTCTTCGGCCCTTGCGCCGTATGCCCCTTCCGGCAAGTGGGTGCGGATGGCGGCAGCGAGCCGGGCTGCTGTCGTGTAATCCGGCTGGTTCAGCGTGACGGCGATGGAATTGTTTGCGGCCCCCTGCAGCGTCGTCACGACATCCTGCTCCACCATCGCTCCGCCGGGAATACGCCCGACCGTGACGAAGTTCTTGGCCACCGCGCCCCCTGCCCCGCCGCCCGCTAGAAACCCGCCCACCGAGATCGCCCCCTGCGCCACGGCGTACACCTGGGCATTGGCGGCCTGCAGCGGCGTTTGCAGCAGTGTTCCGCCTTGAAGAGATTTGGCATCTCCTAAACTGCTGACCGTGACATCGATCGCACTGCCGTTTTTGACAAACGCCGGCAGGGTCGCCGTGACCATGACCGCCGCCACATTCTTCAGCTTCAAGGCCCCCGGCGGCACGGTGACACCGAATTTTTGCAGCAGCGACGCCACCGATTGCGGCGTAAAAGTCGACCCGGTGCCGTCCCCCGTGCCGTCCAGCCCCACGACCAGCCCATAGCCGACGAGCTGGTTTCCTCGGACCCCCTGCACGGCGGC
>JANXNV010000076.1 GCA_025353925.1 Armatimonadota bacterium
ACGCGGCGCGGGGAGAGCCTCGGAAGTCGAAAGCAGCGCGACCAGCCCAGCGGCGGCACGGCGCAAGGCGTATGGGTCACTCGTCCCTGTCGGTGCGATGCCGATCCCGACATAACCGACCAATGTATCCGCCCGGTCGGCAATCGCCAGTCGGCGGCCCGCTTCCGTGTCCGGCAAAGGATCCCCGGCCCCTTTGGGCTTATAGTGCCCCGAAATTGCCAGAGCGACTTCTTCAGGTTCGCCCTCACGCCGGGCATACTCTTCGCCGACAATCCCCTGTAAGGCCGGCAGTTCTTTGACCATCTCGCTGGCGAGATCGGCTTTGCAAAGGGGGGCGGCACGCTGAAGCACCGTGATCTCATCTGCCGTGAGACCGTCCAGCAGCCCGCCATTTTCGAGTATCTGCGGCAGCCGCAGCGATTTCTGATAGACGGTGCCCAGTTTCTCCTGGAAGACAATGGTTTTCGTGCCGCTGATTTTGTCCGTCAGCGTGGTCTGGCGATCCAATTCGTCGAAAAAGCGGGCATCGTTGAAGCGAGCCGACAAAACATTCTCAAAACCAGCTCGCACCGTGTCCAGATATTCTCCGCCGCCGTTCCGAATGGCGACAAAGTTTGGCATCAGCGACCCGCAGGAGGCGACAAGCGGGAAATAGCGCTGATGCTTTCGCATCGCCGTGACTAGAACCGGCTCCGGCAGTGCAAGATACTCTGAATCAAACGACCCCAGCACCGCTGTCGGGTATTCGGTCAGAAAGACGTTCTCCTCCAGCAGCTCCGCCGCGATCTGGACCTGTCCAGCCGCTTGGTTAGCCAAAGCTTCCGCCTGTGACACGATCATTTCACGCCGCTCCGACGGTTCGAGAATGACGAATTTCTGCCGTAGTATCTCGAAATAGGCTTTGGGATTCGGCACCTCGACTTCATCCGGCGACAGAAACCGATGCCCGCGCGTTGTCCGCCCGGCGGTAACGTGTTCAACGGCGCAGGGTATAATTTCTTCATCGAGCAGGGCCGTCAGCCAGCGGATCGGACGCGCGAAGCGCAGCTTTCCCGCTCCCCAGCGCATGGCTTTTGGAAATGTCAGCTCCCGAACGATCTGTGGCAGCAACTCCCCAGCAATGTCTAAAGCACTTCGACCAGGCCGAAGAACCGTTGCCTGAACGTAGCCGTCCACGACGCTGAGATCCTCAGCGGAAATGCCATTTTTACGCGCGAAGCCGAGTGCTGCGCCGGTCGGTTTGCCCAAGGCATCGTAGGCGACTGCCGCGTTCGGCCCTTTGAGCAGCAGCGTTTCGTCCGACTGTCGGGCGGCAAGCCCGGTCGCATAAATGACCAGGCGGCGGGGCGTGCCGGTGATATTGACTGTCCCGCTCTGCGCGTTCCATAACTTAGCCGCCGCGAATTTCGTGCGAAAGCCCGCTTCGAGCTGCGCCATCGTCGGCGCGACAAATGTGGCGGGCAATTCTTCCGTCCCGATTTCAAATAGCAGTTCCGGCATGAGGTCTCCTGGCAATCGTTAAGTTATATTGGATTTTTCAGCCGCGCCGCGCTCACAAGTGCATCGAGACTATTTTTCAGTGCAGCGAGCGTCGCCTCGTCCTCGACACTGCCTTCGGGGGTGACTTTGGAACGAGAGAACGCAATCGTGAGCGACGCCTCTTCGACCGTCTGTGCTTCCAGAGCCGTGAGCGTCAGCAAAAGCGCGGCGTGGGCTTTTTCACCGCCGAGAGCCGATGGGGACGCACTCAGGGCCGCGACCGGCTTGCGCCACAGCTCCCCGGAGGACACCACCCAGTCGAGGGCATTTTTCAGACTTCCCGGCATCCCAAATGCGTACTCCGGAGTGCAGATCAGAACACCATCGGCAGAGGCAAGCTGCTTGCGCCACTCCAAGACCGAGGCTGGCAGCACATCAGCCCTGTCCAGCTCGGGCGAATAGTGCCGCAGTGTATCCAGCCCCTCAAATACCGCGAAGTCGACTTCTGCATCGGCGCACTCCCCCGCTGCCCGGACCAGAGCGGAGTTAGTGGAGTTTGCCCGGAGGCTGCCCGAGACAGCCTGTATCTTCATCCTATCAGCCGCGCTCATAGGGCTGCTCCGTCACCAGTCCCGGCACGGCGAAAAAATGCTTCGTATTGAACGTGCAGAGCGTCGCACCTAGGCCGAGGGCCGTTGCAGCTATCAGCGCGTCAATAACACCTAAGTTATGGCTCAGACGGTAATCCCGCAAGTACTCAAGTCCGCGCTGACAATTCGCCTCTGACAGCCAAAAGATGGGAAGCTCAGTGAGAAAGATCTGGAGCTTAGCCTGATCAATTTTATCCCGGCACCCGACCAGCAGTTCCATTGCCACGAAACCGGGAACTCCCGGCTGCTCGGTTAAACTATCGTACCAGTGCACCGCAGGGACGAAGCCGCGTCGCATATCGACGAGAACATCCGTGTCCAATAATCGCATTAGTCGTAACTCCGGGTTTCGGCCTGCCGACGTAGACTGCGTGCATATTCCAGGCTATCACCAATATCTTCGCGATCAGCCCAATCGCCGATAAGACCATTAGCCCGCCAAAAAGCGACGACATCTGCACCTGTTTTGAGTTCGGGCATCGGCGCAGGAGATGGCATAAAGCGCTCAAGGAGCGAAAGCGCATATTCTTCGACTGGCTTTTCGCGTTTCGCCGCTTCCTCTTCCAAACGGGCTGACATAACCGGCGGCAATTCCAACGTAATAGTCATAATATTTACTCCCACTCGATTGTCGCGGGCGGCTTGCTGGTGATGTCCAGGACGACGCGGTTTACGCCGGGGACTTCATTGACAATGCGGTTTGAAATGCGGTCCAGGACTTCGTACGGCAGGCGTGCCCAGTCGGCGGTCATCGCGTCCTCGCTGGTAACGGCCCGCAGGACGATCGGATACGCGTACGTGCGCTGGTCGCCCATGACGCCGACGCTCTTTGTGGGAATCAGCACGGCGAAGGACTGCCAGACCTTGCGATAGAGTCCGGCCCGCTTGATCTCGTCAATGATGATCCAGTCGGCGGAGCGCAGCAGGTCCAGGCGCTCTTTATTGACTTCGCCGGTGATCCGAATCGCCAGGCCGGGG
>JANXNV010000079.1 GCA_025353925.1 Armatimonadota bacterium
ACGCGGCGCGGGGAGAGCCTCGGAAGTCGAAAGCAGCGCGACCAGCCCAGCGGCGGCACGGCGCAAGGCGTATGGGTCACTCGTCCCTGTCGGTGCGATGCCGATCCCGACATAACCGACCAATGTATCCGCCCGGTCGGCGATCGCCAGGCGGCGGCCCGCTTCCGTGTCCGGCAGAGGATCCCCGGCCCCTTTGGGCTTATAGTGGCCCGAAATTGCTTGAGCGACTTCTTCGGGTTCGCCCTCACGCCGGGCATACTCTTCGCCGACAATCCCCTGCAAGGCCGGCAGTTCTTTGACCATCTCACTGGCGAGATCGGCTTTGCAGAGGGGGGCGGCACGCTGAAGCACCGTGACTTCGTCTGCCGTGAGACCGTCCAGCAGCCCGCCATTTTCGAGTATCTGCGGCAGCCGCAGCGATTTCTGATAGACGGTGCCCAGCTTCTCCTGGAATACAATGGTTTTCGTGCCGCTGATTTTGTCCGTCAGCGTGGTCTGGCGATCCAATTCGTCGAAAAAGCGGGCGTCGTTGAAGCGAGCCGACAGGACATTCTCGAAACCAGCTCGCACCGTGTCCAGATATTCTCCGCCGCCGTTCCGAATGGCGACAAAGTTTGGCATCAGCGACCCGCAGGAGGCGACAAGCGGGAAATAGCGCTGATGCTTTCGCATCGCCGTGACGAGAACCGGCTCCGGCAGTGCAAGATACTCTGAATCAAACGAACCCAGCACCGCTGTCGGGTACTCGGTCAGAAAGACGTTCTCCTCCAGCAGCTCCGCCGCGATCTGGACCTGTCCAGCCACTTGGTTAGCCAGCGTTTCCGCCTGTGACACGATCATATCGCGCCGCTCCGACGGTTCGAGAATGACGAATTTCTGCCGTAATATCTCGAAATAGGCTTTGGGGTTCGGCACCTCGACTTCATCCGGCGACAGAAACCGATGCCCGCGCGTGACCCGCCCGGCGGTGATATGCTCTACGGCGCAGGGTATGATTTCCTCGTCGAGCAGGGCCGTCAGCCAGCGGATCGGACGAGCAAAGCGCAGCTTTCCCGCCCCCCAGCGCATAGCTTTCGGGAAAGTCAATTCCCGAACGATCTGTGGCAGCAGCTCCCCGGCAATCTCCAAAGCACTTCGACCAGGCCGAAGAACCGTCGCCTGAACGTAGCCGTCAACGACGCTGAGATCCTCTGCGGAGATGCTGTTCTTACGCGCGAATCCGAGTGCTGCGCCGGTCGGTTTGCCCAAGGCATCGTAGGCGACTGCCGCGTTCGGCCCTTTGAGCAGCAGCGTTTCATCCGACTGCCGGGCGGCAAGCCCGGTCGCGTAAATGACTAGGCGGCGCGGCGTCCCGGTGACATTGACCGTCCCGCTCTGCGCGTTGCACAGCTTAGCCGCCGCGAATTTCGTGCGAAAGCCCACTTCGAGCTGCGCCATCGTCGGTGCCACAAATGTGGCGGGCAGCTCTTCCGTCCCGATTTCAAATAGCAGTTCCGGCATGAGGTCTCCTGGGAATCGTTAAGTTATATTGGATTTTTCAGACGCGCCGCGCTCACAAGTGCATCGAAGCTATTTTTCAGTGCAGCGAGCGATGCCTCTTCGACCGTCTGTGCTTCCAGAGCCGTGAGCGTCAGCAAAAGCGCGGCGTGGGCTTTTTCGCCGCCGAGTGCCGATGGGGACGCACTCAGGGCCGCGACCGGCTTGCGCCACAGCTCCCCAGAGGACACCACCCAGTCGAGGGCGTTTTTCAAACTTCCCGGCATCCCAAATGCGTACTCCGGAGTGCAGATCAGAACACCATCGGCAGAGGCAAGCTGCTTGCGCCACTCCAAGACCGAGGCTGGCAGCACATCAGCTCTGTCCAGCTCGGGCGAATAGTGCGGCAGTGTATCCAGCCCCTCAAATACTGCGAAGTCGACTTCTGCATCGGCGCACTCCTCCGCTGCCCGGACCAGAGCGGAGTTGGTGGAGTTTGCTCGGAGGCTGCCCGAGACAGCCTGTATCCTCATCCTATCAGCCGCGCTCAAAGGGCTGCTCCATCACCAGTCCCGGCACGGCGGAAAAACGCTTCGTATTGAACGTGCAGAGCGTCGCACCTAGGCCGAGGGCCGTTGCAGCTATCAGAGCGTCTTCGAGGCCAATATTGTGACTGAGGCGGGCCTGTATCAGAATTGACAGGGCATTCTGATTATCAGAAGGTGCGGGCCAGCAAAGAACGTAGGGTTCCACCATTTTCTGCACCCGAAGCAACTCAAGTTTATTCGCACAGCCTTCCACGAGTTCCATCAGCACAATGCCAGGTATTTTTGGCTGCTCTGTCAAAGATGCCAGCCATCGCAAAGCAGGCGGAAAGCCGCGCACAGCATCAACAAGTACATCCGTGTCTAGTAGGCGCATGATCTATTTTACATCCCGCAGCATTTGTCTGGACTGCTCCGACCTATTGTCTCGCTGCCGCTGGACCCACGCCGTGCTGTCTTTCATGTCTTCGCGATCAGCCCACATTCCAATAAGACCAATCTGCTTCCAGTAGGCAACTACCTCTGCTCCCGTACTCTTCTCGGTGGGCGGCAAATACATCGCTACTAGCTGGGAGACTAGCAATTCCTGCGAAATGTTGGCGGCCTTTGCCTCTTCGGCAAGAAGGGCTTCTATTTCCATCGGCAGATCGATTGTAATAGTCATAATATTTACTCCCACTCAATCGTCGCGGGCGGCTTGCTGGTGATGTCCAGGACGACGCGGTTCACGCCGGGGACTTCATTGACAATGCGGTTTGAAATGCGGTCCAAGACCTCGTATGGGAGACGTGCCCAGTCGGCGGTCATCGCGTCCTCGCTGGTAACAGCCCGCAGGACGATGGGATACGCATAGGTGCGCTGATCGCCCATGACGCCGACGCTCTTCGTGGGGATCAGCACGGCGAAGGACTGCCAGACCTTGCGATAGAGTCCGGCCCGCTTGATCTCGTCAATGATGATCCAGTCGGCGGAGCGCAGCAGGTCCAGGCGCTCTTTATTGACTTCGCCGGTGATCCGAATCGCCAGGCCGGGG
>JANXNV010000115.1 GCA_025353925.1 Armatimonadota bacterium
TCGTAGCGGGCGATGATTGCGAGGGCGAGGTCGATCCCGGCGGTGATCCCCGCCGAGGACATCACTTTGCCGCCGCCGTTGACGACTCGGGCACCTTTGACGACGTGGATTTTCGGGTAAGCTTTGGCGAGGTTCTCGAGCTGGGCGCTGTGGGTAGTTACCTGATGACCGTCGGCCAGGCCGGATTTTGCGAGGATGAATGCCCCGGTGCAGACGGACGCGATCACTTCCGCCGTATCGTTAGCATTCAGCAGGAATTCGAGGATGTGCAGGGGCAGGTTCGCACTGCGGGCACCGGGACCGCCGGGGATGATGATAATGTCGGCATCGTGTGCCTGGGCCAGGGACTTGTCCGGGAGAATGCACAGGCCGTTCGCTCCGGTCACGGTCGAGCGGCGGTCCGCGACTGTCTGAACATGGAACGCTGGCTTTTCGCTCCACTTGCCGCCGATCACCCGGCGGCAGGAAGCCAGGGCTTCGTACGGGCCGCAAAAGTCAAGCTCATCCACCCCATCGTAAAGCAGCACATCCACAGTTTTCATTAGATTTGCCTTTCCAGGGCCGCCGGTCGAACCGGTCGCGTTTTTGTTCGTCGTATTCTTCGAATGGCAGCTAACTGCCAGGCCACTCCATACGCCGCGCAGTCATACGCGCTGCTTCGCGTCCTTCGTAACGTTCGACCAGGGCAAGGGCCAGGTCGATTCCCGCCGAGATCCCGGCGGAGGAGATAAGGTCATTGCCGTCAGTCACCACGCGCTGCCCCGTCACGACACGCACCCGTGGATACAGCCGGGCCAGCTCATCCGAGGCGGCGTGGTGGGTAGCGAGCCGCCGCCCGTCCGCGATCCCGGTCCGGGCGACGATAAACGCACCCGTGCAGACGGACGCCACCAGCTCAGCGGTCGCTGTTGCCTTGGCCAGATATTCCAGCAGCAGCGGCGAGATCGCGTTTTCCTGACGGGCGCCCGGCCCGCCGGGCACCAGCACTATGTCCGCTTCCAGGGCCTGGGTCACGGATTTGTCGGGCAGGACCTGCACTCCGTGGGCGCAGCGGATGCTGCCGACACGAGCGGCGATGGTTTCCACCAGAAATGCCGGTTTATCGGTTCGCTTGCCGTCGACCACTCTCCGGCAGGACGCCAGCACTTCCAGCGGCCCGCAAAAGTCCATTTCATCCACGCCGTCATACAGCAGCACCGTCACAGTTTTCATAGACCGTCTTGACTTCTTACTGCCAGAACTTCAGCAGAGACGCGAAAATTGCACGCCCCTCGGCGGAACCCAGGGCCGGGTCGGCGGCCCGTTCGGGATGCGGCATCAAGCCCAGAACATTGAAGTTTGCGCTGGCGATGCCCGCAATGTCGTCGAGTGAGCCGTTGGGATTCGACGATTCCGACCGGTCTCCATCGGCATCGCAGTAGCGGAACAGCACTCGATTGGCGGTATTCAGCTCCGCCAGCACGGACTCGTCGCAGACATATTTGCCTTCCCCGTGGGCGATGGGTACCTGCAGCACCTGACCGGGCGACAAAGTACTGGTAAACGGAGTGTTGGCATTTTCTGTCTTTAAGTATACCTGTTTACAGACGAATTTCTGGCCGTCGTTGCGCACCAATGCCCCCGGCAGCAGGTGCGACTCGCAGAGCACCTGGAAGCCGTTGCAGATTCCCAGCACGAGGCCTCCTGACGCCGCAAACTCCTGGGTCGCGATCATGGCGGGCGAAAAGCGTGCAATCGCGCCGCAGCGCAGGTAGTCCCCGTAGGAAAACCCGCCAGGCACAATGACGCAGTCCACGCCTTTGAGTTCAGAATCGCCGTGCCAGAGGTACTCGACTGGCTGCCCCAGCACGTCTCTGACCGTGTAGTAGGCATCCTGATCGCAGTTGGAGCCGGGGAATTTGATGACGCCGAATTTCACGCCAGTACCTCATAACGATAATCTTCGATAACCGGGTTCGCCAGCAGCTTCTCGCACATCTCCGCGATTTGCGTGTCCCGCTGCGGTCCGTCCCCAACCGTCATCTCGACATATTTGCCGATCCGCACCTGTTCCACGCCGTCGTAGCCAAGCTGATGCAGGGCGCCCTGGACGACTTTGCCCTGGGCGTCCAGCAGGGACGGCTTGAGCGTGATATAAACTTTGACCTGCGCCATAAATGCTCCTGTATTTGATTAGCGGTGGATATTCCCAGTGGTCATTGCTTCTGAGCCATTTTCGATCCGCATCTATTATACCAGCGATTGACAACTATCGGCAGCGACGCAGATAGCCGTGCGTTTTTCATGTACGCCTTGAGAACAGCCCAAGACGTGGAACTAAAGTTCAGTGCTGTGGGGCGCGGACGCCCAGTTTCGACCTGCTTCGAAAAAGAGTGAGGATCAATCCAGTCCCTTATGCATTTCCACATGACGCACTAGTACCGCCGCCAGCCCCGTATAAGCCGCCGGGGTCAGGGCAAGGAGCCGCTGCTTATCGTCTTCCGGCAGGTCCAATGTCGCAATGAACTCCCGCAGAGCCTCCTTGGTGATCCCGGCACCCCGGGTCAGGTCCTTCAGCTTTTCGTAGGCGTCGGGGACACCCGCGCGGCGCATCACCGTCTGCACCGGCTCGGCCAGGACTTCCCAGGCGGGGTCCAGGTCGCGGGCCAAGGCGGTGGGGCTGACTTCCAGCACGCCGAGGCCGCGCAGGGTTGCATGCAGCGAGACGTACGAGTGGGCGATCGCCGTGCCGATATTTCGGAGGGCCGACGAGTCGGTCAGGTCACGCTGCATCCGCGAGATCGGCAGCTTGGTCGCCAGGTGGGTCAACAGCGCATTGCTGATGCCCAGATTCGCCTCGGAGTTCTCGAAGTTGATCGGGTTGACTTTATGCGGCATGGTGGACGAGCCGACTTCCCCCGCGACGACCCGCTGTTTGAAGTATCCGAGCGAGATGTAGGTCCAAACGTCCTGATCGAAGCCCAGCAGTACCGTGTTGAAGCGTACTAAAGCGTGTGCCAGCTCAGCGACAGTGTCATGGGATTCGATCTGGGTCGTCAGCGGGTTCCATGTCAGGCCCAATCGTTCCACAAACTGCCGCGACAGCTCTTCCCAGGGCAGATCGGGGTAGGCGATAGAGTGGGTGTGGAAGTTGCCGACCGTGCCGTTGAACTTGCCGAGATACTCCAAAGATTCGATCTGGCGAAGCTGCCGCCGCCAGCGATGCACGAAGACCGCCATCTCTTTGCCCAGAGTTGTTGGGCTGGCAGGCTGGCCGTGGGTATGCGACAGCATAGAGTCGTCCCGGTGCGCGGTCGCCATCTCCGCCACCCGGTCGACCATCTTATGAGCCAACGGCAGCCATTTTTGCGTCATGCCCAGCTTCAGCATCTGCGCATAAGCGAGATTATTGATGTCTTCCGACGTGCAGCAAAAGTGAATAAATGGAATCGTGTCGGCCAGTGTCGTCTCGCGCAGCTTCTCCTGTAGATAATACTCGACCGCTTTCACATCGTGGCGCGTCGTCTGCTCGATCTCCTTGACACGCTCGGCCTGTGCCGGGTTAAAGTCCGAAGCGATGGTATGAAGGTAGGCCTGCTCCTCGTCGGTCAGCAGGCGCAGGTCGGTGACTCCCGGCAGCTCGGCCAGAAACAGCAGCCATTCCACTTCGACTCGCACGCGGCACTTGATCAGGGCGAACTCGGAGAAGTCCTCCGCTAGGTCCGCCGTCTGCGCGGCGTAGCGGCCATCAATGGGAGAAATCGCGGTCACGGACATAGTAAGTGAGATCCTTTGGTGCGTCAGAAGTTGCTGGGAGTGAAGCGTATTATACCTCGGGTGCCTGCGACTGCAGATCGAGATTGACAAGAGCGAGGGAATAAATTCCTCTCGCTGAATGAACATCCTTCGGATGTAGGAGATCTGCCGGATGCCTGCTCTTACGTTCAGAGAACGCTATTCAGCGAGTGGAGTTTACTCCCTCGCTCTGAACTATTTTTTCGTGCCTCCCTCGAAACAAAGTCAGTTCAGCTTAACGCAGGGTGCGATCTTCGCGAACTTTTTCGGGCCGATCCCCGGCACCAACATCAAGTCCTCCACCTTGCCGAACCCGCCCGCTTGGGCGCGGTAGGCGAGAATGCGAGCCGCCATCGCCGGGCCGACCGTTGGGAGCTCTTGCAAGTCGTCAAGCGTAGCCGTATTGAGGGCGATCTGCAGGCCGGAGTCGGCGGTCAGCTTGCTGGAACGGCTGGTTTGAGACGACTTGGCAATTTTGACAACGGGGCGCGGTGAAACGGCAGCAGCGGGGACAATCGGGCTGTCCGGGGCGGCGGGGGTGAGGGTACGTTTGGGGATGAATATTTTCTCGCCGTCCGCCAGCTTTTGCGCGAGGTTGACCGAGTCCAAATCCGCCCCATCCGCCGGACCGCCCGCCGCGACAATCGCCTGCATGACCCGGCTGCCGGGGGGCAGCGCATACAAAGAGGGGCGGCGAACGGCCCCGGCAACGTCGATATAGATGCGCGGTGCCTGGGCGACAGGAAGCGGCACGACGGGCGGCGTCACTTCAGGCGGCGTGGTCGTGATGACGACCGGCGGTGCCTGGGCCTGCCGGTGACCGGAATAAAGTACGGCTCCGCTGCCAAAGAGGCAGAGCAGACAGATCGCCAGCAATGCGGCGCGGACTCGAGCATCCTGCATACGTAATTCCTCCGTGGGTGTGGTGTATCGAGTATGTGCAACTTATCCGTGCGTTCCGTGTCAGTCTAGGAGGAGGCTCCTGATGAAAGACACCGCTCGCTTTTCCGAGACACAATCCTTTGCGCCGTTCGTTTACGGGATTGTCGGCCTGTCCGCTGCCACCGCCGTCGGCGTGGGTTTGGCATGGCCTTTGGTCCCCGCTGTTCTGACGCTGAACTTGCTTTGCCTGCGCACGACCCTTACTGGCCGGGAACTGGTCGTCACTTTCGGGGCAATGGTCCCACTCTATCGGCGGCGCATATGCCTCGACGAAATTGTATCGGCTGAGGCGGTTATCTACTCGCCCATCGCCGAGTACGGCGGCTGGGGCATCAAGGGGATGCCCGGCAACAGTGCCCTCAATGCGCGTGGCAACCAGGGCGTTCGCCTGACTCTCCGCAGCGGTAAACGGCTACTTATCGGATCACAAAAGCCGGATGCATTGGCAGACGCGCTTAGACCGAAGATGTGATTAGATCACGATGTTCACCAGCTTACCAGGCACGACGATGACCTTCTTCGGAACGTTACCGTTCAATGCCTCGCTGACCTTCGGGCTGGCGAGAGCCAGGGCAGAGAGGGCGGCCTGATCGGAGTCGGCGGGGGCGGTCATCTTGTCCCGGACTTTGCCGTTGATCTGGACCACCAGCGTGATTTCGTCTTTTTTGGCGGCCTCCAAATCGGCCTCAGGCCAGGGATGACGGTACAAAAAGCCGGTCTGGCCCAGCCCTTCGGTCCACAGCTCATCGGCCAGGTGCGGGGCGAAGGGGGACAGTGCGAGCGTGAGCATCTCCAATGCCTCATCGAGTGCCGCCGAGCGCGTGCCGGTCGGCAGAGAGTTCGCGACATCGTAGCAGGCATTGACCCACTCCATCAGCCCGGCGACGGCGGTGTTGAAGCGAAAGTTTTCCAGATCGTCCGCCACGCGCTGAAGGGTTTGATGCGTCTTGCGCCGCAGGTCCCGGTCTTTGACGGCGGCTTCCCCGACCGACTGCCGCCATTTTGGCGTCCAGCCAACCCCGTACTGTGCGATCAGTCTATAAACCCGGCCCAGGAACTTAGACGAGCCGCGAATGCCTTCCTCGCTCCACTGGACGGTCTCCTCAAACGGGGCGACAAACATCTCGTAGACCCGCAGGCTGTCGGCCCCGAACCGCTCGGCGGCTTCATCGGGCGTCACGACATTCCCGGCGGATTTGGACATCTTGGCCCAGCGGTATACGATCTCGCCCGAAGGATATTTGGAGAGATCGTCGGGCTTGACCGCCACCCAGTCCTCGATCTTCTCGTCGCCGCCCTCTTCGTCGCCCTCGTCCGCCGCCGGCTTGCGGCCCGGCGTATACGCCAGCATCATACCCTGATTCCGCAGGCGCGTGAACGGCTCGTTGAAGCTGACCAGCCCCGCGTCGAACAGGACTTTGTTCCAAAAGCGGGCGTAAAGCAGGTGCATGACGGCATGCTCAGCCCCGCCGACATAAGTGTCTACGGGCAGCCAGTATTCCGCCGCTTCCGGGGAAAACGGGGCGGCACTATTATGCGGGTCGGCAAAGCGCAGGAAGTACCACGAGGAGCACGCAAAGCCCGCCATGGTATCGGTTTCGCGCCGGGCCGCCTCGCCGCAGACTGGGCAGGTCGTGTGGACGAACTCGGCGATACTTGCCAGCGGCCCTTCGCCGGTTCCCGTAGGCTGATAATTTTCGACCGGCGGCAGAACCACCGGGAGCTGATCTTCCGGCACCGGAACCGGGCCGCAGGTGGGGCAGTGAATGATGGGGATCGGGACCCCCCAGTACCGCTGCCGGGAGAGCAGCCAGTCACGGAACCGGTAGGTGACCACCGGCTTGCCCGTGCCTCGCTCCTCCAGCCAGTGCGCGACCTTGCCGACCGTCTCCTTGCTGTAGGCGAGGCCGTCGAACTGCCCGGAGTTCACGAGAACGCCCTTGTCGGTCGTCGCCGCCGTCATCGACTCGCCGGAGACTTCCGCCCCAGGCTCCTGATAGACTGGGACAATCGGCAGGCCGAATTTGCGGGCAAAATCGAAGTCGCGCTGATCGTGCGCGGGCACGGCCATGATCGCGCCGGTCCCGTAGCCCATCAGTACGTAATCGGCGATCCAGATCGGAACCTGCTCGCCGCTGACCGGGTTTGCTGCAAACGCACCCGTGAAGACGCCCGTCTTTTCGCGCCCTTCCGCCTGCCGGTCCATTTCCGTCTCGCGCCCTGCCCGTGCCGCATAGGCCGCCACGGCGTCTTTTTGCGCGGGTGTGGTCAAAGTCTCGACCAGAGAATGCTCCGGGGCTAGGACCAAAAAAGTCGCCCCCCAGAGGGTGTCGGGCCGGGTCGTGAAGACGGTAATCGCCTCCCCGCCGGGAACGTCGAAGCGCACTTCCGCGCCCTCGCTGCGTCCAATCCAGTTGCGCTGCTGCTGCTTGATGCCGTCGGTCCAGTCCAAGCCGTCCAGATCGGCGAGCAGCCGGTCGGCATATGCCGTGATCTTCAGGTACCACTGCGGCATGGCCTTCTTCTCAACCAGCGTGCTGCAGCGCCAGCAGCGGCCATTGACCACTTCTTCGTTCGCCAGCACGGTTTTGTCTTTCGGGCACCAGTTGACGGGGGCATTGCGGCGGTAGGCCAGGCCGCGCTTCAGCAGCAGCAAAAAGATCCACTGGGTCCAGTGGTAGTAGGCTGGGTCGCTGGAATTGATCTCCCTGTCCCAGTCGTAGGCCATGCCGATCAGGTTCATCTGCCGCTTGTAAGTCGCCGCAAACTCCGCCACCATCGGGCCGGGGTTCCGCTGCCGCTTAATCGCTTCATTCTCCGCGGGCTGCCCGAAAGCATCCCAGCCCATAGGGTGCAGAACGTTGTATCCCTGCATGGCTTTGAGCCGCAGAAAGGCATCCGTTGGGGCGTAGTTCTTGAAATGCCCCACCGACAGCCCCGCCCCGGAGGGGTAGGGGAAGAACTCCAGCCCGTAATACTTGGGCCGCGCCGGGTCCATTTCGGCATGGTACAAGTCGGCTTCGGCCCACCGTGCCTGCCATTTCTCTTCAATCTCGCGAAAGTGATATTTCTCGTCCAGCGCCATGGTGTGCTTTGTGCCTGATTTCCTAGAGTTCG
>JANXNV010000222.1 GCA_025353925.1 Armatimonadota bacterium
AAAGAGTGCGGGGCGTTCCAATCGTCATTCTATCCCCGCTGGAACTCGCGCGTCTTCGACGGTGTCATCAAGCACTTTGGCCTGACGCCCAATGCGAAAGCGGGAGACCTGTCGCGCGGCGAGCGGGCGGGCCTTTGCCTCGCCCTGACCCTTGCGCCTCAGCCGGAGCTGCTGATTCTCGACGATCCCGCTCTCGGCCTGGACCCGGTGGCGCGGCGGGGGCTGCTGCAGTCCATGATTTACCTGACCCGCAAAGCAGACCAGACCGTCTTCTTCTCCTCGCATCTGCTGTCCGATGTCGAGCGGGTCGCGGACCGGATCGCCGTGCTGGACGGCTCCCTGCTCCGCGCGGACTGCGCCCTGGAAACCTTCCGCCGCCGCGTCCGCCAGTTCGTCCTGACATTCCCCGGTACGCCTCCGACCCTGCCGCCCCTGCCGGGTTTGCTGCAAACTCTCCGGGCCGGGCGGGAGGTGACACTCACCCTGGCGTCCTACGATTCCGAGACGGAGCGCATGCTGGCGGCCATGGGTGCAAGCCGTGTGGACGAGGCCCCGCTGGGCTTGGAAGACGCCTTCGTCAGCTACCTGAGTGACCGGGGCGAGAAGACGTTTTTTCTGGACGATATTGAAGGGCAGGAGATTTTATGAAAGCGATCTTGTGGAAAGAATTGCGGGAAAATGCGCGCTGGGGCATTGTGGCGCTGGTTGCCCTCTCAATAGCCCTGGCATATACTGTATCCGCCACGGATCCACTCGGGCAGGACGGGGCAAGCGATAAATGTGCGGCAATCTGGAACGCCGCGTACCTCGTAATGACCTTCGGCTGCCCGCTCCTCGCCGCCGCTCTGGGGTTTGCTCAGGTCATGCCCGAGCTGCGGCGCGATCAGTGGGCGTTCCTGATGCACCGTCCGGTGCCGTGGCCGGTGATTTTCGGCGGCAAAGCCCTCGTCGGCATTGGGCTGACGCTGGCCGCTGCCGGGCTTCCCTTTCTAGCCTTCGTGCTCTGGGCGGACACCCCCGGCACCGTCCTTGCCCCGTTCGACGCCCGCCTGACACTGCCGGGTATCGCCTCGCTTCTGACCATCATCCCCTGCTACTTCGCCGGGATGCTCACCGCTCTGCGTCCCGCCAGATGGGTAGGCAGCCGTGCCCTCGCTCTCCCCGCCGCCGTCGCCGCCGTGCTGCTCACGATTATCCTGCCGGAGTTTCTGGACGTGCTGGCGGCAGAGGTCGTGTTCGGAGCCGTGCTCGCCGCTGCCGCCTGGGGCAGCTTTTTAACTCGCGGTCAGTACCTGGGTCAGCCGCGTCCGGCGAAGGTCGGCCTTGGCATGACATTGTTCGCGGGGACGTTCGTCACTGCGATTACGGTGGTAGCACTGACGATTGCTTTGATTTCCGCCCTGTTCCCTGGGCCGGACTGTTCCTATACCTATGACTACTACAGCATCCAGCCTTCAGGCCGAATTCTGCGCATTACCCAGACGAATGGCAGGCATAGCCCGCAGATGATCGCCCATGACCTTAGTGGCAAAATCGTCGTGTTGCCGATAGGCAATAATAGAAGCTTCAACGATAATGCGCTCAACTCCGCGACTCTCCTGACACCGGGAAAGCCCGCATCGTCTTATGATGTGTCCGGCAGCACGGCGGCTTACCGAAATACCGCGCGTCTGGTCGTGCCGCTGCCGATAGGTTCCGCTGCCGGCGGCACCGTTTTCTGGTACTACGTTCCTGGAGAGCGTCGTGCGCTCGGCTACGGGCTGAAGTCGCGGCGTCTCGTCGGCTTCCTCGGCCCGGCAGGTTTCACCGGGCCGTCAGACATCGACACTCCCCGCTTCGAAGCCGCTTATCCGCTGCGCCAGTCCTGGGAAAACGCGAATGTCTTCCGCTTTCCGCAGGCGGTTTATTGGATGGACTCCGAGGCCTCCAATGTCTCCCTTATCTACAAGGCAAAACAGCCGGGGGATATTTTAGGGGCCTGTGTGACTAACGGAGTTTATGATGCAGGACCGGGCGTTATGACGCAAAAAACAGTCATCGTCGTCGCCGCCGCCGACGGCTTCCACGCAGCCACGACTCAGGGTAAACCGCTCTTTACGATACCCCGCGAGTACGACCCGGCTCAGTACAGGAACGTTAGTGCCTCGATGACCCCGGACGGCAGGCATTTTTTCTTCCGTTACACCGGGGGCCGAGAAATCCGGCTGCCGGAGTATGTCACCGAGGTCTCATCATTGGGCGGCGTGGAAAAACGCACGTCGCTGCCTCCCCTGCTGGACTATGCGTCCCCACAGCAGCCCGTATCTCAGGGCTTGGTGGGCCTTCTCGCGCCGCCGCTCTTTACGCTGGCACTAACAAGCTACTTGGAAATCGGGCATCGATTAGGCAACAAGGACATCAGTCGATTGCGCGACAGTGTATATACCCCCGCAGGTCTGCCGCTCTGGTACCTGCTGCTGGCCTGCTCCATCCTCTCCGGCCTGATAAGCGCGGTGCTGGCCTGGCTGGTCGCCCGCCGCTGCGTACTGAGTGTTCGCGACCGCTGGCTCTGGGCCTTCGGCGTCTTCTGGCTCGGCCCCTACGGCGTCCTGACACTGCTGGCCCTGCGCGAATGGCCCGTGCGCATTCCCTGCCCAAACTGCGGACGCAGGCGCAGCGTCCAGCGGGAGCTGTGCGAGTATTGCGGGGCGGAATTTGCGCGGCCTTTGCCGGACGGGACGGAGATATTTGATGGGGCGGAGGTAAGGGAAGGTGCGGTGAGTTGAGAAAGGCAGAGATAAACACGGGGCTGAACCCCCGTGCTTCGTAAGTGCAAGCCCCCGCCTGCGCGGGCGAAGACTTTAATATGTCTCACTCTTTGCCCGCGCAGGCGGGGAGTTGCACTGTTAAAGCCCTGCCGTTCAGGGCAGGTTATTCCTCCCTGGAACCTTTTCCGCCCGAATTTCGGTTCTGTCTGTGACTATCAATCCACTTAAAATAGACTCACAGAGGAAAACAGTATGACAGTGACCAAAGGCTATGCTGCGCAAAGCAAAACTTCGCCGGTGACGCCATTCGAATTCGAGCGGCGGGAGCCGGGGACGACGGATGTGCAGATCGAGATCCTTTTCTGCGGTGTCTGCCACTCGGACCTGCATCAGGTGCGCGATGAATGGGGCGGCTCGATCTACCCGATGGTGCCGGGGCATGAGATCGTGGGGCGGGTCGCGGCGGTCGGCTCCGGGGTAACGAAGTTCGCGGTCGGCGATCTGGCCGGGGTGGGGTGCATGGTGGATAGCTGCCGCGAATGCGAAAGCTGCGGACTCGGGCTGGAGCAGTACTGCGACCAGAACCAGATCGTGTTCACTTACAACAGCCGCTTTCCAGACGGAACCCCCAGCTACGGCGGCTACTCCAAAAGCATCGTGGTGGACGAGGCATTCACACTCAAAATCTCGCCGAAACTCGATCTTGCCGCCACGGCCCCGCTGCTTTGCGCCGGGATTACCACGTACTCCCCCATGAAGCACTGGAATGTCCAGCCCGGCCAGAAAGTCGGCGTCATCGGCCTCGGCGGTCTGGGGCATATGGCATTGAAGTTCGCGCATGCGTTCGGCGCACATGTCACGCAGTTCACCACGTCCCCCGGCAAAGAGGACGATGCCCGCCGCCTCGGAGCCGACGAAGTCGTGCTGACCCGCGACCCGGAAGCTTTGAAAGCCCTCGCGGGAACGTTCCACTTCATCATCGACACGGTTTCGGCCCCGCACGATCTGAATACCTACCTGAACCTGCTGAAGCGCGACGGCAGCATGGTCCTGGTCGGTCTGCCGGAAGACCCCGCGAAGGTCGAGGCATTCCCTCTGGCCGGAAAACGCCGCTCACTGGCCGGCTCCAACATCGGCGGCATCGCCGAAACCCAGGAAATGCTGGATTTCTGCGCCGAGCACGGGATCGTCAGCGACATCGAGATGACGCCGATTAGCCAGGTCAACGAAGCTTACGAGCGGATGCTGAAAAACGACGTCAAGTATCGATTCGTGATCGATATGGCGACGCTGTAACCGTCAGCCTCCTACCGGTGGCTTTCCTCGATCAGGTTTTTCGCCGCTTCCAGTGCCAGCAGGTAGCCATAGGGGCCGAATCCGACGATTTGGCCGGTGGCAACCGGCGAGATGACACTGTGGCGGCGGAACTCCTCGCGGGCATGCACATTGGAGAGATGCACCTCCACGGTTGGCAGACGTGAGTCAGCGATGGCGTCGCGAATGGCGTAGGAATAGTGGGTATAAGCCGCCGGGTTGATGACGATGGCGCTGGCCCAGGCGAGGGCGTCCTGCACAAAGTCCACGATCGCCCCTTCGGAATTGGACTGCTGAATTTTCACTTCCAGGCCCAGAGACTTGGCATGGGTCTCGATCTTGCGGTTGACCGACTCAAAGGTTTCTTTGCCGTAAATATCCGGGTCGCGAACTCCGAGCATGTTAAGGTTAGGGCCGTGGATCAGCGAAATGCGGATCGGGCCGGTGCGGGTGAGCTGCATGGGTCTCTCCTTCCTAAGCGGGCTATAGTTTCGTCTGGGTTAAGAACTGGGGATCGTCGCCTCTTCGGGCAAAAGAATCGGTATGCCGTCCCGTATGGGGTACACCCGGCCGCACTTGTCGCAGACCAGCGTCTCCCCGACCTGCCGCAGGGGCGGGCGGTCGTCATCGGCAGGGCAGGCCAGAACGGCTAGGAATTTTGGGTCTAAAGTCACTTCACACACTCCTCATAAATCTTCAAAGTCTCTTGGGCCGCCGTCTTCCACGAAAACAGGGCTGCACGCTCGGGGCCGCGCTCACGCCAGCGGGCCAGCACGACGGGCGACGACAGCAGCTTGGCCAGCGCATTGGCCCAGGCGTTCGAGTCGTCGGCGGGCAGCAGGATGCCCGCATCACCGACCACTTCGGGCAGCGACGACGTCCGGCTGCATAGGACGGGGCAGCCGCAGGCCATCGCTTCCAGGGGCGGCAGGCCAAAGCCTTCATAGCGCGACGGATAGCAGAGGGCATCCGCGCCGCCGTAGAGGTTTGGCAAATCTTCGTCGGCGACATACCCGGCCAGTGTGACCTCCCGCGCCACTTCCGGCGGCAGAGCGGCAAGCTGGGCATCGGTCTCGTCCAGCCAGCCGCGCTTCCCGGCGATGATCAGCCGGTGCGGCGGCGGGTTCGGGCCGAGCTTCAGCAGGGCGAAGGCATCCAGCAGCAGGGCCAGGTTCTTGCGGGGCTGCAAGACTCCCACCGCCAGCAGGTAAGGCCGATCGTCCAGGCCTAAACGTGTGTTCGACACCGTCCGGGCCGTTTCCTGCCCGTCCCTCGGCGGCGCAAAACGGGAGTCGGCGGCCTCGAGGATCACCGTGACATGTTCTTTGGGAATTTGTTTGTAGTGGCGCAGAATATCCCGGCGCGTGCTCTCCGAGACCGCAATCACCCGGGCCGCCTTGGACATGGAGCGCGGAACAAGCGTGTTCAGTATCCAGCGGTCTTTCGGCAGGAAGTATTCCGGATGCACCCGAAACGAAACATCATGGACCGTGGTCACCACCGGACACGGCGTCCCGAGCAGGGGAATGTTGTACTGCGTATGGGCGACATCGATTTGGTCTTTCTTCAAAGCCTGCGGGAACGCCGTCAGCATCCACAGGGCATCGTGATTGGGTGTCGGCAGCGTGCGCCAGTGAAAGTTCGGCCCCAAGCCCGGCGGCGGCTCGCCTTCCAGCGGCAGGCGTGTGTACAAGAGATACTCGTTCTCGGCCCCCACCGCCGCCAGGCCGCCGAGGAGGCCGCGCCAGTACGTCCGGTCACCCGTGTAGCGGCCCGAGAGGGTGCGGGCATCAATTCCAATACGCATAACCAGCCTATTTCCCCTTGACTCCTAATTTCACCAAGATCCGTGCCCGGATCCGTTGGTACGCCTGGTAGCGGGCCTCTTTCAGACCGCTCGGCAGGAGGAAAGCAGCCTTGTTCAGCGCATACGCGAATGGCCCCAGATGCTGCCGTATCAGTGTCAGCCGGTCGGCGATCAGCTGCGGATCAGTCTGGTAATGGCTTAGTCCCCCCGCCGCGAAGTCCGCGATCACGAGATCGGCGTAGACTCGGTGCAGGCCCGGCGTGCCGAACGCTTTCATGTTCCAGACATGGTCCGCCATGATTTTGTAGCGGGTGTCAAATGGACCGATGACCTCGAACAGATGCTTGTGACAGAACACGGCCTGATGGCAGATATTGATCCGGCTTAGCTTCCAATTGGTATAACGGCCATTGTAAACCCGCTGATGCGCCTCGGAATAGACGTTGCCATAGAAATAGGCCATGGAGTCCCTGGGGATGACGGCGGCGACTTTTTCCAAAATGCTTGGCCGCAGCGTGTCTCCTGCCCCAAGAAAGTAAACGAACTCACCCGCCGCCATCTTCAGGCCCTTGTTCATGGCATCATACACGCCGCTGTCCGGCCCTGACTGCCAGCGCATCCTCTCGCCTGCCGCTCGCAGCACGTCTAAAGTACCGTCCGTCGAGCCGCCATCCAACACGAGATATTCGAACAGGCCCGCTTTTTGAGACAGCACGGACGCCATCGTCTTTTCCAGCACGGCTGCGCGGTTCAGGACCGGCGTGATAATTGTGAAAAGCGGGCGTGTCATGGATACTATCAATTCAACAATTATGCTGCCGAGATGCAGGTAAAAAAAACGAGTGATTCAAAAACCCCGCTTTTTTCACTGCCTCCTGGACTTCTTCCACGGTGATACTCTGGATACAATGCGGTTGTGCAAAAATACACACAGTGCAGCAATCCGCGTGGTCTTGAGCTTTGCAGGGGCTGCACGCAAGCTGATTCCAGAGCACTTGTTTTTTAGGCGTCCAGGGCTGGAAGCGATGGGGACAAGAAGGGCCAAACAACGCAATGATCGGGACTCCGACGGCACTCGCCAGATGCATCGGGCCGGAGTCCACACCAATATAAAGAGAGCAGCGTTTGAGCAGGGAAATTGTCTGGGGCAAAGAACACTGACTCGCCGCGTTTGATGCTTTTGCTCCTATCTCCTCGCAGATCTCCTGCGCTTGATCTTGATCACCGCGCCCTCCTACAATCACAATGTGTCCCCCAGAGTTATTCGCCAGCCACTGGCCTAATTGGGCAAAATTTTGGAGCGGCCATTTTTTCAGGACATTGTTTCCGGCGAAAGGGCCAAACACAATCAGAGGCCGGTCCGATGCTGTATTTCTATCTCTGAGCCAGTTTTCAGCCCACAGGTCATCGGCGGGTGTCGACCAAACCTCCACGTTTGTCTTCCTGACGGCACCACCCAGTTCTCGGAGAACTGCGAGGTTGCGCTCAACTTCATGTGAGAGCATGCTCTGATGAAGGACCTGTGTCAGAAGACGATCATACCCGCGATTGTGTACCTGTTTTACGGGGTTGACACCTTCTGAGTAACCGATCCGCCAGCGCGACCCGCTGAAATAGGCAAGAAATGTTTGGTAGTACCAATCACCATCCCAGCGCGGAATGATTGCCAGATCAAAACGGTGCCGCCACAAACGGCTGACACAAAATACCAATGCCCGAGCTGGCCGCCGGAGATCCAAAAAACGAGTCGGCGTGTGCCAGTCAAATGTGAGCACTTCATCGATATAAGGACAGGCGGAGGCGAGCGCATATAATTCGGGTTTCACAATAAGTGTGATTTGCGCCTGCGGCGCATTGTTTCGCAGTTCGCGCAGCATTGGTGTCGTCATGACAAAATCACCGATTTGGTCATGACGTAAAACGAGTATCTGACCGACCTGCGACAGCTCAGGCTGGGAAATGCCGCGACGCATTCCCAGCAGTCGAAAGAGAGGCTCGCCTACTGCCAGTACACTGAAGGAGATGAGATGATGAAACAGCGAATTGAGCGTTTTTTTGACGAGACGGATCATGGTCGGGCACTCTTTGCTGATTGCCTGGTCTGACTCTCAACAACTGTCTGAATGCTGCTCCTTATATTTCGGAAAAACTGTTCTTCTGAATAGGAGACGGTTATGGCGTGGCGCGTATTATCCGCCAGCCGCCTGCAATCCTCCACCGAAATACGAGAAAGCCCCGTGATTTTTTCGGCAATATCTGGGATGGATGAAGAGATTTCGAAGCCTAAATCTACTATATCGATGTTGTTTTCTCGGGTTAGGACGGGAATGAGGCCGTACCTCATACAGTCAAGCACTGCTCCCGGCTGTCCTTCCGCGCACGACGGGTGGATCACAAAGCTGCACTTCCATACCAATTCTTGAAACGCAGTACTCTGCAAGTCAATGTGCCCGAGGAGATGGATGTTAGGTGTGTTTTGCAGTTCATTCTTGTAAAGTGCATGAAAATCAGGGTGGATCGTTTGGCATATAAAGAGATTCACTCCTGACCGCAGCTCCGGCAAGGAAAATGCTTCCAGCAGCAGATCTAATCCTTTGTGGACATTGCCGAGGCTTGCCAAAAACAAAAAATTGGTCCTCCCAGTCTCGTGGTCTTTCTCCAACAGGGATAATGTCTCAGTATGATACGTTGCATTGTTCAAATTGATCACGAGCGGAAACTTGTGATACGAATCCCGCGCGACATGATTACCTAAACAAATGATTCCATCCGCGGCTTCGTTGGCTCCTTCTTCGCTGTCATTGATCCAGCGGTCATAGGGCAGTCGGCGGCCGCGCCGCAACTCCAGTGCAGCAAAGCGCTGCTCTTCCAAACGGTTATGCTCTTTCCAATATGTTCCTGTCGAGAAATATATCTTTGTGCAGCCTTGAGGCAGACTCTTTGCAATACGTTCGAAGTTGCGGCCAGCATGACCGATGAACAGATCATAGTCCTTCCGGGGTGCAAACACGGTGTTATCCCACTCGATCAGTTCCACGGAGTAGCCAAGATCATGCAGTGCCGCTACCATCAGCTTGGGAACGCCGGCATGGGTAAACAGAGTTGAGCCGGATCCCTGCCTGAATGGTGCGGTAACGTATGACACAAGAGCCAATTTCGTTGAAGCAGGCAGCGAGGGCGAACAGGGCAGAATAAGCGCGTGGCGCTCAGAAAAGTGATTCAGGCCGCGTAAAATCAGCACTCTCAAACGAAGTGGAATAAGCCATTTCAGAAACTTTCTCATAGCCGATACTGGAACACCGCGAAGCCGACAGACTGCGGGGGAGGAACTTCCAAAACCAGTTTCCAGCGTGGCGATGCCTCCAAATATGGGCGCAGAACTTTCATTTTTTCGGTATTCCAATCGTGCATCATCACGAGCGAGTTTAGTCCCAGATATGGCTCAAACAAGCGGAATTCATTGAAAGTTTGCTCGCCATCCTCTGCACCGTCCAACAGTACGGCATTCACGTGTCCCAAAGCCCCTAAAAGTTTGGGATAACTAGACAAGCTCTCTCCCATATGGAATTTCACGAAAGGGTTAAGCTGACTCAGGTAGGTTTCATAACTCCGCACTGCCGCCGCAAAGAAATCCGGGTTCGCTTCCGTCGTGTGAAGTGTGCCGTCTCCATTATCGAAAAGTGCCTGCGCGATGAAATACGTGCTGCCCCCGCCCAGCCATGTTCCGCTCTCACAGACGATCTTCGGCTTGTAACGACGGATCGTTTCGTAAAGTGCTTTCCGATCTGCATACCACATCTGACCGGGGACATCCGGGCAACCTTCATAAAACCAACCCATACGTCTAGGCACAAGGTGACGAATGACTCCCCATATACGCTGCTCATAGCGGCTTGCGGCATTCAGAGACTTAACGACCATGTTGTTCTTTGTTCCGTAGAAAGGCTTGAAAACGTCGCCGGACCGATCGGGCCGCCCGAATTGGGAACCAAGGTGGCGATGGTGGCTGGAACTGCTGCTCAAAAAAAGGCCCGTCATACCGCTGATCCGGAAAAACCTGTCCGGGGTGACGTAATATCGTCGTATCAAGCGCGAAGACTGGCTTGAAGTGATTTCGATCTTCTCCCGACGAATGATGCCCAACCGCCCCGATATTGGAAATCAGGTTCGCTTTGGGAACAATACATAAGCTGTTGTTGAACAAGCAGGAATATGTCCATTGAATATCCCACGTGTCGATTTTGCCTTGATGCGCCTGATCGAAATTCGCCGTCACAAAATCCTGCATGAAGGACTGCGAATAGAATGCTTCTATTTGCCCTGCCGCCTTCAAATTATCCCAATTTGACAGACTGATGTCGTATTTGTCCCACGCTCGTTTCCAAGTCGCCCACCCCCAAATCGAAAAGTACCGGGAAAATACGTAGCTCTCCGGTACATTCAATTGATCCAGCAAATAATTCGTACCGGAAATCATGGCGACTCGCTCATCCTGTCGATAATATGCCAGCATTTGCTCGCAGAAAGGGAAAAAGGAAGGCTCTGGGACACAATCATCTTCGAGGATAATCACCTCCTCACACTGCGAAAAAACCCAGTCTAAGCCACTGGAAATGCGGTTCTTGCAGCCCATATTCATTTCAGAATATTCGGTAATAACATTGCACGGCCAATTCACTCCGTCGACAATAGCGCGAGCTTCCTCACATAAGCTTCGCTCTTCCGGGGAGCGAGGGCCGTCAGCAATTACGAGAAGCGTCGCTGGCCGAGCCTTTGCAATCTCGTCGAAGACGGCTTGGGTCACGTCAGGCCGGTTGAAAATAAAGAACGCCACAGGCGTAGCTAAAGACATAAGATTAGTTTATTCTGGTTGCTCGAACAATCTAAGCAGTGGCGGAATTTGAGGTAGTCCGTGAACTTCTCGCCGCTATCTTCCGAGAGTGCTTCGTGACTGCCCTGAATGACGCCGACATACGGTCCTCAGTAAGCATGAAACTCAGCCTCCGTCATTGGGCCGGCTGGACTATCTCTGCTCGCCGTGTCGGTTTGCAGTATCTGCTTCAGAAGTGCCGCCGCGGCGGCTTCCGTCGGCTGTCCCAAGGACGCGGCTTTCCGGCGAAGTGTTGTTGCCTCTTCGGGCGCTAAATCTATGGTTACTGTCACAACGATTTCCCCTCTTTCGCTGCCGCTTCCTGCGGAATCATCCCCCACGTCTGCCGCCAGACTTCCCGGAACAGCTTGACTTTCTCCCGGGCCGCCGGACGCACCAGGGCCAGCACGCTCCAGCCCGTCAAGCGGATCGCCGCGCCGAGGAGGCAGCACGCGCGGAGTTTGCGCCCCGCTGCGACCCCCTGGAAGCGGGTGAAGTAGTAAAAACGGCTCTGGTTGTAGGCGGAGACCATCAGAGCGCGTTTTTGCCAGTCGGCACTGCTGCTGGCCCCAAGATGGTGCGTGATCCGGGCCGTCGGCAGGAAGACCACGCGCCAGCCGGACTTTCGGAGGCGCACGTTCAAATCCACATCTTCATTGTACATGAAATACGCCGGATCGAAGCCGCCGACCTGAAGCCAGGCCGCGCGGCGCAGCAGCAGGAACGCCCCGCAGATCTGGTCGACGTCGCGGGCCTCCGCCGCAGCAGGGGCGTCGTCGGGCTTTCGCGTAAGGACGCTCCAAAAAGTCTGCTCGGCCAGCACTCCGGAAAGCGTCGGGTCATCGCCCCAGGAAGTCTGCAGGCGTCCGTCGGGCCAGAAGAGCTGACCGCCGACCAGGCCGACATCCGGGTTGGCTTCCAGGAACGCCAGCGCGGCGGAAAGTGCGCCGGGGAGCAGCGCGGCATCTGAGTTCAGCAGGCAGAAATAGCGGCCGGACGCCCCTTCCAGCGCGGCGTTGTTGGCCCGCCCGAAGCCGATGTTGCCGCCGGTCTCCAGCACGCGAACGCCGGGGAATTCGGCGCGGACCATCTCCGGGCTGCCGTCACCGGAGCCGTTATCGGCAACAATGATTTCGAGACTGGCTTCCCCATCGGCTTCCCGTGCTCGCAGGGAGTTTAAACAGCCGCGCAGCAGGTCCCGCGTGTTGTAGGAGACGACGGCGACAGAGATGTCGGCAGCGGAGATATCGGCAATCGCCTCACCCATGCGTGTACCCTTGCCGATACTCGGCGAGGACCTCCGCCACGCCACCGTCCCGAACGAGCACCCCTTTGTCCAGCCACAGCACCCGGTCGGCGAGCCGTTCGACATGGTCGAGTTCGTGGGTCACCATCAAAATGGTCTTGCCCTGCGTCTTAAACTCTTCGATCTTGGCGAAGCATTTCTCCTGGAAGCCTTCATCGCCGACCGCCAGGCCCTCGTCGATCAGCAGGATCTCGGCGTCGAGATGCACGGCGATCGCAAAGCCCAGCCGGAGCTGCATGCCCGACGAATACATCCGCACCGGCAGGTCCATCGCCTGCCGGTCCAGCTCGGCGAAGTCCAGAATGGCATCGTAGCGGGCCGCAACGGCGTCCTCGGACAGTCCGAGAATGACGCCGTTAAAGAAGATGTTCTGGTTGCCCGTCAGCTCGCCGTCAAACCCTGCGCCCAGTTCCAGCAGACTCATCATCCGCCCGTTCAAGCGTGCTTCGCCCGAAGTCGGCAGGTAAATACGCGATAGGATAGACAGCAGCGTGCTCTTCCCCGAGCCGTTGCGCCCGACCAGAGCCACCGCCTCGCCGCGTGCCACGGTGAACGAGACCCCCGCGAGTGCCCGCCGAGTCTCGAAGCCCGTGTGCGCTTCCCGCCGCACCAACGTCTTCGCCAGCGCGGCGGCATGGCTTTTGAGCGACGCAAATGTCCGGTGGTAGACCCGAAAATCTTTGACCATCTCCGTGACCTCAATGGCGGGCAGTGGAAGTGACATATCGCTCAGGGCCGCTCCGTGAATTTCCACTTGCGGCTGTTGAAAAACGCATACCCGCTGAGGCAGACCGCGACGCAGGTAAAGGTCGCCAGCAGCAGGAACCGCCAGTCGAATGGGGCACTCGTATGGTGGGGCAGGGGAGAATGAACATTAGAGATGTCGGTGATCCCGAAAAAGACCTGTTTGAATGCCGTTATGAGCCAGGCCAGTGGGTTTGTCAGCAACAGATGGTAGGCCCACCAGCGCAGGTTTGGCGGAATGCTGTCGGAGAAAAAGATGTTCTCGGCAAAGTAGATAATCGGCAGCAGATAAAACAGGAAACCCATGACGATCGAAAGAATAAACTTGACGTCTTCGTAGAAGACATTCGCGGTGGCAACGAAAAACGAGACGCCGAGAGTCAGCAAAAAGAGCAAGAGGATTAAAATGGGCAAAAAAAGGATCTGGATCGGCGGCCAGGTTGACCCGTGGTACAGCAGCGGCGTGACGACCCAGCGGTACAGTATGAAGATGCCCAGTGAGATCAGAAACTGGACAAAGTTCTGGCAGACCGTAGCGATCAGGGGAATCTCGCGCGGGAAATAGACTTTCTTCAGCAGCGGCAGCTTCACCAGCACGGAGGTCGAGGAGTCGAGGACGGAGGTCTGGAAAAAGGTCCAGGGCAGGGTGGCGCAGAAGAGATACGCACTGATATTCTTCGGGCCGGAGCCTAAGATATAGCCGAAGACTATGGTCAGCACAAAGACCTGGATCAGCGGATTGACCATGGTCCAGGCCACCCCGACCACGGAGTTTTTGTAGCGGACGCGCAAGTCGCGCTCGACCAGAGTGCGCACGAGGTGCCGGTACGCCCACAGCTCGCGCAGCTCCGCAGAGAGGCCGGGGCTATGCGTACGGGCCTGAATGACGATCGAGGACGCCGGGGCCGTTCCAGACTGAGCCATTACGCGGCGTCATCCCCGGCCGTCTCCCCGGGGACGACTTCGAGGTCCTGGGCACGGGCCGGCTCCAGCAGCTTCAGCAGCTCGGGCAGGGGGATCAGCACTTTGCGCTTTCCGGCGATGCGGAACGCATTCAGCTTGCCCTGCCGTATGTAAGACCGAATACTGGACTGGCTGAGCTGCAAATAGGCAGCCGCCTGTTCCACCGTCATCAACTCTCGGGATTCGGACTCCATTCGTCGCGGGTTCTCTCTCTCATCGCCGGGGGGCGTAGTCTGTCCTGATTTCCAATGCTCTGCGTTTCAGTATATCTTAATTGTCAGCCGTTGTCAACAAACGCTGAAAAGTCAATTTGAAATGGGCATATTGGAAACTATCGACGCAAAAAAGCCCCGGCACCTTAATGCCGGGGCTTTTGCTTACTGCTTTACTTTTGCGCTTTCTCTGCCTGCATTTCTGCGGTTTGAGCGTCTAGCAAGCCGGAGACTTTCAGCAGACCCAATCTATAAGAGCGAACTTCCGCTGCCTTTGCCCCAACCGTATCGCCTGAAAGATTCAATTGGTATGTCAGATAGGCGTAAGCGACCGGTGACTCCGGATAGAGCCGGATCGCT
>JANXNV010000184.1 GCA_025353925.1 Armatimonadota bacterium
CCGGCGACGACGGCCTCAAATCCGCGGAGATGACGGTCAAGGTCCCGGTGACGCAGTTCGAGCCGTTTTTGGCTCAGGTCGCGAAGCTCGGCAGCGTACAGTCGAAGAATATCACCGGAGAAGACATCACGGAAAAGACCAGTGATGCCAACCAGGCCGAAGGCATATTGGAAGACGATGTGCAGAAGTCCGAAGCGGGGCTGAAAGCGATGGGGTCCAGAGCCAAATGGCGCGACCAGGAAGCGACCCGCGAGCTGCGGACCCAGCTAGCCCAGGCTAAGGCGCGTCTGGTACTGCTGAAGCGGATGGCCACCCTGGGCACAATCACGGTGGAGCTGACACAGACGCCGAAAGCCCTCGTGCCTCCTCCGGTCACCGGCGGCTTTCTGAATACACTGCAGACCACGACGCACGATGCCCTGCAATCGCTGGTCGGGTCAGCAAGTGCCTTGATCGCCCTGCTGATCTGGCTGCTGGCCTACTCGCCGCTCTGGGTAACGCTCTTTTTCGTCGGGCGATACGTGCAGAAGGCGTACCGAAAGAAAGAGTTGGAGACCCCTCGGGTATAATGGCTTCATGCCTGCGTACTCCGCCACCGCCATCGTTTTGCAGCGACGGCACTTCAGCGAAACCGACAATATCCTGACGCTTTACTCGCCGGAGATCGGACGCTTTTCGGCCATTGCCAAAGGCGCACGCAAGCCGATCTCCCAGCTCTCCGGGGCGACCGAGATGCTAACCTGCACGCGGTTCGGGCTGGCATCGGGAAAGTCGCTGGAGATCGTAACACAGGTCGAAGTGATGGAATCGTTCCCGGCACTGCGGCAAGAGCTGCCCCGGCTGGCGCATGGACTGTACCTGGCCGACCTGCTGAACCATTCGGTGGAAGACCACGCGCCGAATCCCGAGCTGTTTGAGCTGCTGCGGTCCGGGCTGCGTCAGATGGAAACGCTTTCGCCGCCGGAGCTGGCGGCACGGTGGTTCGAGGTGCAATTGCTGGGAGATCTGGGGTACGCGCCCAATCTCTTCGAGTGTGCGACTTGCCAAACGCCCCTGCCCGGCGAGTTTGCCCGCGATGAAACGTTCGCCCTGTCGATCTCGCAGGGAGGTGTGCTCTGCCCGCGCCATGCGCGTCCTGAGACGAATGAAGACCACAGCGCACTCGGAATGGGGGCTTTGCGTCTGCTGCAAACACTGGAAGCTCTCGGGCCGATGGGGAGTGCAAGTCTCGCCGCTCTTCCCGCCGTCGGCCCGCGCAGCCTGGATTTGGCACGGCTGGCCCTGCGGCGCTCCCTGCGGAGGCATTTGGAGCGGGACCTAAAGAGCTTGGAGTTTTTGGATAGCCTGCGGAACGCTGCTTAACGAAGCAGCAGCACCACGCGGGCCACATCCCGGAACTGCTTCGCCCGGTGGCGGACACTCGCCCAGTCGCCGCCGGTGACATGGTGGCGAAACTGGGTCTCGACCTCTCGCACCCGAAATCCGGCTTGGAGTGCGCGTACGGTCAGGTCCACTTCTACGCCGAAGCCCGACGCAAATTGCCCGCCGAGGGCTTCCAAGACTTCCCGCCGCAGAGCACGCTGGCCGGAGAGCGGCTGGGCAAATATCTGCCCTGTGCGCCTGAGTATTCCCCGACGTGCCAGGCCAACCACGAACCCCCGCCCTCCCGACTGACCGGTTTCGGCGAAAGCCGGGTCAGGCGGCAGCAGGCCGACTGTCATATCGGCCTGCCCGGACTGGATTAGCGGCAGCAGCTTGATCGCCTCCCCGGCAGACGCGCCCAAGTCGGCATCGAGCAGGAGAAAGATGTCGGCGGAATCTTTCGAGGCCGCATAGGCTGCCGAGAGCGCAGCACCTTTGCCGCCGTTTTGGACAGTGACCACGCGGGTCGCCCCCGCAGCCCGCGCGATCTCGTTCGTGCCGTCGGCCGAGCCGTCGTCGACGACCACGATTTCGTCGATTTCGGGGCGGGCACACAGGGCGGCAATCGTGGTACCGATGCGGGCGGCCTCATTGTAAGCGGGGACGAGGACGCAGACTTTTTCGCGTGGAGAGCTGCTCATGGAACCGGGCTGCCTCCGAATACGGCGGGAAGCTGCCGGCGGGCGGTCGGCTTGAGACCGTAGTCTCCGGCGTCGCCACGCAGGGCGAACGGAAGCGCGATTTGGCCGAGTGGCAGGTCGATACAATCTATTGTGGAGAACCCTGCCGCTTGGAAGGTCGGTATCGAGGAAGCGGCTGCCGTATACGGCTCGCAGCAGACAACGGTGACCGGTCCAGGAATGGCTTTGAAACCCTCTAAAAGCGGCCCTTCGATCGCGGTCGGAACGCCCTCCTCCCGGCTGCCACCGATCACGACGAAGAATCTGCAAGGGTCCGTCAATTCCCCGGAAACGGTGATCAGGCCCTGCTCTTGAATTCCCTGGATCGCCGCCGCCGGGATCGGGCCGGCGGCAGTTCCGCTCACGAGTGCCGAGACAAGTGCCGCCGCCAGTTCTTTGTCCTGGGAGGCAGGCTCTGCGCTTCCCGCAACTGGGTGAAGTGCTTCCCGCTGACGTGCCCCTAGTGCTCCCCATTTCGCAGTCAGCGTGACAGTCGCCACCACCACCGCCCCCGAATCCCCGAGTGCCGTGTTCGCCGCTTCCGTCGCGTCGGCGTAGTCCCCAGTCTGCACCAGAATAATCCGTTTGCCCTGCAGCTTGCCACGGACGACGTTTGGCCGGATTGCCGCCAGTGCCGCTTCGTCTTTGTCAAGCCGCGCCTGGACTTCCTTGCGCTCCTGCACCACGGTGTTAGTCTGGGCCAGCAGCGAGTCGAACGCCTTACGCTGCTGACGCACCTGCACCGGGCCGTAATAGGACGCTCCTATCAAGATGCCAAAGCTGAGCATGAGAAAGATCGCGATGAGATAGAAAAGGTGATAGCGGGCATCTAGCATAGAAAGTCTTTAATGAGCGTGAAGCCGCCACCAGATACGAATGAGGGCGACCAGGTTTTCCCACATCGGCGAGAAGTGCAGCAATAAGAGAATCGCCAGCAGGAACGAAAGCAGCAGACCGACCAAGGCGGAAAACGGCGGATTCGGCTGGTACAGCTTGAAGACGCCCCGGGCATCCACGAGGCGCGGCCCGACTTTCAGGCGCACTAGATAGGTGCTCGCCATGCCCGCGCGGCCCTTGTCGAGAAAGTCTTCCAGGTTGGAATGCGTCCCGACCGCCACAATTAAGTCCGCCCCATGCTCGTAGGCCAGCAGCAGGGCGGCGTCTTCGCTGGTTCCCGGCACGGCAAACGTGTCCGCCGTCAAACCCAGCGCGTGAACTCGCTCCAACCCAGGAGCATCCCCATTTTTGTAAGCGTGAACAATCAGCTGCGCCCCGCAGCGCAATGCGTCGTCGGAGACGCTGTCCATATCCCCTAGGATGATATCCGGGCGGCGTCCCAGTTCCAGCACGGCATCCGCACCGCCATCGACCGCGATCACGACGGGCCGTACCCCTTCCATGTAATTGCGCAGCAGGGCCAGATCGTCTTTGTAGCCCTCCCCGCGCACGACCACCAGCGCATGCCGCCCGGCGAGCTTCATCTTTCGGAGCGCAGGGACATGAGTCGGATCCAGCAGCAGGTCTTTTTCGGAATCCAGGTATTGCAGCGTGTTTCGGGCGAATTTCTCCAGCTCCGATCCGAGATTCGCCCGTGCCGCCGCCGTCTCAGAGGCCATCCGCGCACTGTCCCAGTGGGTCAATCCGTCAGTCAGCTTATCGTCTTGATAGACACCCCAGGCATCGTCAATGACCAGGCGGGAACCGTCGCGGAACCGGCTGAAATGGGCAGGGTCAGACAGTTGATACAGCGGGATATGAGCCGCTTCCAGCACGGCCGGACCACGGTTCGGATACTTACCGCTGATAAAAGGCTGGGCATTGACGACCGCGCTTACCTGTGCCTCCGCCAAAGCCTGAGCCGCGAGACCGTCGAGGTCGGCATGGTCGATCACTGCAATATCGCCCGGCTTCAGCCGCTTGATCAGCGTTTTCGTCCGCCGCCCGCAGCGTGCCGTCCCGGCCAGGCGTTGTGCTAATTCTATCACTGACCCAACTTACCCTAAAATCCCCTCAAATGCTGCATTCAAATATGACAGTTGACACAGTATAGCACAACCGCGTGTCATACTATGGGTATGGAACTCTTCGATACCCACTGTCACCTGAATCACCCCGATTTCGACGCCGACCGTATGCAGGCATGGTGGCGGGCACGGGAGGCGGGAGTCACTCGCCAGCTCTGCATCGGATTCGACCTGGAAAGCAGCCGCAGTGCCGTCGCGCTGTCTGAAGGGAAAGAAATGCGGGCCGCGATCGGTATCCATCCCGAATCTGCCGACGAATGGAACGCCGAGACCGCCGCGACGCTTCGGCTTTTGTGTGAAACGGGCAAAGTTGCGGCTTACGGGGAGATCGGCCTGGATTATCACTGGGACACCGTCCCGCGTTCGCGCCAGGGAGAAGTGTTTCGGGAGCAGATCGATTTCGCCGCGTCGCTCTCCCCTGCCCTGCCACTGATCATTCACACCCGGGACGCGCTCGCCGATACGCTGGCCGTGCTGAAAGCCTCGGCGACAGCCGCCCCCGTCATCATGCACTGCTTCACAAGTGATCTTAAAGACGCTAAAAAGTGCCTCGACGCAGGCTATTATTTAGGGATTGGCGGCGTGGCGACATTTAAGAAGTCAGAGGAAGTCCGTGCAGCCATTGCGTATGCACCGCTGGACCGGCTGCTTCTGGAAACCGACTGTCCGTATCTCGCTCCGCAGTATAAGCGAGGCCGCCGCAACGAGCCGTCTTACTTGCCCGCTATCGCCGAAGTCATCGCCGCCGCGAAGGGGGTGACGCTGGAGGAAGTCGCGGACGTGACGACGAAAACGGCAAGGGGATTGTTTGGGTTTTAAAGTCCGTCGCCCCGCCGCACCGCCAGGCTTTCCAGCACCACCCCGATCCCCGCCGCCAGTGCCAGCAGCACCAGCAGCCACCCAACATACGGCAGCAGCGCGGTCAGCAGCAACGCAGCTGCCCCTGACTTCAATGCTGGCAATGTGCCGATCTCTGTGGATTGTCCGGCCTCGACAATCTTCGCCCCCAGCCAGAGCGCAGTGGCACCCAGACCCAGACTCGCCAGCACGAGGCCGATTCCCAGCACCAGCACCCCCAGCAGAGCTAGGATTTTGGTGGAGATCAGCAGAGCCGCCGCGACCACGCAGACAATCGCGGCGGCAATGCCCCACAGCATTGGAACAAGGCACCGCCCTTCCAGCCGCTGTGCGGACCGCTCCACCAGCCGCAGGCCGATTTCAATTCGCTGAAGAAACACGGCAAAAAGTGTCAGCGAGGCCAAGACGGAGATCAAGATCAGCAGAACGGCTGGGCCGCTGAAGAAGAGCTGGACGGGATAGTACGGACTGTGGTTTATGACAGGCTGCCTTTCAGGCGCGACTGCACGGCCCGCGTGTAAAAGAGCAGGTTCAGGAGGCATGCCCCCGTCAGCAGGCTGAAAGCCCAGAGCGGTGAGAACCGTATCTGCTGGACGGCACTCCAAATCGAGAGTGTCTCGGCAGGGAGCAGACGTCCGACAGAGACAAACCAGCTTGGCAAGGCACTTGCCGCCCCGCCGAGATTTGGGAGCGTGGGCCAGAGCGTGGAAGGTATCAGCGCAAGGCATGCCAGACTTGCGATTGCTGCCAGCAGCGGCACCCAGAGCGCAGCAGTCGCGGGGCGGGGACTGTTCTCGATTCGGGCTAGCACCTGCGCGGCGAAAATGTCGGCGGGCCGATCCGCAGCCTCGGGCAACGGGACCCAGTGATGTGCTTGCCGCGCGAGCTGTCGATACTCTTCGCTCACCTGACGGCACGCGCTGCACCCTGATAAATGCACGTCCAAGCGATCCCCTCCGGCACGAGAAAGCTCTCCGTCAATCCGGCAGTGGATGAATTGTTCGGCAGTACGGCAGTTCATGGTTTCAAATACTCCGCAAGGGCAAGGCGCAGTTCGGCCCGGGCACGGAAGAGGTGCGTTTTCACTGTTCCCAGCGGCAGACCGGTCGCGGCGGCGATTTCGTCGTAGGAAAGGTCATCCAAATGGCGCAGCACGAACACCACTCGGAGCTTCGGATGCAGGGCGGCTACGGCCTGGGACAGACGCGCTTCGCTTTCGTTTGAAATCAGCCTCTCTTCCGGGCCATTGCCGAAAACGCTGGGTTCCGGCAGGCTGCTGATTTCAACAGTCACGGGCCGCCGGGAAATTGCCCGCAGACGATCCAAACACCGGTTGACCGCGATCCTGTACAGCCAGGGCCGATAGGATTCTCCTTTGCGAAACGACGCACGCTTGTCATAGGCTGCTACAAAAGCTTCCTGCGCGACATCCTCGGCCTCTTCGGAACCGGTTCCGGGCAGCATCCGGCGAGCCAAAGCCACGAGGCGGCCCCGGTAGCGCGTCACCAGCAAAGAAAACGCGGCCACGTCCCCGGACGAGCGGACGCGCTCAGCCAGGGCTTCATCTCCGGCTTCGCCGCCCGCGGAGTCCTCTCGGCTGCTCGTTTTGGCGCGAAATATTTCGGGTCGTAGAACGAGTTCAGCCATGCACCGCTCCTAAAGAAGAGGCGTTCAGGCCGGGGAATATCTCCGCCGTATTCGGGTTTTTCAGCCGCATCGAAATCACATCCGCCAGCACGTTTCGGTAATCGGTCGTCACTTTGAGGTCTCCCGGTCCGTCCAGATGCTCCGGGGCAAGCCCGGGCCAGAGTCCATGCACTTTCCCGCCCGCGACACTTTTCCCGCCGAGCAGCAGCATTGCTCCGCCGCGCCCGTGGTCTGTGCCCAGCCCACTATTTTCCGCAACCCGCCGTCCGAATTCAGACAGCACAACAACCGTAGTGCGCCCCCAGCGTTCCGGGCCAAGGTCGGCGGCGAACGCCGCCAGGCTTTTCCCAAGGCTTTCCAGCCGCCCTGCCAGTATACCCGCGCTCGTACCCTGCGCGACATGCGTGTCATACCCGCCCTGGTCCAGGCAGGCAGCTTCCAGGCCGACTTCGCTTTTGATTAACTGTGCGACCTGCCGCAGGCCGTTTCCCAGATCATCTGCGGGGTAGCTGGAGTGTTTTGTCAAAACCGGCGAAGCCGGCAGCTGGTTGAGCGTCTTCAGTACGGAGAGTGCCTCCTGACCCGCTTCCGCCAGGGCATCGTGGGTATAAAGATGGCGCAGCGAGTCTTCAAAGCGGCCCGTTCCCCCGCCAAAGGGAGACTGCAGCCGGAGGTCCGCTAGGGTCGTCAGCGCCGTGACATTGCTCGCGCCGCGCAGAGACTGGGGCAAAATCGTCCCGAGCGAGACGGCGCGGAGCGGCGACGAGTTATGCCAGGGTGCCGTCTCAAGATGCCGTGCCAGCCAGCCGCTGGCCGGGCCGGTATCCGCCGAAACGCCGCGCTCCATGGTTGCCATCGCCTCGAAATGCGAGCGGGTCTGGTCCCCCGAGCCGCAGGCATGGATGACCGCGAGCTGTCCGGCGGCATACAGCGGCATCAGCGGCGTGAGTGCCGGGTGCAGGCCGAAGTAACCGTCCAAATCCTGCACGCGATCTTTCAAGGCCAGACGCGTGTCGTTCGGACGCCCCAGGGCAATTGTCGGGCGATTTTTGTAGTAGGCATCGTCGGCATGAGGCACGACCATACTCAGGCCGTCCACGCCGCCGCGCAGGAAGATGGAGACCAGGACATCTCCCGGCGGCCCCGATTTTCGCGAGGTGACCGTGACGCCCCCGAGGGCACTGCGCGGTCCTGCCGTCAGCGCGAGGGCGGAAAGTGCGCCCAGAGCGAATAATCCGCGACGTGTACTCAGCATTCTTTTCTCCTTGAACTTGACTCAGTGCCACTGGAACGCGGGCGACATCAAAACAACTGCCGTGTACTCGGCGAGATTTGGGTACTGCGGGGTGAGTGCTCGCAGCCCGGACAGTGCCGGATCCTGCGGCGAGCAGCTAAAGGCGAATTCCAGCAGCGTGTCGTGCGGCGTCAAACCGGATTTCTTCCCCGCCCCGGTCAAAGCGGGCAAATCGAGCCGTGTGTTCTCCGCACGGCTGCCGGAGAGAGCCAGCGCAAAGTTCCAGCGGGGGATCAAGGCCCCGGTCCAGAAGTGCGCGGCCTCGGGGAAACCGTCCGGCATGGGCCAGGCGTAAAGAGCCTGTCCCATCGATTCGAGATGCCTTTGAACGCCCACCCCGCCGTCGGTATCGGCATTGAGTGCCCGCAGACTGCTGACGGCAAAATCCAGCGGACGCTTCAGGATCGGCTTCGCTGACAGCAGATCGGCGGAGGTCAGCAGCTCAAGTAAAATGGGCTTGATGTCGCCGTCCGATGCCGTAAATATCGCCGCCAGCCGCCTGGTCCAAGAATCAGAGGTCTCGCCGAGAAAGTGTGTGCAGAGCTTTCGTGCGAGATGCTCCGCCGTGGCCGGGTGAGCGGCTAAAATGTCCAGCACGCGCTCCCCGTCTTTGACCCCGCCCCCGGCGGGGAGTGAAACGCCCAGAACGCACTTCGGGCCATCGTCATGCATATCGGCCTTGAACCGAAAGCGGCCCCGATGCCAGTGGTTTTCGAATGTCCAGCCGGAGAAGCAGCGGGCGACTTCTTTGACGTCGCGCTGGGTGTAGCCGCCGTGGACCCCCAGCGTGTGCAGCTCCATCAATTCCCGGGCGTAATTCTCGTTGGGTATTCCCTTCATATTGGCCGTGTTGTCCAGGTAGCCCAGCATCGCTGCGGATTGGGCCGAAGCACCCAGCAGATCTCGAAACTTGCCCAGCGCATGGCTGCGGATGGTCGCATGGTCATCCACGACTTTAAGCTGCGGCCCCTGCCCTTTGAACGCGTAGATGTTGAAATGGTCGGTCCAGAACTCGACCATGCGCTCCGATAGCTGCCTCCGGCTGTAAACCGCGCGCAGAAGGGTCGCCTCGCGCAGTGCCTCGACGACCCGGTGATCGTCCATATCAAAAAGCGTCCCCGTATCCGGATTGAGCGTATCGGCCAAGCTGCGAAGCCGCAGAGCAAGAATCGGCTCCTCCGCGAGTGTTTCCGGGGCAAGCTGCTCGGCCACATACCCCGCGATGCCGAGGCGCGTCACGTAGGCGATATCGCCGGGGCGCGGCCCATACGCGGCGCGGTTCAGCAAACGGACGACAGGCGAATGCACCGGCAGGTTCGGCGGCGGCAGTGCATTCTCGGGGAGCGTGGCCGCCGTCAGCCGCTGCTCCAGAGTCTCACAGCCTGTCAGCAGGCTTGCGGCCATTCCAGCCGCCCCAAGAGCTAAGATTTCGCGACGAGTGGTTTTCATGCCAGTACTTCCATGGCTGCTTGAGATTTTTTCGGCTGACGCAATGCCTCAAACCCGCAGCCGACCGAAAACAGCAGCGCGGCGGGGATCAAGATGAACCAGCCCAGGATCGGCAGGAACCCAGAAGAAACATAAAGCACCGAGGCCCGGGTCAGACTGCCGAATGGGGAAAGCGGCGATCCCAGGTCATCGATACGGCCCGCGACCAGCCGCACGATCGCCCCGCTGCCCAGTGCCGCCAGCAAGCTCAGTCCGCCGAGCAGTAGTGCCCCCAGCAGCTTGAGCGGCCCTGGTGCCACATTGATCAAAAGAGTCGCCAGCAGGCCGCAGACCAAAACCATGGTAGACCCGACTCCCGCGCAGCGGCCTGGAGCATCCCGCAATGCAGTTTCCGCCCGCGTGACCGGTCGGGGAAATGCCAGCGCGACCAGCAAAATCGCCGCCGACCAGGATGCGCCGACAATAAAAATGGCGGCCAGAGCAGCTAATATATCTCCGAGTGTCATGGGTTCGGGTATCCTATCCTAGAAGTGTATTACAAAGCAGTACGCCAGCCAGGCAGATAAGTTTCAAAGCCGCGCTTTGGAACTTCTGACGCCCATTTGCCAGTTATTTAAACTATGATCAGAATCAAACCGATACTCTCCTTCTCGCTTGCTGCTGCGCCTCTATGCATCCTGCCCGCACATGCACAGTTCGGCGGGCCGAAAGTCGCGGCCGTCACTGCCACCCCCCGCCCCGCCGCCGTAACACGCGGCGGAAAAGGCGTCTTATTCGTGACCATCAGTGTCGGGCCGAAGTACCACATCAACGCGCATCAGCCGAACGACTCCACTTATATCCCAACAAACTTTCGGGGTCAGCCTGGGTCCGGGATCACGTTTGGTGCGGCTCATTATCCGACCTCAAAGACTGTCAAAGTCTCCTACTCCACCAAGCCGCTGCTGGTCTACACGGGTAAAGTCGTGATTTCGATCCCTTACACGGTATCGAAATCCGCGAAGGCTGGAAGCACAGCGCTCACTGGAACGGTGTCGTTCCAAGGATGCGATGACAAGTCCTGCTATCCGCCTGCTTCCGCCCCGGTCCATGCGGTGGTCACCGTCAAGTGAAACACTTTCTTCTCAGCGTGTTGTCGTTCGTCCTGCTTTCTCTGGTGACCGGTGCCCAGGCGGGAACACCGGTTCCGATCCATTTTACGGCGTCGATCAGTCCCGGTCCAGCCCATCC
>JANXNV010000200.1 GCA_025353925.1 Armatimonadota bacterium
GGCGGCGAGGGCATCCGGGGAGTGCTCGTATTCGGTCAGCGGAGCGGCACCATCGGCAAGCACGGGGTAGGACGGGATGCTGCCGAGGGCGAGCAGGAGGCGATAGGCATGGTCGAAGCCGACGAAGGTTTCCGGGACGTAGGCAGGCTTGCCGGCTTTCAGGAGATGGGAGCGGATCTCGTTCTGCACGGCGGCGGCATCGGTCGGCTTTGATTTGGGCGGGGCACCGAAGAGAGCTTCTAAGAAGTAAAGCCGGGCCGACGGAATCATGCGTTCGAATAACACTTCCTGGAAAGCTTGCACGACGTGACGCTCCTGCAAATAAATGGTTTCGAGGGGCGAGCCGTGGCGGGCGGCGATGCGCTGCTTGATCGCCGCAGCAGTCAGACCGGTGGGAAGGGCGCAATCATCGAAGAGAGATTCCAGAGCGGTGACGACAGCGGCCATGCGCTTCGAGTCGGCATCGCGGATGGTGTGCAGCAAAGCTGCCGCCTCGGTAGTGAGCGGGTCGAACTGGGTCATGCCTTTGCCGCAGAGGTAGAGCTTGCCGGGGCTGCCGGGATCGTTGAGCTTGATGCCGTCAGCCTGGAGGCTGTCGAGGAGACAGATGACTTCGAGGCCGAACTGGGGAAAGATGTTCTTTCCCCGAGCCAATGCGGCGAATTCGGCGTAAACGCGGAAGTCGTAGTAATTATTGGCCCCGAGCACCGAAAGCCCCTGGGCGGAGGCCAGCGACACGGCTTGTTCTACCGATTCAAATGCAGAGAAGTTCGGCGGCAAGTGGACATGCGTATTGAAAGCGGGCATGGCAGGTTCCTAACGCCGCAGCTGCGCGGCAGGAGCGGCCTGCAGGAGGCGAACATCGAGGAGGCGGACGCTGCCGAAGGTCGCGGCGACCAGGGCGACCGCGCCGTTTTCGATGGTGTCGATCTCTTGAAGAGTGTCTGGGGAGACGACGACGGCGTAGTCGACGCGGGCCAGCTTCTGGACTTCAATGGTCTGGCGCATCCAGGCGGCAAGCTGGTAGGCATCCTGAACCCCGGTGTCGGCGATGGCCTGGGCGTTGTCGAGTGCTTGCGACAAAACGACGGCGGTGGTGCGCTGCTCAGGGGAGAGGCGGATATTGCGCGAAGAGAGGGCGAGGCCGTCGGCTTCGCGAATTGTCGGGATACCGATAATCTCCGTTGGAATATTGAGATCCAGCGTCAGGGCATGGATCACCTGAAGCTGCTGCCAGTCCTTTTCGCCGAAGTAGGCTCGGTCCGCCCCGACGATCAAAAGCAGCTTGGTGACGACCGTGGACACTCCCGCAAAATGGCCGGGACGCGAGCCGCCTTCCAGACGCTCGGAGAGGGCGCGGACTACGACCACGGTATCGAAGCCTTTCGGGTAGATCTCTTCGGGGGTCGGCGTGAAGAGAAAGTCTACGCCTTCGGCTTCCGCCAGCTGCGTATCACGCGCGGGGTCACGCGGGTAGCGGTCGAAGTCGTCCAGATCGCTGAACTGGGTCGGGTTGACGAACAGCGTGACCACCACAATGTCGTTTTCGGCCTTCGCCCGGCGCATGAGGGTCAGGTGGCCTTCATGGAACGCCCCCATGGTCGGCACGAGTCCGACGGTTTTGCCATCGCGGCGGGCGGCGGCCAGAGCGGTTTGGAGGGCAGTGATTTCGGTAAGAGTTTGCAATTTTTTGGTTTCTAAGCGGCGACAAACTGATCTACATCTATCGCGGGCGACAAGGCGGTCTGGCAAGCTGCAGCCAACATGGATGCTCACGCGGCATTGGGACCCGGCATTGGGACCCGGCATTGGGACCCGGCATTGGGACCCGGCATTGGGACCCGGCATTGAAATGCCGGTCTACCGGAGAAAGTGTCTCCGACACTGAAAACGAAGATAGGACAGCAGATAAGACAAGAGCCAGAGGGCACGTGAAGTTAAGAGGGCGCAGACGGAGATAAGAGGGCGCGGCAAGCAGCGCCCCTACGGGTCAGATAATCCCAGTCACGGAGTGACTTTCTCCGGGTAGACCGGCATTTTAATGCCGGGTGCGAATGCCGGGTCCGAACGCCGGTTGCCCCTGCCTCTTAAACTACTGCACTGGGACACAATTTAGCTAAGTAGCAAATCTCTCGTGCTCACGCTTTCTTCTCATCCTCCCGTGTGAACAGGTACTGCTTGTGCGTGATGTTCCCGGCATCGTCGAAGTCGTAGACCAGGGGGATGCCGGTGGGGATGTTCAGCTCGAGGACCTGTTCGCGGGTAAGATTGTCCAGCTCCATGACGATGGAGCGCAGGGAGTTGCCGTGGGCAACGACCATCACATTTTTGCCGGCTTTGATGTCGGGCAGAATATGCGCCTGGAAATAGGGAAGAGTGCGGGCGGCGGTGTCTTTGAGGGACTCGCCATGCTCTCCGGGCGGAGGGACATCGTAGGAGCGGCGCCAGATTTTTACCTGTTCGTCGCCGTACTGGGCGGCGGTCTCGGCTTTATTCAGGCCCTGCAAGTCGCCGTAATGCCGCTCGTTCAGAGCCTGATCACGCTCAGTGGGCAGCTCGCCCTTACCGGCGGTTTCGAGGGCGATTTGGGCGGTGTTGATCGCTCGCTGCAGCACAGACGTGTACAGCTTGTCGACCGGCAGGTCTTTGAGGTGCTCTCCAGCGGTGCGGGCTTCGTTCTCACCACGCGGGGACAGGGGGACATCCACCCAACCGGTGAAGCGGTTTTCCAGGTTCCATTGCGACTCACCGTGTCGCAGCAAGATCAGTTTGGGCATATCAGGGTCGGCTCCTCAGAAAGTTAATCGCTTGCAGTATACCCCAGACAGGAAAAAAGGGCCGCAGGAATGCTCCTGCGGCCCTTGAGAAGTAGAAAGTTTCAAAGTCCAACCTGCTGGCGTGCCAGCTTGCCGATGACGGGGATTTCGTACCAGTCGCCTTTGTTGGCCGCGAGACCGGCAAGAACGCTGTAAACCAACCCAAGAATGAAGAACGCAGGGTAGGTCAAGAAGCCGACCAGGACAATGATCAGGAAGCTGGACAGAATATATCCGACGACGACGACAGCGTGCAGAATTAATGCCTGCAGGGCGTGGAATGCAACGAACTTCGACTGATCTTTTTTCACGAGCCACAGAATGAGTGGTCCGAGGAAACCGGTGAAAATGCCCAGGATGTATGACAGCATAGCCATCGTTTTGTCATCCTGTGTGATTGCGGAGGGGTCGCCGAGAGGCGACGGGGAAGTGTACTCCCCGGGGGTAGGCGGAATGCTCATGTGAAAATCTCCTTCTTAGAACAGCAAGACCGAAATTGGAACCTGCGAATCAGGGAAAACTCCCGGATTCTACTTCTTCCTTATAGGTGCGCAAAGCGCGGGCAATTTCCTCGCCCACACGGGCATACTGACGGACATGCTTCAGCACCGGCCGATCCGGACGCAGGCCGATCAGATCCGAGGTCACCAGTACCTGCCCATCGCACTGCGGCCCGGCCCCGATGCCGATAGTCGGGATGGTCAGGGCCGCCGTGATCTGCGCCGCCAGCGTGTCGGGAATCAGTTCCAGGACCACGGCGAATGCCCCGGCCTCTTGAACAGCCTGTGCATCGGCCAAAAGTCTATTCGCCGCCTCCGCCTCTTTTCCCTGCTTACGGATTCCCAATAAATTCACACTTTGCGGGGTAAAGCCGAGATGCGCCATGACTGGAATGCCAGCTTCGACAATGCGGCGGATCGTGGCAGCGACCGCCGTGCCGCCTTCCAGCTTGACGGCATTGGCCCCGCCTTCCGCTAAAAGCCGACCGGCATTGCGGACGGCTTCGTCGGCATTGACCTGATAGGAGAGAAACGGCATATCGGCGACCAGCAACGCCCGCCGGGTGCCGCGCCGGACGGCCTGCGTATGATGCAGCATCATTTCGATTGTCACCGGCAGAGTGGAATCGAAGCCTAATGCTTCCATGCCGAGCGAGTCGCCGACCAGAACCATATCCACCCCGGAGCCGTCGACAAGCAGGGCAGTCGGGTAGTCGTAAGCGGTCAAGACGGTGAGCTTTGCCCCGGTGCGTTTCTTCTGGGCAATGGTCGCCAGGGTGATTTGATTGGTTGTATCGGAGTATGTACTCATAGTTTTCTTATTCTGGAATGTTGGTATTGCGAATGGAGACATTACCAGAGTATTATGACACCATAGGCATCTAATATCGGGTCCGCAGAAACAAGCGGAATGTTCTCCGTAAGGCATTGTGCGACCAGTAGACGGTCGAATGGGTCGCGATGGTGGAAAGGAAGTTTGGAAACAAGTGCGATATGGGTTAGAGAGATGGAAAGTAGTTGAACGCCATTTAACCCCATCTGCTCTGCAAAATACGTATCAAGCGGCTCGGCAAGAATAAGTTTGCCGGTACTCACCTTAATGCCGACTTCCCAGATGCTGGCAAGACTCAAGAATTTCTCATTAGATGCGTCATCGAGCAAGACTCTCATCTTAGCACTTAATTGCAAGCTACCAAAGATATACCACAAAAAAGTGTGGGTGTCTAAAAGTAACCGCATCACATATATTCCTTGAAGTCTTCGAGCGGGGCGTCAAAATCTTCGGCCATGTAAATGAGCGCGTGCTTTCCACTGCCAAAGCCAGGTTGTGGTGCTTCGACTGCACCTTGTGGTAGAGACACGATCTTTGCAATGGGCGCACTGCCGCTGATAATGATGACCTCTTCGCCCGAGCGGGCCTGCTGAACTAGCTGCGCCAGCTGGCTGCCGGCATCTTCGAGCATGACTTGAAACATAGTAAGCCTCCTCTACTTCTATTATACCTCTCAGTCTGCCGCGCCTTGACTCCCCGCGCCGCATCTGTTAAACTTGAGTGCGGAGTAAGTCAAAAATACGGAGCAATTCACAGGGAGAAAATTATGGCAACAGCAGAAGTGGCGCAGGGTCTGGTTAGTTTATGTCAGCAGGGGCAGTTTATGGAGGCAATCGCTAAGTATTACAGCAATGACATCGTGAGTGTCGAAGCGATGGGCGATCCCGCCGAAATGCGCGGGATTGAGGCAGTGACAGCCAAGAGCCGGCAATTCGGCGAAAAAATGGAGGTTCATGCGATGCAAGTGGAAGGCCCCTATGTGAACGGTAACCAATTCGCCGTACGCTTTAATATGGATGCGACGGATAAGACCCTTGGGAAAAGGCTCCAAATGGACGAGATCGCGGTCTACACGGTCGAAAACGATAAGATTGTCCATGAGCAGTTTCTTTACGGCGCATAGCTACTGCTTGCGTTGACAATTGGGGCTTCGCGTTGACAATCGAGTTACGCTCGGTCTACAATACTTCTATGATTCTAGCCGAGCGTAAAACTCTGTCTGTTGCAATCGACGGTCCGGCGGGTGCGGGGAAGAGCACGGTGGCACGACGCGTGGCGGATGCCTTGGGCTTCACCTATGTAGACACAGGAGCGATGTACCGGGCTTTGGCCTGGGCGGTGCTGGATTCGGGCGTGAATCCGCAGAATGTGGAAGCAGTCTTGACACTGGCGGAAAACTTGGACATTCATCTGGAGCCGGGGCGGGTCTGGGCGGATGGGCGGGAGATCACGGAGTGGATACGGTCGCCGGAGATCAGCAACTTGACATCGCCGCTGGCCGCACTGCCTGAAGTGCGGGCGCGGATGGTGACTTTGCAGCAGGCCATGGCCCGGCGCGGGGGCGTGGTGATGGAGGGGCGGGACATTGGAACCGTGGTATTGCCGGAGGCGGAAGTCAAGATTTTTCTGACGGCCTCGCTGGCGGAGCGTGTTCGGCGTCGGCGGGAAGAGCTGTCGGCCGGGGGAGTGGAGCGGGAAACGGAGACCCTCGAGCGCGAGATCGCCGCCCGGGATGCACGCGATTCCGGTCGGGACACCGCGCCGCTGCGGCCTGCCGAGGATGCGGTCTGCCTGGACAGTGACCAGTTAAGTGCAGACGACGTAGTTACGCAGATCCTAGCACTGGTGGGGGAGAGAAGTCATGGCGAGTAAGATGCCGGAAACGTTCCCGCCCGATGTTTCGTCGCGGGCCTATAGGATCGCGCGCACAGTGGTGCAGATCGTTTTGCCGTTTCTCGGAGGGATTACGGTAATCGGGGCGGAGAATATTCCGGAGAGCGGCCCGGTGATATTGGCGCCGAACCACCGCGCGTACATGGATCCGCCATATCTCTCGATGGTCACAAAGCGGCAGCTTCGGATGATGGCGAAAGAGGAGTTATTCGCTTACCCCGTGCTGGGGCCGCTGATCAAGGCATTGGATGCGTTCCCGGTGAAACGCGGGGCAGCGGACCGGGGGGCGATCCGCCATGCGATGGACGAGCTGAAGGCGGGGCATGTGCTCGGGATTTTCCCCGAGGGGAAGCGTGCAAACCCGGGGACATTGGAGCCGGCGGAGAAAGGCTTCGCGCTGATTGCACGTCAAACGGGGGTGCCGATTGTCCCGATTGCTCTGGAAGGGACAGACCGGGTGCATCCGATGCATGCGAAAAGGCTGTTTCGGGCACGGGTCACGGCGACGATCGGGAAGCCGATGACGGCGGCGCAGATGCTGAAAGAGTTTCCGGACCCTTCGAAGGACGCGTTAACGATTATTGGGGAGACCACGACGAAGGCGATAGCGGCACTCATGACCAAGCCGGTGCGGATACTGGAAGTCTCTTCCGATGCGGAGGACACGAGCGAAGATGCGAGTAAAGAGCAGGAGCCGCAGACAGGTCATAAAAATAAATGGGTGCAGCCCTTGACTCTGGGCGCAGTTGCTGTCATAATACTCCTCGTTGCCAGATCAAAGCGTCGGCGATGAAGAGTGCCTCAGAAGATACCTAAAAAATACTTTCCGAAACACTTGACAAACCGAGCGACAATCTGACATACTAATTTTCGTTGCCGGGGTACGAAGCCAGCGATGAAGAGTGCTTCGGAAAATACCTGAAAAATACTTTTCCAGACACTTGACAAACCGGATCGAAACCTGACATACTAAATCTTGTCGCCGGGTCAAAGAGCCAACGACGAAGCGACGTTGAAAGACGCTGCAAAAAAGAATTGAAAAATAGTCGACGAAGGGGTTGACAAAGACTGCAAAGTTAATGTATACTATCTCTTGTCACTAAGCCGAAGAGCAATGACCTCCGCGCTGCAAGGGTAACCGAGTGGGGGTAAGACGAACTGAGAAGCGTCCGCGCTGAACAGTTTTCTTGCCTGACCAAACGAACTATCCTGAAGATAGCGTGGTTTTTTATTGCTCTTTTTTCCAGAGGCAAAAGCCTCCGGCGATGCACATTGAAAACTAAATAGTGGAATCGTGATAATAACCTTTGAGCGTGTAAATCTTGTGGTGAGAGCAATCTCACTTCCAAGAAAGACAAAGTAACAAAGAAGAGTCCAGTGAAGTTTTCACGATTGCCTCCATCGGCTTCGGTTGATGGAGAGTGATCAAAACTGGAACTGTGTACCTAGCCGGACACAGTATCTCAGACAATTCAACAAGTTTGCAAAAAGCCTTCGGGCTTCAACAATACCACTTTTGGAGAGTTTGATCCTGGCTCAGGACGAACGCTTGCGACGTGCCTAAGAAATGCAAGTCGAACGGATCAGCAGCAATGCTGGTTAGTGGCGAACGGTCGCGTAACACGTGGGCAACCTGCCCTGAAGCGGGGGACAACAGCTTGAAAGAGCTGCTAATACCGCATGTGTCTATTGGGTGGCATCATTCAATAAACAAAGCCGCAAGGCACTTCAGGATGGGCCCGCGGCCTATCAGCTAGTTGGTGAGGTAACGGCTCACCAAGGCTTCGACGGGTAGCTGGTCTGAGAGGACGATCAGCCGGATTGGGACTGAGATACGGCCCAGACTCCTACGGGGGGCAGCAATTAGGAATCTTGCACAATGGGCGAAAGCCTGATGCAGCGACGTCGCGTGAAGGATGAAATCTTTCGGGATGTAAACTTCTTTTTTCGGGGAAGAAATAAATGACGGTACCCGAAGAATAAGCCCCGGCTAACTACGTGCCAGCAGCCGCGGTAATACGTAGGGGGCGAGCGTTGTCCGAAGTTACTGGGCGTAAAGAGCGCGTAGGCGGGTTCTTAAGTGAGGGGTGAAATTCCGGGGCTCAACCCCGGAACTGCCTTTCATACTGGGAACCTTGAGTGCGGGAGAGGCGAGTGGAATGGTCGGTGTAGCGGTGAAATGCGTAGATATCGATCGGAACACCCATGGCGAAGGCAGCTCGCTGGCCTGTAACTGACGCTGAGGCGCGAAAGCGTGGGGAGCAAACAGGATTAGATACCCTGGTAGTCCACGCCGTAAACGATGAATACTAGGTGTCAGGGGTATCGACCCCCCTGGTGCCGCAGCTAACGCAATAAGTATTCCGCCTGGGGAGTACGGCCGCAAGGTTGAAACTCAAAGGAATTGACGGGGGCCCGCACAAGCGGTGGAGCATGTGCATTAATTCGTCACTAACCGAAGAACCTTACCAGGGTTTGACATCCTCTGACATCCCATGAAAGTGGGCTTTCCTCGCAAGAGGACAGAGAGACAGGTGTTGCATGGTTGTCGTCAGCTCGTGTCGTGAGATGTTGGGTTAAGTCCCGCAACGAGCGCAACCCTCATCCAATGTTGCCAGCGTTAAGTCGGGAACTCTTTGGAAACTGCCCATGTAAGTGGGAGGAAGGTGGGGATGACGTCAAATCGGCATGGCCCTTACATCCTGGGCTTGACACATGCTACAATGGCCGTTAAACAAAGCGACGCAAGACCGCGAGGTGGAGCCAATCGCAAAAATACGGTCTCAGTTCAGATTGCAGGCTGCAACTCGCCTGCATGAAGTCGGAATCGCTAGTAACCGCAGGTCAGCTAAACTGCGGTGAATACGTTCCCGGGCCTTGTACACACTGCCCGTCAAGTCACTTGAGTTGTCTGCAGCCGAAGTTGGTGGCTTAACCGTAAGGAGGGAGCCAACTAAGCTGTGGGGAGCGAGAGGGACTAAGTCGTAACAAGGTAGCCGTATCGGAAGGTGCGGCTGGATCACCTCCTTTCTAAGGATAAGATCGCTGAAGTCCCGTTTACAGTCTTCGGACTGCAAGCCGGCGCAGCATCTATCAAGGTCGATCTTTGCTGGAATTACTTCTTTGTTACTGCCCAATTGTTATTATCACGAGACCCTATTTAGTTTTCTATGTGCATCTGGCTTTTTTCAATTTGTCAGCCTTTTAGAACAGTGTACCAGTGAGTCTTTATGACCATTCTCAAGCACACAAGCGCATAAGCTAAGAACAACCGTATCGTTTTTCTCATAAAGGGAAGGCAGGTTGCCTTCCCTTTACGCTTGTCTTGCTGAAGAGCATTTGCTTGAGATGAAAACGTGGGCCTATAGCTCAGCTGGTTAGAGCACACGGCTGATAACCGTGAGGTCAGTGGTTCGAGTCCACTTGGGCCCACCACCCTCTTTTTGCCAAAGTGCGAAAGAGTTCGGGGAATTAGCTCAGTTGGTAGAGCGCTACTTTTGCAAAGTAGATGTCAGCGGTTCGAGCCCGCTATTCTCCACTGTTTTAGCTGACATTCAAAAGTTTTGAGTTCTGTCGTCCACTTCGGTGAGATTGGACAAGCTCGCTAAGTTTACGGAAGCAAACGCTTCCGTGAGAAACGCCGACCAGCCCTCATCGTTAGGGAGCGGCGAAGATTGAAGAGATGGCTCTTCGATCAACTGTCCTTTGACAACTGCATAAAGAATTAATGAACGGGTAACAGCATACAATTTCATCGAAGTTGTCGGTTATAGTAATATAACTGATAGCCTAGAAGAAAAGACCTTGTAAATATTGAGTGATCAAGCTACAAAGGGCGCATGGTGGATGCCTTGGGGCAAGGAGCCGACGAAGGACGCAGCAAGCGGCGATACGCTTCGGGGAGGTGCAAGCAACCTTTGATCCGGAGATTTCCGAATGGGGAAACCCGCTATGCGATGCATAGCACCCACGCCTGAATATATAGGGCGTGTGGAGGGCACTCGGAGAACTGAAACATCTAAGTATCCGAAGGAAGAGAAAACAAAAGTGATCCCGTAAGTAGCGGCGAGCGAAAGCGGGACAGCCTAAACCAAATACGTGAATATAGCCTGCTGGCGTTGCGTATTCGGTGTCGCGGGACTGTCATGGTTAACAGCAGCATACCAAAAGAGTTACAAATCTCGTTTCTAGTTGAATGTCTTTGGAAAAGACAGCCATAGAGGGTGAAAGCCCCGTAAACGAAAGGATCGAGACTCTTAGACAGCACCCAAGTACCACGGAGCACGAGGAATTCTGTGGGAATCTGGGAGAACCACCTCCTAAGGCTAAATACTTCTTGCCACCGATAGTGAACTAGTACCGTGAGGGAAAGGCGAAAAGAACCCCGGGAGGGGAGTGAAATAGAACCTGAAACCATGCCGCCTACAAGCAGTGGGAGCACGATTTATCGTGTGACTGCGTGCCTTTTGCAGAATGAGTCCGCGAGTTAATTTCGGCAGCGTTAGCTTAAGTGTCTCAGACACGGAGGCGCAGCGAAAGCGAGTCTGAATAGGGCGCCTTAGTTGCCGGGATTAGACCCGAAACCGTGTGATCTACCCATGGCCAGGTTGAAGCTCGGGTAAGACCGAGTGGAGGACCGAACCGGTGTATGTTGAAGAATGCTCGGATGAGCTGTGGGTAGGGGTGAAATGCCAATCGAACACGGAGATAGCTGGTTCTCCTCGAAATGCATTTAGGTGCAGCGTTACGCGTTCTCTGTCGCAGGTAGAGCACTGGAAAGGCTAGGGGCCTTACCGGGTTACTGAACCTTACCAAACTCCGAATGGCGACAGATCAGAGCGTAGCAGTGAGACTGTGGGGGATAAGCTTCATAGTCAAAAGGGAAACAGCCCAGACCGACCGCTAAGGTCCCCAAGTGCTGGCTAAGTGTAAAAGGATGTGGAATTCCATAGACAACCAGGATGTTGGCTTAGAAGCAGCCATCATTTAAAGAGTGCGTAACAGCTTACTGGTCGAATGGCGTTCTGCGCCGATAATGTATGGGGGCTCAAGCCAGCCACCGAAGCGTCGGACTAGTCCTTAGGGATTAGTGGTAGAGGAGCGTTGCCGTCGGAACGAAGCCATAGCGTAAGCAGTGGTGGACTGGCGGCAAGTGAGGATGCGGACATAAGTAGCGCTAATAGGGGTGAGAATCCCCTACACCGAAAGCCTCAGGGTTCTTCAGGAAGGCTCGTCCTCTGAAGTTTAGTCGGGCCTAAGGCGAGGCCGAACGGCGTAGCCGATGGACATACGGTTGATATTCCGTAACCAGTGTAATCAGTGATGGAGGGACGCGGTCCCAGTTTCCAGCGCGACTGTTGGTAGTGCGCGTGAAGCTCTTACGGAGGTCTGATAGTAAAATACGCAGACGGAATCTGAGAGAGTGAACGAGTGGATCCTTCGGGTGAAGCGAAGTGGGGGGGCGGATCGCCGAGAAAATCTTCTAAACTTATGGTTATACTGTCCGTACCGCAAACCGACACAGGTAGGCAGGTAGAGAATACCAAGGTGTTCGAGAGAACTCTCGTTAAGGAACTAGGCAAATTGACCCCGTAACTTCGGGAGAAGGGGTGCCCACGCAAGTGGGCCGCAGTGACAAGCATCGAGCGACTGTTTAACAAAAACACAGGTCTCTGCTAAGGGGAAACCCTAAGTATAGGGGCTGACACCTGCCCAATGCCAGAAGGTTAACAGGAGGGGTTCGGCGCAAGCCAAAGCTCTGAATTGAAGCCCTGGTGAATGGCGGCGGTAACTATAACCGTCCTAAGGTAGCGAAATTCCTAGCCGGGTAAGTTCCGGCCTGCACGAAAGGTGTAACGACTTGATGACTGTCTCAACGAGAGACTCGGTGAAATTGTAGCACCGGTGAAGATGCCGGTTACCCGCAACTGGACGAAAAGACCCCGTGGAGCTTTACTACACCCTGTTATTGTGTTTTGATATAGTTTGTAGAGCGTAGGTGGGAGCCGCAAGGCGACAATGGAACACCACCCTGGCTATATTGAAGCACTAACCTTCGCCGTTATCCGGCAGAGGAACCGTAGCAGGCGGGTAGTTTGACTGGGGCGGTCGCCTCCCAAAATGTAACGGAGGCGCGCCAAGTTTCCCTCAGGCTGGTTGGAAATCAGCTGTAGAGTGCAAGAGCATAAGGGAAATTGACTGTGAGACAAACAGGTCGAGCAGGCACGAAAGTGGGCTCTAGTGACCCTTTGATTGCGCGTGGGCGCGTCAAGGCTTATCGGATAAAAGCTACCCCGGGGATAACAGGCTTATCTTGCCCAAGCGCTCACAGCGACGGCAAGGTTTGGCACCTCGATGTCGGCTCGTCGCATCCTGGGGCTGGATTAGGTCCCAAGGGTTGGGCTGTTCGCCCATTAAAGCGGTACGCGAGCTGGGTTCAGAACGTCGTGAGACAGTTCGGTCTCTATCCGTTGCGGGCGTAAGAAATTTGACGGGAGCTGCCCCTAGTACGAGAGGACCGGGGTGGACAGACCTCTGGTGTACCAGTTGTTCCGCCAGGAGCACACGCTGGGTAGCTATGTCTGGTACTGATAAGTGCTGAAAGCATCTAAGTACGAAGCAGACCTGAAGATAAGATTTCTCACAGCATAAGCTGGTAAGACCCCCGGAAGACTACCGGGTTGATAGGCTGCAAGTGTAAGTACGGTAACGTATTCAGCTAAGCAGTACTAATCGGTCGAGGGCTTGATTACAAAACTCAGCAATTATCGCTGTTCCCCGTTCATTAATTTGATATGCAGTTGTCCAAGGACAGTGATCCCCTCTTTTGGGGATCCGTTCTACCGATTTCTGGTGGTTATCGCGGAGGGGTCCACCCGTTCCCATTCCGAACACGGAAGTTAAGCTCTCCTGCGCCGAAGATACTTGGTGAGCAATTGCCCGGGAAAATAGGTCACTGCCAGATTAATGTCAAAAAGCCGGTCTACTCATTGAGTGGATCGGCTTTTTTTCTGTTTGAACGCGGTAGAATATCGGTATGCCTGAGCAATTACTGGTCACTGTCGATGAAATTCCGATCTCGAGATGGTTGGAGTACAAAGAGCTGCGGCTGGAATCACTGATAACAGACCCGCAGGCCTTTGGCGCATCCTATCAGGAGGCAGCATCACGCTCGGACAGATACTGGCAGGCACGTTTGGAGGCAGTGATTCACAGCGATCAGAACTGGCTGCTGTTCGCTGAGAAGGCGAGCAGTTTGATCGGTATGGTGGGTGCCGCTGTCAGAGACTCGACTGCGGACATCATCTCGCTCTATGTCAGAGAACATTCCAGAGGCCGCGGCATCTCGAAAATGCTAATGATGAAACTGCTCTCGGATTTCGCGGATAGTGGCGCGGTGAAAGCAGCACGGCTGACAGTCAACAAAGATCAGATCTCGGCATTAACGCTTTATCGCACATTAGGATTTGAGACCATTAGTGTGGAGGAGACCTTATTAGGCGACGGCCAGATGCATGCCGAGTACCTAATGATGAAGCAGTTGCGTTCGTAATCGTAAAATCCATGTCACGCTCCCTTATCGTTGCCGAACAATTCACTGACATTGCCGTGGCCGACGCTTTGCGAGAGTATCGTGAGGACCGGGCGGCACTGCTGGTATTATTCCTCGCTTCTTGGCGAGCCGACGAACGCATCAGAGCTGTCTGGCTGTGGGGATCGTTTGGGCGGGGGGGGAGCCGATGACCTGAGCGATCCCGAGTCTCGATCGCTTTCTGGACCTCACCGACAGCATTCTCCGCAGCCGTGCGTCTCCTGACATAGACATTTATAGTATAAGCAAATGAGGCAAAGCTGCCGATAATAAAGTGTTCTACCCATCCTGTTCGCTATAATTCCTGGAGAGGACATCTGTTTATGGACATCGAAGAGCTGTTACGCACAACTGTTGCCGCTAAAGCATCCGACCTGCATCTGACTGTGGGCGCACCGCCGACCATTCGCCTGCACGGGGAAATGCAGAAGCTCCCCTACCCTGAGCTGACTCGTGACGTTTTGCATATGATGATGGTGGGAATTCTGCGCGGAGAGCAGCAGAACGTCTTCGAAGAGAAGCGTGACCTGGACTTCAGTATCGAAATCCCGAACCTGGCCCGCTTTCGGGTCAACTTCTTCATGGGGCGGCGCGGCGAGGGGGCAGTGTTCCGGGTCATTCCGACGGAAATTAAGTCGTTTGCCGAGCTGGGCCTGCCGCCGGTTCTTGCGGAAATGGCGCGGGAGGAGCGTGGGTTGGTTCTCGTGACCGGGCCGACGGGGTCGGGCAAGTCGACGACCCTCGCCGCCATGGTCGATTTGATTAACAACGAGCGTAACGCGCATATCCTGACGGTCGAAGACCCGATTGAATTCGTTCACCAGCATAAGAGGTGCCTGGTCAATCAGCGCGAAGTCAAAGTGCATACCGAGTCGTTTGCCTCGGCACTCCGGGCCGCCCTGCGCGAAGATCCCGATGTGATCCTGGTCGGCGAAATGCGCGACCTCGAAACGATCTCCCTGGCCGTCTCGGCAGCGGAAACAGGGCACCTGGTGTTTGGGACCCTGCATACGTCGAGCGCGGCGCAGACCGTGGACCGGATCATCGACGTATTCCCCCCGCATCAGCAGGCGCAGATCCGCACGCAGCTTTCCGAGTCGCTGCAAGGCGTGATCGCGCAGACACTCGTGCCGAAGATTGGCGGCGGGCGTATCGCCGCGCTGGAGATCATGAAGACGACGGCGGCTGTCAAAAACCTCATTCGTGAGGGTAAAACGTTCCAGCTGCCGTCAATTATCGAAACAAACTCGACTCTGGGAATGCAGACACTGGATCAGGCGCTGCAGGAGCTAGTGCTGCGCGGCAAAATCACGACGGAAGCCGCCGTCTTGAAGGGCCTGGACCCCTCACTGGTAGCCGCGCTGAAAACGAGTGCTCCGCTGAGTACCCCCAGCAGCTACCAGCCTGAGATCTCGGTCCCTGCAACCCCCGCTGGCCCGACATTCTCCTATGTCCCGCCTCGGGATACCGGCGACGACGAGCTGAGCGATTTGCAGCCGCTCTCGACACCGTTCTCGTTCGGGCGCTGACCTTCTGCAGGGTAGGGCTTGCCCTACCCTCTTCCCCCACCGGCAGTGTACCAAGTCGCCGGTCCCTGCCCATGCCGGTCCAGCACCCCGCGCCCGACCAATTTATTCAGGCGGTTCCGTGTAGCGTCTGAACGCATTGGATTTCTACGCAATTTCTTAACCGATTTCAATCAATTCTAACCGATTTCAATCAATCGCGTCATGCAAGGTTAGATATCGTTTTGGCCAATTGCCAAACCCCCTCCCTCGCAGGTATAATTCCTTTATCCTAATTTCACTTTCACGCTAAACTTTGCCTCCGGGAGATTTCTCATGACTTATGACCCTAAAGCACGCAGCCGTGTCATCACGGAAGGGCGTGACCGTGCCGCCGCTCGCTCGTACCTGAAAGGCATCGGCCTGACGGATGAGGACATCAAAAAGCCGATTATCGGCGTCGCCTCGACCTGGATCGGCACCATGCCCTGCAACTTTAACCTGCGGGCTTTGGCGCAGAAGGTCATGCAGGGGATCCGGGAGGCGGGGGCAACTCCGCAGGAGTTTAATACGATCGCGATCAGCGACGGCATCACCATGGGCACCGAGGGCATGAAAACTTCGCTGATCAGCCGCGAAGTGATCGCGGACTCGATTGAGCTGGTCACGCGCGGGCATATGTTCGACGCCATCATTTGCCTCGTCGGCTGCGATAAGACCGCGCCGGGGGCGGCCATGGCTATGGCCCGGCTGAATATCCCTAGCATGATGCTGTACGGCGGCTCCATCGCGCCGGGCCGCTACCGAGGCCGGGACATCACGATCCAGGATGTCTTTGAAGGCGTCGGTGCCGCAGCCGCCGGGAAGATCACTGATGCTGATCTGACCGAGCTGGAAGATGCCGCCTGCCCCGGAGCCGGTTCCTGCGGCGGGCAGTTTACGGCGAACACGATGGCGATCGCCATGGAGTTTCTCGGTCTGGCTTCGCTGGGTTCGGCAGGTGTCCCGGCAACCGACCCGGAAAAAGACAACGTCGCCGTCCAGGCCGGACATATGATCGTTCAGCTCCTGAAAAGCGGTGTCCTGCCCAGTGACATCCTGACCAAAGAGGCCTTTGAGAACGCCATCGCCGGGGCGGCGGCAACGGGCGGCTCCACAAACTCGGTGCTGCATCTGCTGGCCCTGGCCCGCGAGATTGGTGTGCCGCTTACGATGGACGACTTCAACCGCGTCTCGCATCGCACCCCCGTGATTGCCGACCTCACCCCCGGCGGGCATTATGTCGCCACGGATATGCACCGGGCCGGGGGAACCCGATTGGTCGCGAAAAACTTGATCGCCGCCGGTCTGATGCACGGGGACCGCCCTACCCCCTCGGGCAAGACCCTGGCGGAAGAGGCGGCTCTGGCGGAAGAAGGGGCAGGCCAGAAAGTCATCTCCTCCGCCGCGAATCCCTTCAAGCCGCACGGCGGCATCGTGATTCTGCAGGGGAATCTCGCCCCCGAGGGTGCGGTCATCAAACTGGCTGGAACCGAAAAGCTTCAGCATACCGGCCCAGCCCGGATTTTCGACCGCGAAGAGGACGCCATGGCGGCAGTCACTGCGCGGCGCATTGTGCCTGGTGATGTGGTGATTATCCGTTATGAAGGCCCGAAAGGCGGCCCGGGAATGCGCGAAATGCTGGGAGTCACAGCCGCTCTGGTTGGCCAAGGGCTGGGCAGCGAAGTCGTTATGGTCACCGACGGCCGTTTCTCCGGGGCCACCCGCGGCCTGATGGTCGGCCATGTCGCCCCGGAAGCTTCCGTCGGCGGCCCGATTGCGCTGATTCAAGAAGGCGACCAAATCACGCTGGATGTCGGAGCCTGTGCCATCCATGTGGACGTTTCCGACGAAGAGCTGGCCCATCGCCGCGAAAGCTGGACTGCCCCTGCGCCGCATTACACGACGGGCGTCATGGCGAAGTATGCGGCCTCGGTCTCGAGTGCCTCGGAGGGGGCAGTGACGGTGGCGAAGTTCTAGGGAGGCACGAATTTACACGAGGTGAATTAATGGCACTAGCGACACTGCCTCACACGCAGGCAAAAATCAGCTACGAAGATTTTTTGGAGTGGGACGGGGAAGACCAGCATATCGAGTGGGTCGAGGGAGAGGTCATCAGGATGAGTCCCATTTCCAACACGCATCAAAAAATCGGCGCATATTTACTCACGCTGCTTCAGTTTTATGCCAATCTCCGCAACCTGGGAGAAGTGCGCTATGAGCCATTTCAAATGAAGACGGGACCCAATCTGCCGGGGCGCTCGCCTGATATTATGTTTATCGCAGACGAAAACAGTAAGCGGCTTAAAAAGACGTACTTAGACGGCCCCGCCGATCTGGTGGTAGAAATCATCAGCCCGGAAAGCCGGGCGCGGGACCGAGGTGACAAGTTCTTTGAGTACGAAGCGGGCGGGGTGCCGGAATACTGGCTGCTCGACCCGATCCGTGAACAAGCCGAGTTCTATCAGCTCGGCGCGAACGGAATATACCGCGTTGTCCCCCTGGACAGCGAGGGCAAATATCATAGCTTGATGCTGCCCGGCCTCTGGCTGCAGGTGGAATGGCTCTGGGAAACGCCCCTCCCGCCCCTGCTTTCCATTCTCAAAGCCTGGGAAATACTTTAGGGGCTACCATGTCTTCACAATCTGCCCCGCGACCCGAAACGATAGAGCCAGAATCGTGAGGACAGGGTTGAAGCCGCCGTTGGTGACGTGCAGAGAAGAGTCGGCGACAAACAGGTTATCGTGGCCGTGGACGCGGCCCCACTCGTTGGTCACGGACGTTTTCGGGTCATGGCCCATCCGGCAAGTCCCCGCTTGATGCTGCCCCCCGCTAAGGTAGAGACTCGTGGCGTTGCTGCGGACGTTCTCCGCCCCCGACGCCCGGAGCCACTCCTCGGCGCGGGCACGCATGAAGTCGTAAACCCGCAGGGTTTCCGGGTGGGTCGCGCCGGAAAGGCGGGCGACGGGTTGGCCCCATTTGTCGCAAACGCTGCTGTCCACGCTGACGCACGCTTCGGGACTCGGGATTTCATGCACCGGCCCCGTCACATACAGCTGGCGCGTATAATGATGGCGCATCCACTCTTTGTGCGCAAGGCCCCAGCGCGGAACCTCCGGCGGGACATGGCCTTTGAGGAACGAGAGAGGCAGCATGACGAAATCGTCCGCCAGCAGCCCACCGCCCACAAGGGCCTTCCCGCTCGCATCTACATTATCATGGCTGAACTCGATTGTGGCGGTCGTCGCTCCCGGCCCGACCCCGTCCCAAACCGGATCGGCGCTCCAGCCCGTGGCCCCAGCATAATAGTGGCCTTGCAAATTCCGCCCCACTTGATCGTTGCTATTTCCCAGCCCTGCCGGATGCTGGGCCGATTGGGAGTTAAGCAGCAGACGCGCCGTTTCGATTGCCCCCGCCGAACAGATCACGATCTCCGACTTCGCGGTCATCCGCTGCCCGGACTCGTTCCAGTAGGTGACACCCACCACATGACCCGCATCATCCGTGTCGATGCGCTCGGCCATCGCCCCGGTTTCCAGCGTGCAGCGGCCCGTCGCGAGTGCACGGGGGAGCAGTGTGTTCTGCGTGCCGTTTTTGGCATCGACCGGGCAGACAAATCCAACACAGTGCTGGCAGTGGGCACAGGCATCCCGGCCATTTCGCGCCGTACTGTTAATGAGGAGAGGCACGGTTTCCGTTTGCCAGCCCAGAGCCGCCGCACCGGCACGCAGCCGGTGCCCCACAGTCGTGACCGGCAGGGACGGCATAGGAAATTCCCGGTGACGTGGACGGGTTTTGCCCGCACGGGCTTCGTCGCCGGAGACGCCCACCTCCCACTCCGCACGTTCGTAGGCCGGGGCCAGGTCTTCGTAGGTCAGCGGCCAATCGGCCAAGCTGCTGCCTTCGGGAACACCGTATTTGGAAGCCATGCGGAAATCGTCAGGCAAAAACCGCCAGGCCATTGCCCCGTAGACGTTGGTTCCGCTGCCGACACAGGCGGCATTATTTTGATACCGACCATCGAGCGGCGGCACGACCGTGCTGCTGCCGCTCGCATCCACCGCGACACGCGGCCCAGCCTCCAGGCCGGGTCCGGCATTGAAACCGTACTGCGGAAGACGCTGGTTCCGCAGATGATCTCGACCCGCACCGGCGAAATCCAGCCGCCGCCCACGCTCAAGCAGCAGGACGCTTTTTCCGCCCTCCGCCAGAAGCCCCGCCGCGACTCCGCCGCCCGCCCCTGCGCCGACAATGATGGCGTCGTAGTGTGTCATGCCGTCACCTCAAAGCCGATCATTTTCCAGGCGGTCTGGTCTTTGTTGCCGCCGTTGCTGGGGTCGGCGTAAAAGCTTTCCATGGTCTGCGAAACCAGCAGGGACAAAAAGATTGCGTCGAATCGGGTCAGCAGGGTGTCTTGCTCGTCTGGGCTGGCGGAAATAAATACTTCAGCCTGCGGGAAAGCCAGCCCCTGCTGGTAGGCGAACAAAAACTGCGGCTCCGTCGTCAGAAGCTGGGCGAAGAAGTCCGCTGCACCGGCGTCCCAGCCGCCGGGAAAGTCATCGGCGGGGATGATGCGATTGACGGCGGCCCGAAGAACGGAAATCTGTGTTTCGCTTAAATAGTTATCAAGAGAATTCATGGCTGGGATGTTCGGCACATTGGGAGAAAACTCCTGTATTTTCCCGGGCATCGCAATCAAGTTTTCATTTTGCGCCTAAAAATGCACACAAACAGGTAAAAATATTGTATACTGTGTGCTGGCATTGCACTTGCTCGGAAACGACGAGCGTTTCCTGAAGCAAAGTTCACTCGGCGGCAGTGTCGCCTGCACGGGTAGTCGCCTTTTCCCAAACACAACCCTGGAGAAATTTGCCACATGCCGCCCCAAGAAATACGGCTGCCAGCAATTCGACCTACCGATACCGCGATCCGGCGATCGCTGGATGCCGGGATCGCGCTGACCCTCTTAGTACTGCTCAGTCCGGTACTGCTGTTTGCCGCCGTGCTTGTGCTGTTTTCCTCGCGTGGCTCCCTGTTTTATCGACAGAAGCGCGTTGGGCGCGATGGGCACCTATTCGATATCTGCAAATTTCGCACGATGCGGACGGGGGCGGATCGGCAGGGTCCTTCCGTGACTTCGGCGGACGACTGCCGCATCACGCCTGCAGGCCGTTTTCTGCGCAACTATAAGCTCGATGAGCTGCCGCAGCTTTGGAACGTCGTGCGCGGCGATATGAGCCTGGTCGGGCCGCGCCCGCAGGTGCCGCGCTTTGTGGACTGCTTCGAGCCGTCCCTGCGCCGGATCGTGCTTCATGTGCGGCCCGGCATCACCGGGCCGACCGCTCTGCACTTTCGCCACGAAGAGTCCCTGCTGGCCGATAAGCCGGATCGGGAGAGCTTTTATATCGAGCAAATCCTGCCCGTCAAGCTGCAGATGGATGCTGAGTACGTGCAAAACCGCTCCCTGCGAAACGATCTGCGCATTCTCTCTCAGACCGCCTGGATGTTCTCAGGGGCACCCGTCCAGCGTGCGCTGAAGTTTGGGGGGACTCGAAAGCATCATGGCGTCACGCTGCCGACACCGGTTGTGCCAGGAAGAGAGATCTCCTCGGCTGAGCGTGGCCAGGAAGATATTGTCGGTGCCGCACACTAGGTTCGGCTTGCTCTCCTGCCTGCTCAACGATTTCCCCCGAACCCGACCAGGAACCACTTATGTTTTATTCCCGATCCTCAACACCGCGACGCTTTGCGGTCTCTCTCTGCCTGCTGGCTCAAACCGCTGCGACGGTCTCGCTGTCACTGCCGGGCACCGCACAGGATAATCCAAATCGGCCACTCTATTCCTCGCAGGCGGCTGGGGACAATCAGGATATGCAGGATGGCAGCATTGATCCGGCGAGCGATGCCGCTCCCGACGGCAGCAGCTCCCGGATGGGCCACGGCGGCCCGGGGCAGAGTTCCGCCACGCAGGATCGCGCTACACAGGATCCCGCGGTCGGTGTCGATACGGTCGGGCGAAACGATGCGACTGCCACCCGGAACGGGCGGACCACCCGGCGGCGACGGCCCGCGGTTCAGCCAAATCCTCTTCTCATCACGAACTCGACCCGCACGAACGGCAGCACCACCTCGGAGCAGGAAAAGCGTATTGCCCTGCCGCCGATCGTTCGCGACCCAGCGAACTACACCCTTCCGATCAGCCCGCCCGCCTTCGGAACCAGCGTTAAACAGAAGCCTCTCCCCCTCTTTGGGTATGACTTTTTTCAGCCCGCCCGCCAGATCATTCTGGCCCGGCGCCGGTCTCTCCTGCCGCCGCCCCCGGCAAGAACGACGCGTCTGCGCAGCCGCACCAAATCCTCCGGCAGCACTGCCAACACAACGCAGCGCGACGGCTCTATGCAAAGCGGGCAGGAAACCGGCAGCAGCCGGGATTATCCGGCGAATGGATCGCCGCGCAATGACCCTTTTAATGGTGGCCCCAACTACGCCGACACCACCGGCGGTGACCTGACGGCGGGTGAGCTCGCGGGGGCCGCTGTCATCGGCGCGGGTACCCGCCGCCCCCGCAGCACACCCCCGTATGGGACAGACGGCAGCGGCTACGGAGCAGATACCACGAACCCCGACACAAGCATGACGGATTTGGGCACTGCGGATGCGAACGGACAGTACGCGCCTGCTGCTGATGACCCGTCCGGATACCGGAACACACCCGGCAGCAGCAATCGGAACGGGGCTGTCGGCACTGATCCCGAGGCCGGCAGTATGGACGGCAGTATGGACGGCACACCGACCGATCCAAGCGCAGCAGACAGCGGCTACGATACGCCCCGCCCGATCCGGCTGCGGCAGAGAACCGCGCCGGACACGTCGTTCGGCGGCGAGACGTTCCAGGGAGACTCTCAGAATCCGGGCAGCGATATTCAGTTCCCCGGCGACGATGCTCTGGTGCGGAATGGCGCGGGAGCTGCCACAAATACCGTTACCGGACAGATCGCCGATCCCCTCGATACCCTGTACCGCAATACGCTCGTCAGCCTCCCGGCAAACTACCAGCTTCAGCCGGGGGACTCCCTGACCATCCGCTACAGCGCACTGACGGTCTCCCCGCGCGAAGTCACGTCGGTCGTCGATGGGCAGGGCGGGGTCAGCCTCGGTGAAATCGGGCGTGTCAGCGTCGCCGGACGCACCGCTCCGCAGGCCGAGGCGTCCCTGCGCCAGCGACTGGAGCGGCTGTACCGAAATGTCGATGTCTCGATCAATCTGCGCCAGCTCCGCACGATTCAGGTGACCATCAGCGGCGCAGCTTTTGCGCCGGGAACCTACACGGTTCCGGCCACGGCCACAGCGTTTAACGTTCTGAACGCTGCGGGCGGGCCGACGGCGAACGGCTCCATGCGCGATATTCGGGTTCTGCGCAGCGGGCGCGTGGCGGGGACCGTCGATATCTACCCGCTTATCGGCGCGACCGGCGGCACGCCCGGCAGCCGCAGCGGCGACCTGAACCTGCAGGCGGGCGACAACATCTACATTCCGGCGCGTCTCTCGCGGATCACCATTCGCGGACAGGTGCGCCAGGAAGCGATCTACGAGCTGACCACCGCGGAAACGCTGCGGGACGCCCTGGGCTACGCCGGAGGCATCAAGCCGTCCGGGGTCGGCCAGACGATCCATATCGACACGGTCGATCGCGGGACAGGGCGCATCCTCAAAGACGTCTCCGTTACTAGCCGGGCCGGTGTGCCCCGGACTCCGCTGTACGACGGCGACTCGGTTGAGATTGCGTCGGTGCGAACGATTTTGACGAACCGTGTGACTATTTTGGGTGCCGTTCAGCAGCCCGGCGACTACGCACTGACTTCCGGAATGCGCGTTTTGGACCTGCTGCAGCGGGCACGCGGGACGATCCAAGAGTCGTATCTGGATCGGGCGGAGCTGATTAGCCAGAACGCCGACCTGACCACACGGATACGCTCCGTTGATATCAGTGCGATTTTGGACGGAAATCAAGCGCAAAATGTGGCGCTGGCACGCAATGACCGCCTCCGGCTCTACACGCGCCAGGAAGTCGCTTATCTGGGCCGTCGGCAGGTCACGGTGCGCGGCGCGGTGCAGCGGCCCGGCCTTTATACGCAGAGCGATAATATGCGTGTCAGCAATTTGCTGCTTGCGACCGGCGGCCCCGTTTCCGATGCGTATCTGGACCGGGCAGTGCTGCTGCATCAACGCGGTGACGGTTCGTTCGCTTACAATTACCTTAATCTGCGCGGCATCCTCAGCGGCGGGGACTCGACCCAGGACCTGCCGATCGAGGACAACGATGTCCTGGCGGTTTACCGGATCGGAGAAGCGCATTTCACGCCGGATCACACCGTCAAGGTGCTGGGCGATGTCGTCGCTCCCGGCCTCTATGCCCGCGGGGACAAGATGCGTATCTCGGACCTGCTAAAGCTCTCCGGCGGCTTCAAGCCCGGAGGCGGAACGCGGGTCACGGTCGCCCATGCCCGGCGACCATTGATGGATGCCCCGGAGCAGGTCTCGCCGATGCAGCAGGTTGCTTCGTCGACCGCCGCCTTCAGTCCGCAGGGAACTGCCGAGACCGGCACTGACTTGGTGCTTCAAGATGGCGACATCGTGGCTGTTCAGGGCAACGGCAGCATCAAAGATCACCCGGCGGTGATCACCGTGACCGGGGCGGTCAACCGACCCGGCCCGATCAGCATCTCCGGCAATACGCGCCTCAGCGACGCCGTCCGGGAGGCCGGTGGTCTGCGCTCCGAAGCCTTCGCACAGGGGGCCGAGTTCACGCGGATCTCGGACACACTGGTCTCGAATGGTCAGCTGGATCTGGCCGATGTCATCAGCCATATGAGCGATATGCTGAACCTCAGCCAGTACCAGCGGGAACGCGCCAAAGCTAGTCTGGCGTTAATCGAAGCGGCGGGGAGTGCCGCCAGCGGCGGCGGCGGCATTGCACTACCCGGCCTCGGCGGGGGGGGAGCCGCTCCGGCGAACCCGAACCTCGGGCCGCTGCTGAACAACTTGTCTAATATCAACCCGGTATCCCCGGGCCGAATTCTGACACCCAGTCAGCTCCAGCCGAACGGAGCGATCGCCATTCGTCTGGCCGAAGCACTGCACCGCCCCGGTGGGAGCGAGGATATCACGCTTAAAGACGGTGACACGCTGGTCGTGCCGGAGACCCCGACGACTGTCCAGGTGGTCGGCGCGGTGGTCAACGCCGAGGGCGTCCTGTACAAACCCGGCCAGTCCATCGACTATTACATCCAGCGAGCCGGCGACTTTACTCCCGACGCCGCAAAGGACCGTATCGAGGTCATCCATGCCGGGGGCGGCCTGATTCCTGCGGGCAAGGCCGGAGCGATCCAGCCGGGCGACCTGATCCTCGTGCCGACAAAGGTTCTGGCCGAGAAAGTCGGCAAAAGCGGCGGCGGCTTCAGTGCATTTTTCCAGGGCCTTGTCGGGTCCGCTGTGACTCTGAAAGTATTGACCAGCGTGTTCGGTTTGTAGGCTTCAGAAGGCAGGGCGGTTTGACAACCCGCCCGCCTTTCGGCTATACTTTGCTGTAAGCCGCCCCAGTTTTCTCACAGTCATGAACTTCAACTAAACGTGCAACAAGACGATATAATTATTGACGGGTCGCTGCTGACCCGTGTATTTCGGCAGCAGGGGCGCTTCTGGCTCGGGGTAGGACTGCCGCTCTTCGGGCTGCTTTTCCTGCTCGCTCTTTGCCTGGTCCCGCGCACCTACACGGCGAACACTTCCCTGGCAATTCAGCAGCCCACGGGCAGCGGCGGGGCGTTAGCCGCGCTGACAGGGGGCGGTGGGGCCAGCAAACGTTATTTGGGAGTCCTCAAGAGCCGCCGAGCCGCCGAGCAGATCGAGCGGCACGTTCATCTGAAACAGCTCTACGGGCTGCGGCTGGAATCCGATGCGGTGGAGATGCTGATGAAAAGCATCAAGCCGGAAGATAATGCGGCGGACGGACTGGTGTATATTGCGGTGACGCTGCCCGGTCAGCCAAAGCTGTCTTTAAAGCGTACTCCGAGTGAGACGCAGATCAAAGAGACGGCGGCACAAACCGCCAATATGTACGCGCTCGTTCTCAAAGAGTACTACCGTACCAGTGACAACGATCAAGGGTCTGCCCTCCTGCGCGGCGCGGACAAAGAGACCCGTCAGGCACGGGCTGACTACAATGCCGCATTTGAGCGTGCCCTGGACTTCAATCGCGGCCTGCGCGGAATCGATCCGCGCAGCACGCCGACTTCGGGGCAGACCGGGCCTGAGACGGGCAGCAGTGGGGATGCCATCCTGCCGCTCTATGCGGCACTGGGTCAGGTTCAAGCGGAGCTGCGGGCCGATCAAGCCGCGCGTTTGACCCGAGACGCCCTCACCAGCCAGCAGATCAGCAATTTGGCAAACGTCCCGGCGGATGACCCTCTCCTGGCGACAGCACGCAGCCAGGTGGCAAACGATCAGGCAGCCTACGAGACGGCGATCCGTCTTTACGGGGCGGAGAACCCGGCGGTGCTTCGGGCGCAGGCGCATCTTGAAGTGGACAAAGCGCAGCTGGCACGTCAGATTCAGGGTGTCAAACGCCGCCTGACGACCCCAAATCTGCGCAGCGATGAGCAAATTCAGAGCCTTTACGCTAAGCAGGCAGTGCTTCAGGGGCAGATCGCGCAGGCTGGGCGACGCCTCGGAGTCAAACGTGAGCTATCGGGCACGTTCGCCCGGCTGCAAACGGAAGTCGCGATCCAACTGGCCGTCCTCAACTCGACCATGACCGGGGCTGCCAAAGTGCGGCTGGAAAACGCCTCTTCCACGAGCCGGATGTCTATTATCGACACCGCGATCCCGCCGAAAAGCGGCGAGCCTGGAATGCTCCGGCTTGCAATTGCCTGCCTCGGACTGGTAATTTTGGCGTTTCTGATCAGCATTGTTCGCGCCTATCTCAAACAAGCTACAGTGGCGAGTTCTAACAGCAGCTCAAACCTGGAAACACTTCCCAGGCCGGAAATCATGGATACGGCAGGAAAAAGATAATGGGAAAACAGAAAGCCTAGTTACAGATTACCATGAAAGTCGAAACGGATACGAAGGTCGAAAGCAGCCCTGTCGGCCTGATGATTTCCAATCGAATTCCGCCTCATCTCTGGATAACGGCTAGTGCTTGGGGCAGCCGCCTTGTGAACATGGTAGTTCAGATCATCTGCCTGAGGCTACTGCTCGTAGGAATGGGAACGGGTCATTATGCCGTTTATGCTCTGCTCAATTCTTTATTCGCCTGGTATCAGCTTGCCGACTTGAGCATTGGATATGGTCTGCAAAACTATATTTCGGAATACCGTGCGGAGGGTCGGGATTATCACGGTTATTTGCGAACTGCGGGAATTGCGGGGTTTGGACTGCTCGTTTTGGCCCTGGGCCTTTCTTTTCTGGCTTCTCCCTGGCTTGCCCCACTCCTTTTGCACCAATTTACGTTTCTTACTCCCGCCACCCAAGCACGCGCCCTCTGGACCGTCGGACTATTCTTTGTTATAAGCAGCATCGCAGGCATGGGAATGAAAGCCTGGTACGCGCTCCAAAAAGGGCATATTGCCAATTTATTGACTCTGGGAGCCTCTCTGGCGACACTCCTCGGCACTTGGCGGGCGATGCAAACCGGCGATCTCTCTCACCGCCTTCTTTGGAGCCTCGTCGCCCTGGCAGCCCCACCTGCGATAGCGGCCTGTATTTCCGTCGGGTGGTTAGTTCTCTACGAAAAGCCTCGAGGGCGATCTGACGCCGCTGTATTCAACGCACTTTTAAGCCGGGGACTCACTTTTTGGATCAGTCAGATATTGGTGATGCTCCTGCTCAGAATTGACTATATCATCATTGCACGTACCTTGACAACTCATGATATGGTCGTCTACAATATCGTGGATCGCACTTTCGGCTCCGCTTTCGCCCTTTATAGTGCTGCTCTCCAGACGTTGTGGCCTCTGGCCGCCGAGCTGATCGTCCAGGAGAAATGGAAAGAGCTGGTCGCACAAATCCGTTCCTATTTGCTTTTCGGTATGCTCTTTGTCGGCCTTGTGACACTTGCTTTTATGGTTGCCTCGCAGACGATATGTCACCTTCTATCGCCCCATGAGCAGATTACCGTGCCACGGCTGTTGATCGGCTTCTTTGGATTGTTCTATCTGGTGCTTGTTTGGACAACTACTTACTCAATTGTGCTCTATAGTAAATCCGACTTAAAGCCGTTGATGACCTGCGGAGCCGTTATGGCCGTTGTTGGCCCCCCGCTGCAATGGTATCTCGCTATCCATTTCGGTCTATACGGAATTCTTCTGGGCCTGTTTGCTCTCTACATTGCTACGATGGGTTGGTACCTGCCAACGCGTGTTTACCAATACTACCAGCCGAAGCAAACCTAAGATTCAATTCTTGCTGCACGAATATGACTGTTGAGAGGACTAACAAGCATTAAGAAAGTCAATTGTGTTGCATCAAACAGAGAAAATATCGACGGTACTCAAGCGAAAAATCTACTTTTTCTTGAAACGGCTTGTTCATCCTTTGCCACTTGGTCTTGCCAGAGCAGGCCAGGGAGCAGTAATCCTTTGTCCAAGGCGAGTTGAAGGGCCTAGTTATATTGAGATTGGTGAGCGATCCGTCGTATCGAAGTATAGCTGGTTGGGAGCCATCAATTCGTATGCAGGCATTCGATACCAGCCTCGCCTGTTAATTGGAAACGACGTTTACATCGGACAATACTCTAGCCTTCAGTGCATCTCGAATATTATAATTGAGGATAATTGCGTTTTAAGCGAATATATCTATATCTCCGACTGTGCACATGGGGTAGATCCGAAGGCCGGACTAATTATGCATCAGAAGCTGGAGCATAAAGGCGACGTGCTGATTCAATCTCATACATTTATCGGATACCGAGCGTGCATCATGCCGGGAGTGACACTGGGCCGTCACTGTGTAGTAGGAGCAAACTCGGTCGTGACACGATCCTTTCCCGACTTTTCTATGATTGCGGGAGTACCCGCACGATTGATTAAAATTTACTCCCCAGAACGAGGAGAATGGATACGGGCGGAAGAAACGCATTGAGACGGTTCACCTTATGAAAGTATTAATCACAGGCGGGGCCGGGTTTATTGGCACGCATCTCGCACGGAGGCTGCTGGCCGAAGGGCAGGAAGTGACGATCCTGGACAATTTCAGTCCACAGATCCATGGGGGTGTCGAAGTACTCCCGAATGACCTGACGAGCCATGTCCAGCTGATTTCTGGGGACGTGCGGAACGAGGCAGCATTCCACGCAGCACTGGACGGACAGGAAGTGGTTGTACATCTGGCGGCGGAGACCGGAACGGGGCAGTCCATGTATGAGATTGCACAGTATACCGGCGTCAACCTGACAGGGACTGCTCACCTGATGGACTATCTGGTAAATTCGCCTCAGAGCCGGATCGGAAAGATCGTCACGGCTTCCTCGCGTGCCATTTACGGCGAGGGCAAATACCTGTGCAGCGAGCATGGAGTAGTGTTCCCGGAAGCGCGTTCGGAGGCCGCGATGAGCGCGCAGCAGTTCGAGCCGATCTGTCCGCTCTGCGCGGTGCCCTGCGAGGCACTGCCGACAGATGAGGACTCGCGTCTTTCGCCGTCATCGTACTACGGGCTGACCAAGCAGGTGCAGGAGCAGATGACTCTGCTGTTTGCTCGAACACGCGGGCTGTCGGGGTATGCGCTGCGTTACCAAAATGTTTACGGACCGGGGCAGTCACTGAGGAATCCCTACACGGGGATACTTGCCATCTTTTCCAATCAGGCGCGGGCCGGAAAGCCAATCTACATCTTTGAGGACAGTCACGAAAGCCGTGACTTCGTCTATATCGACGATGTCGTCGAGGCGACATGGAAGTGTATTCACCCGGAGAGGGCCGGGGTAGCTGCACTGAATGTCGGCAGTGGGGTCAGGACGACGGTTCAGGAAGTCGTCGCAGAGATCGTCCGATTTTTCGGCAGTGCATCGAACGTGTCCGTGACCGGGGCCTTTCGCCTCGGCGATATTCGGCATAACGTTGCCGACCTGACCCGCGCGCGGACGCAGCTGGGTTTTGAGCCGGGCTGGACGTTTGCGGACGGTATCCGGGAGTTTCTCATTTGGGCGCAGACTCAGGAGGGACAGGCGGGCGGTTATGCGAAGTCTTTGGAAGAAATGCGGATGAGAGGGCTAATGCATGGTTGAGGCTCTCCTGTCGGGACAGCAGAAAATCGGCATCGTCCTCGTCAACTATAACGGCATGAAATTCATGCCCGAATGCCTTGAGTCCCTGTCCCAAATTGACTACCTGTTTGCCCACGTCATTGTCATTGACAATGCCTCGACGGATGGGTCGCGCGAATGGCTGAAGGCCGCTCACCCAGAAATACCGGTGATTGCTCTGCCGACCAATCGAGGAGTGACCGGTGGCAACAATGAGGGAATCCAGTGGTGTCTTGACCACGCCTGCGACTGGGTGCTTCTGCTCAACAACGACACGGTGGTCGAGCCTAACTTTCTAACCGAGCTGCTGCGGCAAGCCGAGCCGAACACTTTATTGGTCCCGAAAATCTATTTCCACGACAACCGTATGCTGCTGAATAACAATATCGGCGGGTTCGACTACTGGCGTGGACTGCATATCCAGTGGTTTTACGGAAAACCCGATTCGCCAGCCAGTAACGGAATTCAAGACGCAACAATGGCTAGTACCTGCGCGATGCTTATCTCCTGCCAGGTCATCCGTCAAGTGGGAATGATGGACGAGACCTATTTCATGTACTATGACGACACCGATTTCGTGACGCGTGCCATTCGGGCAGGGAACATCGTGCGGTTTGTCCCAAACTCCGTGATTTATCATAAAGAAAGCAGTTCCAGCGGCGGGCAGCGCGACTCACCTTTTCTCATCTATTACCTCACCCGCAACCGATTATATTTCATGGTGAAGCACCAGAAAAACCGAGTTGCACTGCTTTTTTTTCTGTGTTATTTCGTCATCGGGCGCCTATTTGTGTTAGTGCGATATCGCAGACATAGTGAGACGGCTCTTGTGAGAGCTGTCTCGGCGGCTTTGTCGGACTTTCTGCGTGGCAAGCATGGTTTTGCGCCTGTCAGCCGTTACACACTCTCTCAATAACACTTCACAAACCCGAGATGAATAACCAAGTCCAATCCGTTTCCTTCGTAATCCCCTGCATGGCAGAGCCGCGGCTTCTGCAACAATGCCTTGCCTCGCTGGCTGCGCAGACATACCCGAAAGAACTGACGGAAATCATTGTTGTGGACGACGCTTCCCCTATTCCTCTCAAGACGTTTTTCGAGCAGTTCCAGGAAGAGAATGCCGCTTTCCTCACACTACATTACATTCGAAACGTGCAAAACGCTGGAAGGGCTGTGACACGTAACCGTGGCCTGGCGAAGGCAACCGGTGACATTGTGTTCTTTCTTGATGTGGACCAGACGCTGGCGGAAGATTGCCTTACTGCCATCGTGGAATTTTTCGCTACAGATACCCAGGCTGAAGGCGTCATCTCCGTACGAGGCAACACAACGGTTCCGGCCTACATTCAAGCAAAAAGTGCATTTACCCGATACTTTGCCTCTCGGTATTTGGGAGCACGCACACCTGACGAAATGAAACAGTGGAGATTGAGTGACTTGCCGCCGCGCTTCTTTGCAACCGGTTCTATCGCCATCTGCCGTAGCGCTCTCATTCAGGTGGGCGGTTTTGATGAAAGTTTCACTGCTTATGGCTGTGAGGACGAAGACTTGGGCATTCGTCTAGCCAAGATCGGGGTCCCTTTGAAGTTTGGGAAGGACGCTTATGTTTATGATATGGATGATCAGACGACATTAAGCCGCGCTTGCCAGAGAATGACTGAGTACGCCCAAACTTCACTTCCGATCCTTCTTGCAAAACACCCTGAATATGCCGCAATCTCGACTTTTTCGCTGTTTGAGCGTGCGCCAGAAACATTCTCCGGGTACTCCCGCCTCTTTCGACAGTTTTTGCTTGCACTGCTCAAGCCCTGGGTCGGTAGAAGCATGATACTGTTCCTGAATGCGCTGGATCATGTCCCACATTTCTTACAACCACCTATATTTCTTTATCAAGTCGCTTTGACAAGCTATTATCTCCGCGGTTATCGCCTGCGTCAAAAAGAGCTTCGGCCATGATAAGCCAGCAGCAGGCCATAGTTTTTGAGGAGCGGAAGCCAGGCAATTTCACCTTACCCCTCTATCCTGCGGCTTTATTCCTCGGCTTGTTCTTTCTGCCTATGAAGGCATTTCACTTCTCTATTGGTGAGCAGAGTGTATACCCTTCTTACCTAGCGATTTTGATACTTGCCGTAATCAACTTCAAGACGTTCAGCGAAAGTTACTTGAGTTTTTTTCGGACGCCGACTTTGGTACTCATGGGCTTTGGGGTCCTATACTATATACGCACCGGATTTGACTTTTCAGTTTTCATCTTCGTCTTCAAGATTATCATAGCCCTATTGATGGCGACTGCATATTTACGCTTGCTGCATTATGATGAGCGGCGGACAATGCGGTACCTCACCTGGGGCATTGGTGCGACTGTCGCTTACATGATCTATCAATTCCTTTCCACCACATTTTTTGGATGGTCTCTGCCGTTCACAACCATTGCGCCGTTTGAGATTGGTCGCGGCCTGAGCAGCCGCTTCGGTTTGAACCGAGTCACCGGATTTACGGAAGAGCCAAGCTACGTTGCCGTAATGCTGATCGGCTCGTTTTTCCTGCTTCGCTCATATGAGCGACGTTCCGGTATCAGCCAAAAGCATATAAAGCTGCTGATGGTCATCGGAATGCTCCTCTGCACCTCTGACAACCTATTGGCGACACTCCCGCTGTTATTGTTGTTCGGTCTCTTGTCTCGTTACCGGCTCACGTGGTTGTTCTTCGTCCTATTTTACGCGGCGAACCTTGTGATATACCCTCAGGTGCTGAATTTAGATGAGTCATTTTTTGCCCGTTTTTCCAGCTACAGCCTATTCGCCGCCGAGCCTTTTACAACGCAATTATTGGGTATCGGCTTTAATCAATACAACAAGCTAAATGTGATACAATACATGACGCCGGAAGGACTACCCGGACTTGTGGTAGAATCACTGGGATCGCTCTGGGGCGGCCTGCTCTTGGAAGGTGGGATAGTGTTCACGGTTTGCTTTTGCTTATACATCATTCGGCTCGTAAACGGTGCAAAATTCGGAACCGGCTTCGCCCTGATGGCGATTCTTATTATGCTGGCGAACTATTACAGTCCTTGGTGGCCCATCACCTCTTTCGCACTCGCTTATGTCCTCTACAGCCGCTATCCCATGAAGACAATCCCGAACACGGAGACGAGGGCTGTATGAGACTCAAGGACATGCTGCTGGCCGATCTTGCACGGCAGTATTATTTCGACGGGACGCCGCAGCGCAAACCAACAGGAATAGGCATCGCAGCACGATTGCTGCATCCACGCTTCACACCGGTCGTTTTTTTTCGCCTCGCGTACGCCCTGAATCGCCGCAGACTGGCACCGCTGGCGAAAATGGTCGCCCTCCTGAATTTCTTGCTCTTCGGGATAGAAATCGCACTGAATTGCGACATCGGGGGCGGTTTGTTCCTGCCGCACACAGTTGGCACTGTGATCGGAGCGCAGCGGATTGGGCGGAATGCCGTGATCTTTCAGGGGGTGACATTGGGTGCAAAAGAAATTGACATCGGCTATCATGCAGAATTGAGACCGGTGCTCGGAGACAACGTGACCATTGGTTCTGGGGCGAAAGTGCTTGGCACTCTAAGTATCGGCGATAATGCCGTAATTGGCGCAAATGCCGTCGTGACCAAATCAGTTCGAACTAATGCCATCATGGGCGGTGTTCCAGCACGAATACTACGTACTAACGAAACGCAAATCGACACAAATATTTTATGAACCAAATTGACTTATCCATTATCGTTGCGAGTTACAACACCCAGGATTTACTGCGAAGCTGCCTTAGTTCCATTTATAGGCAGACGCATGAAATCACATTTGAAGTCATAGTCATAGATGACCGGTCGCCAGACATGAGTGCGATTATGGTCAGCAGCGAGTTCCCACAGGTAGTACTCGTCGTGAACGATCAAAATTTGCGCTATGCAAAAACCAATAATAAAGGTTTAAACGTTGCAAAGGGACGCTATGGGCTGCTACTCAATAGCGATGTCGAAGTGCAATCAGGTGCCTTCGACAGGCTTGTCGCATTCATGGATAACCACTCTGAAGCCGCCGCAGCTGGCCCCAAATTGGTTAATCCAGACGGCTCGACACAGCATTGTATCCGCAGTTTTCCGAGCTTGTTACCAATGGTATTTCAAGCACTCAACCTGCATAAAATTTGGCCGGGTAATCCAATTACCGATAAATACTACAATACCAATTTTGATTACGACAAAGTGCAGGCTGTCCAAAGCATTGGGACAACCGCCTTTATTATCCGGCGCAGCGTATGGGAAACTTACGGATTACTTGATGAACGCTTTTCTCTTGCCTTCGTGGATCTGGCTTACTGCTATATGCTGGGGCAACACAAGCAAAAAATTTTTTTCTTCCCGGATTCCGTTGTCATGCATCACGGCAGCCAGTCCATCAATCAAAGTGGCACCAAAGAAATCCGGTTACAGCACGAAGCTTTACGTGAGTTCTACAATCTTTATTATGCTGACAACCATAGCCTGTTGACTCGACGGCTTATTCATATCGGGATACAGATGCGCTTGTTTCTCAAAATTGTGGAATATCATGTTTCCCGTGATAAACGCGTAATAAAAGGGCCGGGTGCTCCAAAACTTTTGCGCAATTAGCCCGATCTGATGCCTTTTGCCCTTCCTCTACCCAACCAGAAAAGTGATGCTTCTCGGTTAGGATTTTGCTCCCCTGCCTTCACACTTGTCTGCCATGATGTCATACTACGACCTAAATGATTGCATCGAGAAAAGAGCATGACTGAGGGAATGGTTCCGCGCGGCACTGCTTTTGGGCGGGGTCCATTCGAAGCCGTTCGGCAAGATCCGTGGAATGCACCACGGAATGTGGGTTTTCTACCGCAAGCATCTCCGTGCCAAATATTCCTGGCCTGTCTCCTGGCTGGTGACGCCGCTGGTACTCGCGGGCATCTTTGCCAGCTTCAGCTTCGCCAGCTTCAGCTTCGCCTCACTGCGCGTCTAGGCCGCCCGACTGCGCCCTCGCCGCCCGCGCCCCACCTCAGGGGGAATGATACATCGGGAACACCTGGACGCTAACCTGCGCCCCGGTGGCGGACAGAGTTTGCAGACGCCCGGTGAGATCGGTGCCGCGCCAGAGAACGCGCAGATCGCTTCCCGCGCCAACGACTAGTGATGCGGCTTGCCCCGCACCGGGGAGCGAAATCTGCGTTTTGCGGGTGACGACTCTCCCGGTGATCGTCCAAACCTGACCCCGTCCCGCCGTCCCGCTCCACAGCAGGTATTTCCGGTTGTTCGGCCCGACCGCGAGTGCGGTCACGACCTGACCGTTGGGGGCTGCCCAGGTCTGCGAGGAGACCAGACGCCCGGCAGAAGAGATCTCCATAGCAGAGCTTCTTTTCTCTCGCCTGACCAAAGCACACGGGTGAGAGCGTCCCCGCCGACCGCCGCGCCGACCGTGGTCTTCTTCGGCGGAGCGAGCAGGCGCGAATCGCGGAGGTACTGTCCGTCGGGCGAAAGGTTCCACAGGGCCAGTGTTCCGTCGTAGCGCAAGAACACACGGTGCAATGTCCCATTGCTGCCACCCGCAGCGAAACTCTGCCACCCGTCGTAAATCCCGTAGTCATGCCGCGTTTCGACCGTGCCGGTCGCTGAAAGCGTTTCCAAGGCAAAGCCGGTGAAGCTGCTAAGTGAAATATGAGTTTTGTTATCCACCCCGACATTCGCCGACCCGAGCGAAAGCACTAGCGGAACATTGACGACGTCCTGCTGCACGCTGCCGGAGAGAAATGCGGTATAAAACGAGCCGTCGGCATTACGCCGGGCATCCCGCATCAGCACCGTCGTGGTCGGGTCCGGGATGTTCCAAAGTGACAGGCCGCTGATCGCGGGATTCAGCGCATACGGCAGGCCCCTTCCCGGCGAGACAAAGATCGACGCATCCGTGCCGATATAGGGCTGCACGGCAGCCTGGAACGCGGCGTAGTCGGTCGTGACGGGAAGAAAGCCGTTATGATCTTGTGTATACTGGAGGACGACGAAGACGACGGCAGCCGCAAGACACACGGCGGCGACTTCGCCGGAGACAAGTCTGGAGGGTGACTTCTACATGAGGATCTCCTTTGAGTCAGCGGCCGGAAACTGCTTGATGGAGCTGCTGTTCACCAGCGTATTCCGATTGCCCTGCTTGACACGTTTCCTGCCTTGACACGGATAGGGCCAAGTGTTATACTAAGTCAGCGATTGACGCAAGGAGGAAAGAGTATGACTGAAGGATTGGTCTCGCGCAGCACTCGTTTTTTTGGCCTGCTTGTACTGATGTTCGGCCTCTCGGCATCGGCGTTTGCCCACCCCTCAGTGCCGGACGCCGCCGTGACAATTGTTTCCGTGACGACGCGCACCATACAAGTTATGGGCGAAGAGGGGCGGGCGGAGACGCTCGGGTTCGGCCCGGCGTCGGCCTTTCTCCGGCGCGGGCTGCTGGTGCAGGCCGCCGAATTCCTACCGGGAGAGACCGCGACCCTGCGGCGGCATATCGGGCCGGGTGGGGCTGTCCAGATCGGCCTGCTCTGCGACCCCGACTCGGCGATGGCTCTCGAAAAGTATCGGGGGCGGCCGCTCACGGGAACGCTGCTGAGCCTCTCGCCGCAGGTCTGGGTGATCCAGCCGGAAAGCGGCACGGACGCTGCCCCGCTGTCACTGCTGGTTTCGGCGCGAACAGCCTTTTTCGCCGGGAAAGCAGCCGTGCCGGCGTCCGCGTTCCAACCCGGTGCGGTCGTGACCCTGACCACACGCGGCCTGCCTTCCGGCCTGCTTTCGCTCGTCTCCGCCGTCAGCGGCGTCTCCGAGGCCCAGCTCCCTGCCCCCAGAAGCGGATTTGTCTCCGGCCTGGTCACCGAGGTTCAATCGTCCACCCTAACCCTTCAGAATGCCTCGGGCGTTTCGCATACGGTCGCGGTCAGCGGAGCGACGCGGGTCAAAGTGCGGCGTCAGGCAGCGTCACTGGCGGACATCAGCCTCGGGATGCACGTTTCCGCCTGGCTCGGCTCCAAGGCGGACGGCGCGGGCAACCCCATCGCGACCACCGTGTCGGCGGCCGACGTTTCGCTTAAGATGAGAAAAAAGAACTATTGATGCGGTCATCGGCAAACGTGTTTACTCTCGTGACCGCGGTCCTGGGGCTGGTTTGTCTCAGTTCCTGCGAGCGGCCTCCCGCCGCGCCCACAAAGCAAGTGCCCCCCACCGAAACTCTGCTGATCATCCCGCAGCCGAAGTCACTTCGGCTGACGCAGACCCGGCTGCGGGTCGACGGCAAAACGCGCCTGGTTCTGCGGCCCGGTGCGGGTCCCCTCGACCGGATGGCCGCCCTTTCCGTGCAGAGCGAGCTGCACGAGCACTTTGGCCTGCCGCTTCTATCCATCGTCAGAACGGACGCTGCAAAGCTCTCCGGCGCGGTTATTACTTTTGGAGAGAGCACATCGATCGAGCACCCGGAAGGCTATCGCTTGAGTACCAGACCGTCGGGAGTGGTGATTTCAGGCCATGACCCTCACGGAACGTTCTACGGAGCGCAGACCCTGTGCCAGATGTTTGCGAAAGACGCATACGGGACCTACCTGCCCGGTGCGGACATCGATGATTACCCGGCACTCCCCTGGCGCGGTGCCCATCTGTTCGTCGGCAATCACGCCTTGCCGTTCCATGAAAAGCTGATCGGCCGCGTTTTCGCCCGCCTCAAGCTGAACAACCTGGTGCTGCAATGCGAGCAGGCGAAATGGGACACGCTCGGCAAAGCCGCGCCGCCCTGGGCCATGTCCAAGAAGGACCTGAAGACGGAGATCGCCTTCGCCCGCCGCTACGGGATGACCGTCACGCCCCTGGTCAACTCGGTCGGCCATATGCCCTGGCTCTTCACTGACCCGGCGAACCTGCGTATGGCCGAAGACCCACAGACTCCTTACGCCGCGTTTGTCGCCGACCAGCAGACAGACCGTTTCCTCTTTCGCCTGCACGACGAAGTCCTGGACACGTTCCACTCCGACTCGCTGCATATCGGCGGCGATGAAGTGACCCAGCGTGGGCGTTACCCCTACCGCAGCCTCGGCACCTGCCCGACTGTCGCCGAGGCGTTCGTCACCCATATCACGCGCCTGCACGACCACTTGAAAGCACGCGGAGTGCGCACCCTCCTTTGGAGCGACATGCTGCTCGGCCCCGGAGAAGCCCTGGACGCCGCCAATGCCCCTACCCCGCTGCAGGCCGCCGAGATGCGCCGCCGCCTGCCCAAAGACATCGTTCTCACCGACTGGCACTACACCCCAGACGGCCCCTATCCCAGCCCCGCCTTTCTGCAAAGAGCCGGGTTCGGCCCGGTCATCGGCGCGACCTGGATCAACCCGAAAAATATCGCCCACTTCAGCCGGACTTTGGCGGACGGCGGTCAGCGCGGCCTGCTGCAAACCACTTGGGCCGGGTACAACTCCTCGGAAGCCAACTTCCTTCACGAGAAACGCCAATTCGTCGCCTTCGTCCTCGCCGCCGAATGTGCCTGGAGTGGAGGCCGGATCGACCCGCAGCATCTCCCCTATGACCCGGCCAAAGTGTTTGACACGCTGTATGGGGCGGCGGGGCGTTAGCGCATCTGATTCTGGACAGCGGCTAGTTTTTCCTGCGCCGCTGCCTTGATGCTGCCGTCCGTATCCAACCGAGCGGCATTCTCGAATGCGGTTTTGGAAGCCGCAAACTGGCCAGTTTTCTGGTAACCGTAACCAAGATAGTATTGGACCCGTGAGTCATTAGGCTGGAGGCTTGCCGCTTGCTTGAATGCTGTCATGGCCTCGTCATTCTTATTCTGATGCTCCAGCGCAACGCCTCGCACTACCTGTAGAAGTGCCGGAAGCTGTGGCATGGTACGATTTTGAGGGTCAGGATGCATTTCGAGCGGGATAATGGGCGGCGGGTTTAGTTGGCTCCGCGCCTTCGTAAATGCCCGTCCCGCTTCCTCATGCTGACCTGCTGCTTCGCTCAGAATACCGTAGCGTGCCAGCGTCTCGACTTCGCCCGGAAAGTTCGAATATTCCCCACGTCCTGCTGGCGACTCGAATGCTTCGTGATAGGCTGAGAGTGCCTGTGAGGTTTTGCCCTGTGCATCCAGTGCTTTGGCTAGCCCTTTCCAGGCGTCGTTTCGATAAGAATAAACAAGTGTGGCATCACGAAAATAGGTTTCCGCCTCCTCCGGGTTGTCTGCTAAAACTTTATCGCCTTTTTCCAATAACGTCTCATACTTTTGGTCTCGTGCGGCAAGTGCGGCATTGTATGGCCGAATACGGGCATTCACTTGTGTAGATTGTCCCGGATGATCGGATCGAACAGGAGAAGTATTCTGATGCAACTGCGCGGGGCGATTTTTCTGGGCAGCCTGGGCCAGGCAATACGAAATAACGGTCACACTGCCAAGAATACAGGCGGTCGCTACATATTTGTAATTTCTCATTTCACTTTCCTTTCCCAATCATAGATCGGCGTCCAGCAACTAGAAGTGCATTCCAGTATTTGTAAGTAAATACTGCCAATCAGGATGTGTAATACATCTTTGTGACGAAATATTGGTCACATATCCTGGCAGTGAGGGAGTCCATCCCGAAGACCACAAAGCCTGCGACTTGGTGATATCCGCCTGCCATTTCCAATTAAACAGATGGAGCGGAACCCAATCGACCCCATTTCCATTGTTGGGCGGCTTGTACATCATGAAATCGTCAAACGTTTCATCGGCTCGGTATCTGTAGTTACTGTCACTTAAACCAGTACCTGGACTATCTTCCATCCAATACGTTGGACTTGTGGAAGATCCATCTATGCTATCGGCGGGCCATGGTGTACTGGGTGAATTGCTAGCTGCCGGATAGGGAAGCTTGTTGTCCAACATCTTTAAGCCGTTGTAATTCAGCGGGGCTTCAATGAACGAACCGACAAGGTTGACGTAATACGTCCATCTACCAGGGTGAATAAGCTGGATAAATTGCCATGAACCAGAATCTGGTTTTCTGAATAATGCTGGTGTTCCCACCCTTCCACCATTTGAGATACCTGCGGGGTACCAGTTATTGCTGCCGAGATTTCCAACATGTGGCCCACCAGCATATAATTCAAGGTATCCCAAGCGGTTGTCAACGATAACTGGCCCGGTCAAAGGCTTAAATGTGTAATACGGCACCCAAACTTGAACATCACGTCGCCCGTTCACCGAGCCAAGTGCAGTCCCATTGACGCTGACGGTCGCGGTGCAAGCTACTCCGTATGCCCCCGCCCCACTATCCTGCAAGTAAAGCCAGTGGGGGTTTGGTTTTGCCCATTCACCGCTGGCGACGGGAACCACTTGTGCTGTTGTGTTATCTACCGCAACTTGGAAGTGGTCGAAGACTGCTGGCCCCTGCGGCGTCCAAGCGAAATTTGAGAACGTCACCGTTCCGCTCGGAAGCGACCCAGCCTGAATATAGGCCGTGCAGCCCTGTCCGATGAGAATATTGTCGTTCCCGGCGGCATCTTTGGTCGTGCCGTTGAGGCGGACGGTAATAGGAACCGCAATGGCTTTGTAGGTGACAACGCCTCCGCCTCCCCCACCTGCCAGCGTATTGACCGTCAGGTTCGGGGAACACGTCTGGGAAAAAGAAGGGCCTGGATCGGACTGAACGCGGTACTTCGTCTCTGCTACCGAGGCGTCCCCACTGCCGGATTGTCCTAGTCCGGTCGCCCAGGTACAGGTCGTCCCCGACTGCAGGTAGGTCCGCAGAGTGCTGTCCTGCTGCACAACTACCGAGGCGGGAGGAAGATCAGAGGGCATGGCCGGGTCGGGCTTCCAAGTAAAGGTGGCGGTGATCTGACCGGAACAGGTGACCGTTTGGGCGCGGCTGCTTTGACTGTCGCTGCCTGCGTACCCGCCATAGGTAGGGGGGGTGTAGGCATAGTTTTTGGAAGTGATTGTCGTTCCGTTGTTGACGGCCGCGACGCCACCGCTGTAGGTCGGGCTATATGTAACTACGTGGGTTACTGGGTCAGAATAAGTCCAGACATAGGTTCCGGCGTGGGTCGGCCCAGTCAGCAGGAGAAAGCCGATCAACAGGCTAAAGCGACGAAGGAGCGGCAAGACGAAGGAGCGGCAAGACGAAGGAGCGGCAAGACGAAGGAGCGGCAAGACGAAGAGACATGATTTTCTCCCATCAACGCAAGCAAAAAACGCCCGGCTTTCGGCGGTAATTAATCTTAACACGGAACGTTTGTAATGTCAAGCACTATTTTTATGAGGCAAATGTGATTTCTCTGACCCGAGAGTGGCAAGCAGGCCTGTTTTTGTGTTATAATGAAGGCACGAATGGGTGTTTCTGAGAAAACAAGTTTGATTCATACGGAGACTCCCCCAGCGGCGGTGGCGGAAGGTCTGCAGCGGACCCGGATGGCACTGGCGGCGGGGGGAGCTGTGCCGCGCACGCTGTCCCTGAGCGCGATGGCGGGGAATTCCTATGGCGGGGCGGGGGATCTGGCGCGAGAGCATTTTCTGTTCAATATTCGCGCAGTCGGTGGACCAGTGGGCCGGGCGCGGCTGCCGCTGAACCTTTCGCTGGCACTGGATCGGTCCGGGGCGATGGACGGCGAGCGGCTGGACTATACCCGGCGAGCCTGCGCCTATGTCGTGGACCTGCTCGAGCCGGAGGACTTCCTGAGCGTCGTAACCTTCGACGGGGCGGGAGCGGAAGTGGTCGTCCCGGCCCGGCGCGTGGTCAATAAACTCCAGATCAAAGAAGCCATCAGCCGGATCACGGCGAGCAGTGAGTCGAACCTTTCCGAAGGCTTTCTGGCCGCCTGTTCGCAGATCAGCTCGGTTAAAACTCCCCATACGCTGAACCGCGTCCTTCTGCTGACCGGAGGCATGGCGACTGCCGGAGTCAGCGATGCGGCGGCCATCCTGAGTCAGGTCGCCGAACAGAAGGGGCGCGGGATCGGAGTCACAAGCCTTGGGATCGGCCCGGATTTCAACGAGGAGCTTTTGGCCGGGATCGCCCGCCGCTCGGGGGGCAGCTACAGCTACATCGCGCGGCCCGAACTGCTCCCGGAGATTTTTCGCTTGGAGCTGGAAGCGCTGATGCGTGTCACGGCCAGAAACCTGCACCTGCGGCTGGTGCTGGCACGCGGTGTCGCCGTACGTCAGGTCCCGGGCCAGTCGCCGGTGTTCGGGCAGCGCAGTGCCGAGGTGACACTGATCGATGTCGAGCGCGGAACGGGGCTGTCGTCGCTCTGGGAGCTGGAGATGACCCCCCGGCCCACAGGAGTGTACCGCCTGGCGGTAGCCGAGCTGCTTTATGACGATGCGATGACGGGCAGGCAGGAAAAGCTGTCGGCCGAGGTCGTCTGGGAATTCACGTCGGACCGGCGGCAAATCGGGACCGGCATGGAACCGCGTGTCCAGTCCGAGATCGAGGTGGCCCGGGCCGCCCGCGCTCTGGACATGACAATTCTCGGTCTGAAGACGCAGCAGATGGACCGGGCACAGGTGATGCAGAACCTCAACCGCACGAAGGCGCTGATGCTGGATCAGGGCAAGCTGGCCCAGGCGCAGCAGATCACCCGGGCCCTACAGGAAATCCAGGACGGAGGCTCGGTGGAAAAGACGCTGATTGGAACGATTTACACACTGGATCAGGGCAGGACTCGTTGAAAAATTATTACGCTATCTTAGAAGTGCCGGTCGGGTGCAGCCTTGAAGAGATACGGCAATCCTATCGCCGACTGGCACAGGATAACCTCGACGATGCCGAGATATTCGCGCAGCTCAAGGAAGCACATGAAGTCCTGACTTCCCCGGAGCGGCGGACCGACTATGATCGGAAGAACTGGGGCGAGCATTTGGCCATGAGCGGTACCGGCAGCACTCCTTCGGCAGCGGTTCCGGAAGCGGAGACCGTGAGCCGGTGTCCCATGGGAGCTGAAGCTCTTTGCCCGGTATTGCAGGGCCATGTGACCCCGGAAGACCGCTTTTGCCCGGAGTGCGGCGTGCTAAGGCAGCAGTCCGGCAGCGGCCAAGAAGCAGGGACCGAAGAAGGAGCCGCCGCGCCCTTGTCTGCTCGGTTGGAAGAAGCTAGCGGGCAGGTTCATCTGCTGCGCCGAGGAAACAATCTGGTCGGGCGCGAAGTGGCGGAGGTGCTGCTGAACGATAAAACGATCTCCCGTCAGCATGCACGCCTGGAAGTCACCGAAAGCGGGCAGGTACTGCTCGAGGACCTCAGCAGTACGAACGGCACGCAGATCAACGACCGGCCGCTGTCCCCGCATCTTACGCGAGCCGTGACGAACGGCGACACGCTGCGGTTTGGGAGTGTGCTCACCACCCTTGTTCTGCCGACGGCCGAAGAGGCTCTTCCGGCGCAGCATGTCCCGGAGCCGCTGGGAGCACTCCTGGCGGAGAAGGTAGACCCGCCCGGCTCCGACGGCCAGCCTCGGTTGATCGAGATCAAAGCGGGTGCCCCGCACGGTACAACCCCGCGCGAATTTCTCCTGGCTCCCGGCATTACCTCCTTCGGACGGCGACCGGAAAGCACTGTCGTGCTTCAGGGTGACCCGTACGTTTCCGGCAGCCATGCGCAGATAATCGCCGACGACGGCACCGTGCGCCTTGTCGATGTCGGCAGCACGAACGGCACGCTCCTGAACGGCCAGCGTTTGACCATTGATGAACCGGTGACACTGACTTCCGGCGATTTGATCGTGATCGGAGGAAGCACCCTACGATTCGAGTCAGTTTCTGCCGAAGAATCTACTGAAGAATTCTTTGAAGAATCACACAAAGAAACCGCATCGGAAGTTCCGACGGAAGGATAAGCATCTCCCATGCAAGAGGCCATGACGGAAACAATGCCGGAAACACTGCCGGAAACAAGCGAAGGATGGGCCGAAGCCGGTCGAATGCCGCGCGTTCTCGCCGCCCTTCGGATGGGCGCGAAAACCGACCTGGGACGTGTCCGGGACAACAACGAAGATAAATTTGACTTCTTCGAGCCGGAGAACCCCTCCGTCCTGGCGACGAAAGGCTGCTTTTATGCGGTTGCTGACGGCATGGGGGGGCATTCCGCCGGGCAGATCGCCTGCGAGCTGGCACTCAAGACCGTGATCGCGCGCTATTACGACAGTCCTTCAGCGGACACGGAGGCCTGCCTGCGGTCGGCGGTGGTCGAGGCGAACAGTGTCATCTATGAGACGGCACAGTCCGTCCCTGACCGGCAGGGAATGGGGACGACCTTGACCGCCGTGGTCGTATGCGAAGACCGTCTCACGGTAGCCCAGGTCGGGGACAGTCGGGCGTACCTGCTGCGTGGCCGCCAGATCAGCCAGCTCACCGATGACCACTCCTGGGTCGCCGAACAGGTCCGTCTGGGGACCATGACCCTGGCGGAAGCACAGGTCTCGCCGTTCCGCAATATCATCACTCGCTCCATCGGAACTTCCGCCGCCGTCGAGCCGGATGTGTTCACGCAGACCCTGCAGGTCGGCGATACGCTGGTACTCTGCTCAGACGGCCTCTCCGGTCACCTGGAAGCCCCGGAGATCGAGGCCATCGCGGAGAACCACAGCCCTTCGGCGGCGGCACTCGCCCTGGTGGATGCCGCCAATGAGTGCGGCGGACGCGACAACATCACGGCCCTTGTGCTGTCCGTGCGGGCATTGACCCCCTACACTGCCCCCGTCGGGTCGGCGGAGGAAGCAAGCTCCGGGGTCGGCAAGGAAGAAAAATCGTCCCGCTGGGGACGCCGCAAGTAGCTTGCTTTATGCATGACTCGCTTTATGAAGGAAACTGACCAGTGGCCGTATCTTCCAACACAATTCTCGGCAAGTACCGAATCCTGCGCGAAATTGCCCGCTCGAACGACATCGTTTATGAAGCGATCGATCCGACAATGGCCCGGCGCGTTGCCGTTAAGGAGCTGCAGCTTCCGCCGCATCTGGCCGGAGCGCAGAAGCGGGAGCGGATCGAGCGGTTCTACCGGGAAGCTAAAGCTGCAGGAACGCTATCTCACCGCAACATCGTCACGATCCACGATGTCGGGCAGGAAAACGACCGGCACTTTCTGGTTATGGAATACTTGGAAGGCCAGAGCCTGCGCGATATTCTCCAAATGCAGGGTGCTCTGCCGCTGAAGGAGACTGTCGAGATCACGCTGCAGCTCTGTGACGCTCTAGCTTACGCCCATTCGCGCGGCGTGGTGCATCGCGACGTCAAACCCGACAATATCCATATTTTGCCCGGCGGCGTCATCAAGCTCACCGACTTCGGGATCGCGCGGATCACCGCCGAGCCGAGCATCACTTCGCACGGCCAGGTCTTCGGAACGCCCTCCTATATGTCCCCGGAACAGGTAGCCTCGCATACCGTGGATCACCGAACGGACCTGTTTTCGATGGGCATCACGCTGTACGAGATGCTGACGGGCCGCAAGCCGTTCCAAGGTGACAGCGTCATTACAATCACCTACAATATCATGAATGTCCAGCCGACCATGCCGGTCGGCGTTCCCGCCGCCCTGCAGCAGATACTACAGCGTGCGCTGGCGAAGGACCCCAACCTGCGCTACCAGAACGCCGCCGCAATGGCGACGGATCTGCGAGCCGAGAAATTTGCATTGACCGCTGCGCCAACCGCCCCGGCGGTACCAGCCCAGCCCTCCGCCCCGGCAGCTCGGCCTGCGCCGCTGACATTTGCCGCCGGGTCCGGCGGAACACTCGATACAGGCACCGTCCCCTCGGAAATCTCCGGCATCCCAGCCTCTCTGCCGACCCCAGGGCAGCCCGGCTCCGGCCCGATGCCCCAGCCGCAGGCGGTTTCAGGTTACACGCCTCCCCCTGTCGGCCTGGGCTACGCGAAGCCTCCGGCTCCGTTCGCACCGGCCTCCGTGCCGTCCGCTGCAGCACCGGCCTCCGGAGCGGTCGTCACTCCGCCTCCGTTTATGACCACGGTATCCCATGAACCGGCACCCACCCCGCGTCCGCCTGCTTGGCAGGTGCCTGCGGCTGCCGAAAAGTACTTCACTCTCGTGCTGCCGATCATTGGCCTGCTGGCATTGATGGCCCTGCTCGTGTGGGGCGTCCGCGTCGTTGTCGTCTCACTCCAGAACCACAGCCACCGGGCGGAGTCCAGCACGTTCGTGCAGAAGGCTACGAATGCTTTGCACCAGGGTAAGTACCCGGAAGCCGCCAAAGATTACGCGCTGGCGGAAGCTGCGGCCCCCGTCGGCTCAGAAGAGGCCAAATCCGCACGGGACGGGCAGTCGCAAGCTTATACGGCACTCGGCCTGGACTCCGCGCACGCGAATGATCTCAGCGGGGCGCAGACTGCACTGGAGAAGGCGGCCAGCCTGAACTCCCGCAACGCAGCCGCCTGGGACAACCTGGGAAATATCCGGTGGCAGATCGGAAGCTCCGCGCAGGCGTTCGACGCCTGGGAGAAAGCTCTTCAAGCCGACCCGACCAGCGTCTCCGGCACGGAAGCCCGCCAAAACGCAGGCCACCACTACATGGACTTGGCCCAGAGAGCGGGTAGCACCGGGTCTCTGCAGCAGGCTCGAACTTACTGGCAGCGAGTGGCCGAGATCGAACCCGGCAGCGATGATGCCTTCAAAGCAACCCAGGCACTCACCCGCACAGCCGACACGGCGAACCCGCCACGTTAGGATATCCCGCCACTCGGGTACACTCTCCGATGTGACTTCAACCATCCTCCGAACTACTCCACTGACCATTGGCCTGATCGGTCCGCGCGGCTTCGGCACCTTCTGCACCGAAGCGTACCATGAAGGCGACGCTGGCCGTGTAGTCGCGTTTGCCGGACGTGACCCTGCCCTGCTGGCGGGGGCCGCACGTCGCTGCGGCGTCCCGGACACCTACACGGATTGGCGCGAGATGCTGCGCGACCCGGCCATCGAGGCGGTGCATATCGTGACTCCCCCCGATCAGCACGCTGAGATGGCGATTGCCTCGCTGGAAGCGGGAAAGCACGTCTTTGTCGAGAAGCCGCTGGCGACTACCAATGTCGATGCCTCTGCGATCCTGACGGCAGCAAAGAAATCGGGAAAGTTCGCCGGTGTCAACTTCGTCATGCGCTATAATCCCCTGTATCAAGCGGTCCAGACCATTGCCGCTTCGGGCTGGCTGGGCCGATTAACCCATATCGGCTTCGAGAACTATGCGTCGGACGAAGGCCTTGGAGACGATCACTGGTTCTGGGACCCCGCTGCCTCCGGCGGCATCTTCGTGGAGCATGGCGTTCACTTCTTCGACATCATCGGCGCAATCGCCGCCTCTCCTGCTGTCGACGTCATTGGGAAGATCTGGACACGCGCCGACGGCACGCGCAAAGAGGATCGCGTCCAGGCATTGGTCAGCTATGCAAACGGCACCGAAGCGTCATTTTACCATGCGTTCAACCGTCCTGGAGCTTTGGAAAAGCAGACCGCCCACTTCGCGTTCGAGCGCGGGCACCTGACGCTGCACGGGTGGATACCGACGTCGCTGGACCTGACCGCTGTCGTCGATGATGCAGGCTTGGCCGGTCTTTCAAGCCTGCTGCCGGTCGAGACGCCAACGGACAAAGATTTCGGGTCATCAGGCCGCACGATCTGGGGAAATGGGCAGGACTTTTTCGTTTCGCGCCGGGTGACTGCGCATTGTTCGCTGGGCGACCCAACGCCGGTCTACCGCACGGCAGTACAGGCGGCCCTGGCAGACTTTGCCGCCGCGATCCGTGACCCGAAGCACGTCCGCCGGGTCACTGCAGAGGATGGGGCGGAAAGTGTGCGCGTCGCGGTGGCGGCACGGGACTCGGCATTGGCGCGGCCAGTGCCAGGCGCAGATTAGCCTGGGCCGCTCGGGAGCCGGGCGATACCATCAGAGCCTGCCGGAAGGCCGCCGCAGCTTCCCCGGAGCGGCCTTCCGCCATCAGGGCGGCCCCCAGGCCGTTCCAGCCGCTTCCCAGGGCCGGATCAAGGGTCGTCGCGGCCCGGAACTCGGCTTCCGCCCGGGGCGTCTGCCGAAGATTGATCAGTGCAACGCCAAGATTCGCATGGGCTTCCGCGTACTCGGGCCGCTCGCGCAGGGCAATTGTCAGCGGACCTAACGCCTCTTGCGGACGCCCTTGGTCCAGCCGGACGGCGGCCAGGTTGTTCGCCGCGCCCCAGCTTCGCGGGTTGACAGTCAGCGCCTGGGTAAACAGCGCGGCACTGCTTTGCCAGCACAGCGTTTGCAGGCTGCTGCTCAGAGCGCAAAGCAGGAGCACCGCGCCGCAGAGACTTCCCGCCGCCAGCCGCAAGCGCTCCCTCCCCTCCCCCCGTACCCAGACCGCCTGCAGCCCCCACGCCAGGGCAAGGGCCGGGCCGAGAAGAGCCAGATATTGGTATCGGTCCGCCACGGTCGAGTAGATCTGGAAAACAAACGGCGTCAGCCCCAAAGTCGGCAGCAGTGCGGCGGTAAAAATGCCGAATGCGGCCGTCAAAACGGGAAAGCGGGAGCGTCCCAGCCAGGCCAAAACGCCTAGTGTTAGGGGTACCAGAACCGTAAAGTACGCCCAGCTTTGGGTCATCAGCCAAACCGGGCTGCGCCCATAGTCGATCCCCAGATGCACCGGCCAGATCAGCTTGCCCAGCGCGAACGCCAGCGCATCCCCGGCGATAAAAGGCCGTGTCCAGAGCGGTGTCACGATCGCAGTCGTCACCGGCTGCGCGGCATGCGTGATCCAGAGCAGCCCGACGCAGAGCAGTCCCCAGGGGACAAGACTTGTCAGCACCGCCTTCAGCGGGCGGCCAAGGACCAGGCAGCCGATCAACCCGGCGGTCAGCGGCACGGTGATGGCGGAGGGTTTTGCCAGCAGGGCCGGCACAAATGTCAGCAGTGCGGCAGCGTACCAGAGTTTCCTCCGGTGACCCTCGCCTGAGCGAACGTAAAACAGCAGTGTGAGCAGCGAAAATGTGCCTGCCAGCAGCCCGCGCATCTCCGAGATCCAGGCGACCGATTCGACCTGCACCGGATGCACCGCAAACAGCAAAGCCCCCGCCCCTGCCGCCCAGTCTGTGACGCAGAGGCTGCCGGCGGATGCTCTCGCCGCCAGCAGGCAGCGAAGCAGTGCGAAGACCAGGAGCACGTTCGCCATATGCAGCAGCAGGTTGGCGGCATGGAAGATACCCGGGTTGAGATCCACTAGGTTCCCATCGGCGGTCTGCACCGGGACCGCAAGATGCGCGGCTTGCGCCAGCAGCCAGTACAGCGTGTAGCTGACCGGCACATACAGGTGCCGATACGGCCCGCTCCAGAGCGCGGCCAGATGACCCGTGGACGCAGGATGCAGATGGGGATTTTCATAGACGTGCAGCCCGTCATCCCAGCGGACAAAGCCCGCACTGAGAACGTCATGAAAAACGGACCCGGTGAGGAGCAGGAGAAAAAGCACGATCACCGTGGGGCGCAGAATGGAAATTCGGTCGGCCATACCGGTATTATCGGCAGGTTAAGGTGCATACGTTATGTACGCACGGGCGGGTAAACTAAAGTCGGAGCGCAGCATTTTCCGACGCGCCAGAGGTACACCAATGGATGGCAAGCGGCTGATACATTCTTTACGTCTCGAAAACTTCCTGTCGTATGGCCCGCAGGGGATGCAAATCGAACTTGAGCCGCTGAATATCGTGATCGGCCCTAATGCGTCCGGCAAGTCGAATTTGATCCAGGCAATTGAGTTGCTGCGGGCGTCTCCCATCAATATCACACTGCCTATTATTCAGGGCGGCGGCGTAGATGAGTGGCTTTTTAAGGGCGGTCGAGAAGCACCTACTGCGGAACTCCAAGTAGTAATTGACTATCCCAATGAACTAGAAAAGCTTATACATACAGTCTCTTTTGTGTCAAGAGGGCAGCACTTCCAAATCGTGGACGAGACTATTCAAGGTTCCAAATTCTTCGGAAAATTGAATTTGCCTGTCGAAACCGACTACTACAACTATCGCCGCGGTCAGCCAGTAATTGCGACGCAGTTTCATTTCTTAGATGAAAGCGGGGTTGTCATCGCAGACGAACGGGAGAACAAATCTCTCTCCAATATCAAGATTGATTTATCTATCCTCTCGCAGCGCAATGACCCCGACTCTTATCCCGCACTCGCTTATCTCTCCGAGGCGTACCGCGCCATCAAAATCTATCGTGGTTTCAACCTTGATGGCCCAAACTCCTTGCGGCGGGCGCAGCAGCCGGACTTGCCGAATGATTTTCTGGAAGAGGACGGGCGCAATCTCAGTCTTATTCTGAACGAATTACAGCATCTCGGAGTCATGGGAAAGATTGTCGAAAAGCTCAGAGTTGTCTACGAGGATGTAGTAGATATTACGGTGCGCGTCGCCGGTGGAACCGTGCAGACATTCCTGCACGAGAGGGGGCAGCGCCGCCCTATCCCCGCCGCACGGCTTTCAGACGGAACACTGCGATACTTATGCCTGCTGGCAATATTATATCACCCTACCCCGCCGCCTCTGATCTGCCTGGAAGAGCCGGAAGCCGGGCTGCACCCCGATTTGATCTCGGGTCTCGCAGAAATGCTGAAAGAGGCTTCGCAGCGGACACAGCTGATTGTGACGACGCATTCCGACCTGCTCGTGTCCAGCTTTACCGGTATGCCGGAGGCAGTGGTCGTCAGCGAGCGTACACCCGAGGGGACCACCTTGAAGCGTCTCAAGGCCAACGAGCTTCAGGAATGGCTAAAGGGCTACTCGCTGGGAGAAGTCTGGCTGAAAGGTGGTTTTGGGGGGACGCGCTGGTAATGGTGATACAGCTGCATATCGAAGGCGGTTCCAGTAAAAACCAGGACATCGAAATGCGCCGGGCTTTTCGAGCCTTCTTCGAAGAGCTTGACCAAGCGGCACAGTCCCAGAGAAGCAGCCTGAAATTGACCCTGCATGGGAAACGCATCGCAGCTTACGCCCAATTTTGTCATACACTCAAACGCGACCCTGAGACTTACCACGTCCTGCTTGTCGATTCGGAAGACCCGGTACAGCATCCGGGCGAGTGCTGGCGGCATCTGCGAGAGCGGGCGGCGGATGGGTGGGAGCGGCCCGATGGCGTCGAGGAAGCGCAGTGTCAATTGATGGTAGAAGCGATCGAATCCTGGCTTTTTGCCGACCCTGATGCTCTCGCATCTTATTACGGGGCAGATTTTCAGAAGAGCAGCTTACCTAAGAGGCGAAATGTCGAGGCGATTCCCAAAAAGGATCATCTCGGAAAACTGGAAGCCGCAACGCGGCGGACACAAAAAGGCGTCCACCACAAAACCGGGCATCTTCCCGACCTCCTTCGAAAAATAGACGCGATGAAAGTGCGTCAGCATGCCAACCACTGCGACCGGATTTTTGTCAGTTTATCGGAAAAGATAGGCGCACCCCTCACCGCCGCACGATCAGCGTGACGCGCTGGTCGGCCAGGCCGATTGAGGCGATGCTGCCGCTGTTGAACTCTAAATAATCGTCCTCAATGCCATCGCTGAAGATGACGCCGTTCTGCGGCATCTGCGAAGTCACTTCCAGTGCGTCCCCCGCTTCGATCCGCCCGAAGACCATCTCGGCGGCGGAGGCGCGGCTGACGAACGGCTCGCGGACACTGTAGCAGAGGTAATCCGACTCCCAGTCGAAGGCGTAGCGGTCACGGACGGTGTGGGTCTCTTCGCCGGGAACGAAGGCTTCGACAATTCCCGAGGCTCCCGTCAGCACGGAGCGCAGCCAGCCGGTCGAGCCGGCTCCGGTCGAGACGATGATGCCACTCGACGATTGGTTTTCCATCTGTCCGGCCAGGGCGACCCGGTAACGTGCGGATTGGTGCGTCCGCTGACCGACGAAGAGGTCATTGACCGCGTTCAGCGTCTGGCCGTCGTTCAGGCTGACCTGGGCCATCGCGACATGTTTGCAGCGGAACTCGCCGCGCAGGGCGGGGCGCAGGTGGGCGGCGGCTTCTTCGGCGCGAAAGGGGATCAAGACACCGTCCATGCGGGCCGGATCGGGGTTGATTGCCAGCAGCGGCTGTCCGCGCAGGTACTTCGCCGTGTTGACGACCAGGCCGTCCGGGCCGATCGTGATGACGAAATCGTCGTCGCCGAACGTGAAATTCGGAACAAACCCTTTTTCGATCCACTGGGTACGGGTCCCCTGCGGCAGAGCGGCGGAGACGGCGGCAAGTGCCTGGTGGTATGTCTCATGCGCGGCTTCGTACTCGGCGAACGAAACCCCCATATGCTCCAAATAGAACCGGGCCTGTTCGCGGGTATTGAAGCGCTCGATCAGCTCTTCCAGCCCGGTTTTCTTTGTCACGATAATGACTTTTTCGTACCCGGCCATCAGCGTTCCTCAGAGTTTGGCGCAGAAGCTTGATTGTTTACGGGAGTATTCAGCAGGGACCCAAGGGTCTCCGTCGTGATATTCAGGCTGCCGATCTTGCGGGCATTCTCCCCGATCTCCTTAAGGGCAATGGCAAGCACGCTGCGCGGGTCCATATCCTTATAGACCGCCAGGGCCTTCTCCGCCGCGCGGGCCTCGAACTCGGCGAGTGTTTCCAACGCTTGGCCTTTGTTTTCCGCTTCCAGCCGCGCGTTGTCTCCTTCGAGAGCGATCAAAGATTTGCGCTGCTCTTCCAGCGCGATCTCCGTAGCCCGCTCACTCTCCTTGATCTTGCGCTCTTCCGCGACCGCCGCCCCGCGCCGGGCATACACGGCTTCGTCGGCCTGCCGGAGCAGGGTTTCTCGGTACTGGGCCTCCAAAGCCTTCGCGACTTCCGGGGTCGGCTTCGCGCTCAGGAAGTACAGGTTGGTCAGCTCCACGCCGACCGGAGCCAGCAGGGAGGTCTCGCGGATATGGGCCAGGGTCGCCGCGGCGATCTCCTGCGACTGCCGCAGTGTCTCTTCCAGAGTCCGCCGCTGGATCTCGCGCCGGGTCTCCATCTGGATGATATTGGCGATCCGCGCAGGCAGGCTGTCCGGGTCTTTGGCGGCGTACACCTGCCTGCGGGTATCCCAGGCAAAGTTGAGCTGGGTCGCCGCCTGTGCCGGATCGGCGATACGGTAAGTGAATTGCCCCTGGAGAGTCACGGACTGGAAATTGTTGGTCAGCTCATTGAAGACGAAATTGGCATCGCGTGTGCTGGTCGGAATCACCGCGACCTGCGTGTTGAGTGTCAGGTAATAGAATGCCGACCCCATTCCTGAGCTGACCGGCTTGCCTCCGACATACTTGATGATATAATCCGTAGGCTGCCCCTTAAAAAACGCGACTCCAAACATGGTGACACTCTCCTATTCCCCCTGAGTTTACCCGGTGTGTCCTCCAAAACAAAAGCTCCCCCGGCACCTGAGTGCCGGGGGAGCCTGTCATATCGAAGGGCGCAGCAGTGCTGAAATCATGCTTTTTTCGTGCGCCGAGCGGCGATAATGCCGCCGAGGGTCAGCAGCAGGCCGAAGGTCATTAAGGAAGAAGCTTCGGGAACAGGGACCAGAACACCCAAAACGCCGCCTGTCTCGGCGTTCGGCCCCGCCGTGTAATAGAGCTTCTGCGTGCTGCCCGCCGCACCGCCATTGCCGGGAGTCAATGCCCAAAGGCCGTCGATCGTCAGCGGACTGGCTCCGTTGCCGGGAAGCTGTCCCGCCGAGATCGGTGCCCCGGACCCGGAGATGTTGAAGGCGTTGATACGCCCGTCGCCGAAATTGCCGACCAGCAGGTCGCCCGTGAATGACCCCAGCGAGGAGGGTGCAAGCGCAAGTCCCCAAGGAGAATCTAGGCCGCCGCCACTGGCGATCCGGCGCATATAGTTTCCGCTGACATCGAACTCGTCCACGAACCCGTGGCCCGCACCCGCCACATCACCGCTTTTCGTGGCATCCTGAAGGGCATAGGTCACGAACAAGTTTCCGGCCAGATTTTGGATATTGAACGGGGCGTACCCGGACGCCAGGTTCGGGTCGCTGAACGTACCACTGAGATTTGGGGCGGCCAAGGTGCCTTTGAGCACATCGATCGCGCCGGTTTTGAAGTTCGCGGCATACAGATAGGAGCTGCTGCCGACAGAAGCAAAGGCTGAGCCTTTGTAGACATTAGAGGCGGAACCGACCTGCAGCGTTTCCGCCGCCGTGCCGAGGGCACTGCGCCAGCCGGAGATCGTGCCGTCTTCGCTGACGAAGAGGAATGCGTCGCCGCCGAAGCCGCTGGTGCCGTTGAAGACCTGGCCGGTGACGGTGCCATTCCCGGGGATGGAGACGACCAGGCCGAGCTTCGCGGTGGCATCGGTCGTCGGGTTGACGGAGTAAAGGGTGGAGGTCCCGGTTCCATTGTTGGAGACCCAGAAAGCCCCATTGGGTGACGCGGAGATGCCCCACGGATTGACCAGGCTGCTGTCAGAGGGGTAGGAGTCCAGAACTTTTGTCTGGAAACCGGCGGCGGAGGCGGCCTGCGGGATCGCCATCGCGGCGAGACCGAGGCCGAGCGCAAGAAGCGCGATCTTGGAAGTCTGCATGAGAGTGTCCTTTGGGTGTAAGTTCTTTGCGCGAGAAAGACTGGGCGGGTTCTCGAATAACCCGTCTCAGGGACAGCAACGAACGGCAGGGATTACACAAACGGCAGGAATGACACGGCAGAAGCTCTCTAAGTATAGCGAGTCTGCGGCTCGATGTCAAGCCATTTTGCCGCGCGAGCGGGTAAGTATATGCCTTTCACACTTTTGGTCGATGGGAGGGGAGTGAAAAGTTGGGGAGGGGAGAAAAATATATATCAGCGTCTCAACCAAAGGTGAGTCTATTATGTTTCGAATTGCGCGTTTTGATAAGGTCAGGCCGCCCGTCCTAAATTGGGGCGGGCGGTCCTGCCTAAGGCATATCTAATGCAGCGAGGCTTTCATCGACTCGAGGGTCGCTTTATTTTGTTCCATCATCTCCCGCTGCCGTGCTTGTTTCTCGGGGGAGGCAGTGTAGATTTTCCCGGTCACTCCGCTAACGGGAGCGGCGGTCAGGGTTGGATCCTGGCTTTGCACTTTGCCCGCGAGCAGAATGCACAGACCGACAATCATGATCAGCCCTGCGGTGACGAGCAGGGGAATTGGCAGGGAGAGTTTCTTCTTTTCTTGTGGCTTAAGTGTAGTCATTACAGATCGTGTCCTTGTGTCTTGTTGAGCGACCACAGATACTTGGAGAAATCTGTGATGTTGACGTTTCCCTGAGTCGAATTCGCGTTCCAATCCGTGCCGACTGCCAGGGAGCCTGGTGTCATCCATTTGACGTGACCATCGCAGAATATAACGTTGCTCCCGCCGTTATGCCGCACGGAAACGCGATCTACCGGGAAAGCAGGCTCGTTCGCGCCAGCCGACCCGCCCAGGTCATAGGTCGCATTGTCCTTCCCCCAGGCCCCAGCGGTGCAGGCATCAGGGGCCGTGACTCCCGCCGGGCTTTCGGTCCACTCCATGAACGGGTAAGCACCGCCGACAGCCATAAGCGGACGGGCGTCGACGGCGAAGACGGTTTGGGATGGTGCCTGAATATCGTTTTCCCGTGCGGGCGGACCCGCGGCGATATCCAGGGGGAAGTCTTTCGAGTAATCCATCGGTGAGGCGCATCCGCGATTGGGATTAAGATAATCGACGTTCATCGCGTAGCTCGGCCCCCAGGCCCACCAGCCAGCCCCAGCGTTTCCCTCGGCATCATTGGAAGCCGGCCCCAGAGTACTGGATCCCCACATCCCAAATGGGTCTGCGGCTTCGGTCGGGCAGCGGAAGACGCGCCAGCTTTTGATGTAGGGCTGAATCTCATTGCACCAGGTTGTGAGAACTTGAGCACCGGCAGCGTTGGGTTTGTTAAAGACGCAGATCGGTTCGGTGCCGTCAAAATCTGAGATGTACTGCATCGCTCCGATTCCGATCTGCTTTTCATTGCTGGCACAGGAGGCCCGGCGTGCGTTCTCACGGACGCTCTGAAAAACGGGAAAAAGGATCGCCGCGAGAATCGCGATAATGGCGATCACGACAAGCAGCTCGATCAGGGTGAAGCCGGTGCGGCTCCGGGGCGAGGTTGAAAACATACGGTAGGTCTCCTTCGTAAATAAAGCGGAAGCGGCGTCCGAGAATGCTCGAGAGAGAACCGACAGAGGGTCCTGGTTCCAGCTTCATCGCGGAAGGTGACCAGTGGTATTCGTGGTTATGATGGCATGCGTGTGGGGGATTTGTCAAGGCTTTTGGTGCTTTGATGGATAAAAGATGCCCGTGTTGGTACTTTTGAGACGTGTGGTTGGTAACTATCGCAAGCCGGCGGCCAACGGAACACTAGAGATAAAGGGCGTGGCTTCCACCGTTTGACCGTCGCTCAGGAACGTCACTGCGCCGTTTTGGTCCGTCCGAAACGTTTGGATGCCATGGGTTGTCAAACGGGCCAGCGTCGCGGGGGCCGGGTGGCCGAAATGGTTATGCCGACCGCAGGAGATCGCGGCATAGCGGGGGTGAACGCGGGCGAGCAGTGCCTCCCCGGAGGCGTTGGCAGCCCCGTGGTGCCCGGTTTTTAGGACATCGGCGGTCAAGTCTGAGCTGGAGTTCAGCAGCACCTGCTCGGCGGCGGCTTCGGCGTCGCCCATGAGCAGGAAATGGGTGCGGCCATAAGTCAGCCGCAGCACGACCGAATAGTTGTTGACCGTGCTGTTGTCAGGGTTCTCTCCGTAAGGAGTACCGGAAGCAGGCGGGTTCAGGACATCGGCGGTCACGCCGTCGCCCAGGTCCAAATGCATTCCCCGGAAGACGTGCTTGTAGGAGAGATGACGGCTCTTCACGCCAGCTAGAAACGCTTGATACGCTGGAGTCGGATAGGGCAGGACAGTCCCGTCCAGGACAGTCCCAATCGGTTCTTCGCGCAGCACGGAGAGCAGGCCGCCGACATGGTCGCCGTGCGGGTGAGTCAGTACGAGAACATCGACGCGGTTGATTCCCCGGGCATACAGGTACGGCGCGACCACGCGACTCCCAACATCCGCGCCGTCCGATGGACGCGTCTCGTCATTGACTCCACCCCCATCGATCACCATCGTCCGGCCTGACGGCGTTTCCACCACGATGCAGTCCCCCTGGCCGACATCGAGAACGCACACCCGCAGCCTGCCGCGCTCCGGGTCAGGGTGGAGGGAATGGGCCGCTCCCCACCAGAGCAAGGGCGTGAGTATCAGTAGTGGCAGAAAGCGGCGCGGGTTTTGGCGCAGGATGTTGGGAAAGGGCATGGGTGACTCCGTAAAGGACGGCGTAGAAGCCGAGAAGAAGCGGGAAAGGCGGGGTCTGGATCGCGCGGTAGGCCCAGGGCGATTCGCCGAAGCCGCGGACGATTTTGATCACCCCGGCAATGCCCCAGCCGCCAATCGAAAGCAGCAGCGCACCGCCGCCATGCCACAGGCTCCACAGCAGCGATCCGGCGAAGCCGAGGGGAATGAGCACGAACAAAGCTGGGACCACCAAGATGTTCGCCAGCCAGCCGGTCAGGGAAATCTGATTATACTCGGCGGCGACCAGTGGCATCGCGCCGATCTGGGCGAGCAGAGAAAGGCCGATCAGCTCAACCATTCGGAGTGCGGCTCTGCGGAGAAAGGGTGACTGAAAATGTGCCGTGATTCGGGGCCGCCAGAAGCTGTCCCAAACCGGCATGGTCAGCACCAGGGTCAGAATGGTCACGAACGACATCTGGAATCCCGGCTCCAGCAAAGCCGTCGGTTGGAGCAGGAGGATCGTTAAGGCCGCCGCGCCGATCGCCGTCGGCAAATCGGGTTCCCGCTCGAACAGCAGCGCCCCAAAATAGAGCGTCGCCATCAGCACCGCCCGGGTCACGGAGGGCCGCCCACCCGCCATCAGCGCGTAGAGCCAGAGGGCGGCGATACAAAGAGCCGCGCCCCCTTTGCGGGGCAGAGTCAGTCTGCGGCAGAGCCACTCCAGCCAAAACGCAGCGATCCCGACATGCAGCCCGGCGGAGGCCAGAATATGCACGGTGCCGGTGTGAATAAAGTCGGCCATGAGGTCAGGCGGTAGGTCCGTTCGGTGGCCGATCAGGATGCCGCCCAGCACTGCCGCCGATACGGGTGGAAGCGCAGCATTCAGGGCGGCGAGCATGCGGCGGCGTACGGCCCAGGCCAGATGAACGAAGGGGTTGAGGCGGCTCGCCCCCAGCTTTTCGGCTGAGGCGGGCCGGTTCACGCGCAGCTGGCAATAGACGCCGCGCCGGGCTAGAAAACCCTGCCAGGAAAACGCTCCCGGATTAGTTGCCCCAATCGGCGTCTCCAGCCGACCGACCAGCCGCACCCGGTCGCCGTAATCGAACGGCTGCCCCGAGGCGGCCTCCGGTCCGAGGCCAACCGAGACGTCGCCGGTCACGGCAGAAGTCTGACCGCGCATGGTTAGTGTCTCCGCCCGCAGGAAGAAGGTCAATCGCCCGCCGCGCCGCACTTCCGGGTCGCTTACGATGGTCCCGGTGAGCGTCACCGGCAGAGGCGTGTCAGCGTGATGGGAGACATCCGAGAGAGGCCGAGTTTGAAACGCCGCCAGGCGTAATCCCCCGGCACCGAGACCCAGCAGCACCAGGCCCGCTAAGAAAACACTCGGCCTGCGCCCGAAGGCGAGCGCACAAACGCCTAGCGCGGCAAAACCGAATAAAGCGGTCTGCGGCAGCCCGCCAAACGCCCCCAATCCAATACCCGCGGCAAATGCCGCCGCCCAGATCAACAATGGCCGATTCAACAAGAGTTAGCCTCCCTGCGGAATTCATGCCCTCCGTGGCAGCAATCTGCCTATAAGATACCCCACATAGATTAAAAAATAATTGCTGACTTCGTGATATTTTTCACAATCCATGGTAGAATAGAATTAGTGAACACGTTCACAATTTGTTTGGAGAGGTGGCGGCATGAAAAATAGGGAGCTTCAAGGGTATTTGGGACAGGTTGGCACACTGTTCAATGTAAACGAATTTCTTGCACAGGATGTCGGGCCAGGTGCGATTCAGAAATACTACACCCGCTGCGCCTGGGTCTATAACCTGCTGCACTCGCCCGCCGGGGCCGTGCATCTGGCACTCAATTACGACGGCCAATACGATCCGAAAGGCTTCGGGGAGCAGCCGCGCCTCGTACAGGACCAATTGGACACTGTGCGTGCGGCGGGGAAGGGCACCATGCAAGTGCTGGAAGTCGGCAGCGGCAAGGGTTTCAACAGCCTCGCCCTGGCCCGGGAAAATCCGCAGGATCGCTTCAGCGGCTTGGACCTGACCCCGGCGCATGTCGGCATTGCCCGGCATAAAGCCCGTCATCAGAAAAACCTGACGTTCCATGTCGGGGACTACCACGCACTGCCCTATCCCGACGGCTGTTTTGATCTGGTGGTTGCCATTGAATGTCTGTGCCATGCCCGCAGCCTCCCGCTCGTCCTGGCGGAAGCCCATCGCGTGCTGCGACCCGGCGGGCGGGTCGTGATCACCGACGGATTTCGACGTCCTCACTTCGAGTGCCGGGAGGAAGTGACGAAAGTGGCGGCACGGCTGGTGGAGCGTTCGATGGCTGTGGAGCGGTTCTGGGAAATCGATGTCTTTGAGAAAGCCGCGCAGACAGCCGGGTTTCGAGTCGTGGAGACGAAAGACCTGTCGAGTGCGATCCGGCCCAACCTGCAGCGTCTGCAGAAGATCGCCCGCCTCTTTTTCCGTTTCCCCGCTGTGGCCCGTTTCCTCACTTGCGTGCTCCCACGCTTCCTCATCCGCCATGCTGTCACTGGCCTGTTAGGCGCAGAAACATTGGACTCGGATATTCAAGGGTATTATGCATTGACGCTGGAGCATCCGCGCTGAAGACGTTCACAGATGGGTACAGAGAGAAGGGGTATTACCGTGGCAGACTATTACAACGACGAAGATTTAGGGCGATTTGCGGAGATCGGACGCGCCCGACCGGACCTGACGGAAAAGTTTTTTGCCTATTACCAGGCGACCCTGGAAGAGGGGGCATTAACCAAGCGAGAGAAGGCACTGATCGGTCTGGCCGTGGCTCATGCCATTCCCTGTCCTTACTGCATCGACTCCTTCGCGCAGTCCTGCCTGGAAGCCGGGTCTAATATCGAGCAGATCACGGAAGCGATCCATGTGGCCTCGAGCATACGCGGTGGGGCGACTTTGATCCACGGGCTGCAGGCATTGAATTCCATCGACAAAGTAAGTATGTAAAGCAGCGTAAGTATGTAAAGCACTGTGTAAGTTAGAGAGCAGAGTATGTATGACGGTGAGTCTTATCATGGCGCAGAGTACGGTGTTCGATGCGGCGCTGAGCCGAAGCGGGCAGTTCCCGCTGCGGGCTATGCGAATCGATACATTGCAGATCAATGTCGGCAAGAAGTGCAACCAAGCCTGCGGGCACTGCCATGTCGAAGCCGGTCCGAACCGGACGGAAGAAATGACGCGCGAAACCGCCGAGACGATCATCGAAGTCCTGCGGCGGAATGAACAGCTGGAAACTTTGGACATCACGGGCGGCGCACCGGAGCTGAATCCTTCGTTCCGAACCCTCGTCATAGAGGCCCGTGCGCTGGGGCGTCATGTTATTGACCGCTGCAATCTGACCATCCTGTTCGTTCCCGGTCAGGAGACTTTGGCCGATTTTCTGGCGGAGAACCGGGTCGAAGTAGTGGCTTCGCTGCCCTATTATCTCGCCGACAGGACGGATGCCCAGCGCGGCGGCGGCGTGTTTGAGCAGAGCATTGCCGGGCTGCACCGTTTGAACGCTTTGGGCTACGGTCAGCCGGATTCCGGTCTTGTCCTGAACCTTGTCTACAACCCGACCGGGGCGTTCCTGCCGCCCGCGCAGGCCGACATCGAGGGCGAGTACCGGCGGGAGCTGGAAAAGCGGCACGGCATCGTTTTCAATCACCTCTATACCATCACCAACATGCCGATTGCCCGCTTCAAGCACTTTTTGGAGCGGACAGGCAACTACGACCGGTACCTGCGCAAGCTGGCGGGTGCTTTCAACCCCGCCGCCGCCGCAAGTGTTATGTGCCGCTCGCTGATTTCCGTCGGCTACGACGGCACGCTTTCCGACTGTGATTTTAACCAGATGCTGGATCTGCCCGTCTGGGAGGGCGGCCCGCGCCACATCCGCGACTTCGACTACGACCAGCTTTCGGCCCGCCGGATCGTGACCGGGGAGCACTGCCTCGGCTGCACCGCCGGGTCAGGCTCCTCCTGCGGCGGGGCGACTGCGTGAGTGGACGCCCCGCGATCATCGTTATGGCAAAAGCCCCCGTGCCCGGCACGGTCAAGACGCGCCTTGCCGGGGCTTATGGCGAAGTAGAGATCGCCGCACTGGCTGCGAGCTTTCTCGCTGATACCGTGGCCGCCGCGAAACTGGTCGGGCCGCAAGTCTTTGTCGCCTACTCTCCCGCAGGGGGCCAGGCAATCATCGAATCGATTATCGGAGGGGGCGTGGGGTGGATCCGCCAGCAGGGGACGGACCTCGGGGAGCGGATGCATGCGGCTTTTGCTGAGGCCGTCGCACAAGGATTCGCGCCGCTGGCGATGGTCGGGACGGACAGTCCCACTCTCCCGCCTGCAGCTTACCAAGCGGCACTGGAAATACTCCAAAGCGGCAAAGCGGAAGTCGTACTGGGACCTGCCGACGACGGCGGGTTTTACTTAATCGGCGTGTCGGCTCCTCAACCTATCCTGTTTAACGGCGTACTTTGGAGCGGCCCAACTGCACTGAAGCAGACAGAGGAAAATGCCGAGCGGGCGGGACTGCGGGTGCAGGAAATCGAACCCTGGTACGATGTCGATACTCC
>JANXNV010000241.1 GCA_025353925.1 Armatimonadota bacterium
ATTGACACCGCCCGCTCCGGCGGTATTCTCCACCTGCACCGTCAGCTCATTCGGCCCCGCAGTCTTCCAGGCCGAGTCAAGAGGTACATCGAACGCTTCGTTCCAGCCTTCGTGATGCAAAAGCTGCTTGCCATTGAGAAATACAGTCGCGTTATCGTCAACAGACTGAAAACGAAGCATGCGATTCGACGACGCCAGGGCCGGCAGCGTCGTCTTGTATTCCGCCGTACCTACTTTGCCGCCAAAGACATCCGGCCCGGAAGTCGTCGGCTGGAATACGCCGTCAGTGCCGAATCGCCATGCCCAGGAATTGATCGCAACCGTATGAGCAAGCACCGGCACACTTACATACTGAAAACGCCAATCAGCATCCAAAAGCATCCGCTGACGAACGGGCGACGCGGCAGCGTGAACAGGTGAAGTGGACGTTGGAAACAACAGCGCACAGGCCAGGTGCAGACAGAGAAACGGGCGAAAGTTCGGCATGAATAATGAACCTTTCGAGAAGTGCGGCCCTGAGAGCAAACAGGACTATCGGTACCTGTTCCTCACGGCAAAGCGGAATTCCTTCCCACGCGCAGTTGACACGGGCCTACAGACTTGGATATACTACGGTCAGAGCGAAATCCAAAGCCTTCCTACTCCAATTGGTAGAGAGAATGCGTTTAGGCCGCATACAGTGTCGGTTCGAATCCGATGGAAGGCACTTTTGCTGACAAACTCGATTAAGGGGAATCTACCAATGCCCACCCCCGACGAAGAAATCACTGAAACGACCACCGATCCGCCTGAACCGGAACCAGTCACACTCCCTAAGTTATCCAAGAAGCAGATATTGTGCAAGTTCGCGATCCTCCTACTCATCATCACTGTGACGGGGAAATCTGTGGATAGAGTGCTCGAGGTCGCCCAGATGAAAAGTGGCGAGAGACAGGAGAAAATCCAGGCCCTCAATGAGACGATGACTGACGGTCTCAACCATATGCGCCCGAGTTTCGCCGCCGGTCATTTTTTTGGGCGGCTGACCCAGCCGCACAGCCTGGTCTTCGGCCAGTGGGAGGCACCCTTCAATGCTCAAGTCGCCTTAGGTAATTTGGATCGGAAGGAGAGACTTCGCACTAAACCGATGACGGATGAGCTGATTTCACTGGATAATCAGAAGCTCTCTCTGTCACTGCGAGACAGGCCTCTCGACGGAGATCCGGAGGACTGGTGGCGACAACAGAGTGCCCTCGACAAGCACACGAAAGATGTTCGGGCCACTCAGCACCAATTGGAAGGTGAGTCTCAGTTCGCTCTTAATACCATCGAAAAATGGGAGGTGGGCAGACTAATTCCTTCCCGCGGCTACGGTGCTCCGATTGCGTTCGTGCTGAACACACTGCTCGCGCTCCCAGACGCGTATTTGGACCTGACCAAAAATCTCCTGCCGCATCTCCCGTGGGCATTTCGGGTGATCGTGGTACTGCTCGTATTTCTGACGGCTCTCATCATTGCCGGACGCCGCGATAATTTTCGGCCCGCCCTCTGGTTTCTGTTCCTTTTCCCAATCGGCATCAGTCTCCTGGCAAGCCTGTTCACGGGCGTTGTCTGGGGATACAGCACACTTGTCCACCCAGTCGCTCCCACACTTTCCCTAACCGGTGGAACCGTCATCTCGCCCTTCTTGCTCTGGACTTCCAGCAAGGTGGCAGAGCATCATCTTGTCGAGGGAATCCTGCACCGATTGCCCAAAGCTCTCACCGGCGAATGAAATTTTCGGGGATCCCTTGACAAATCGAGCGACTACAAGCTATACTCTCCTTGTTCAGCCATTTCCTTGCGGGAGTAATTCAGTGGTAGAATGTCTCGTTGCCAACGAGAATGTCGCCAGTTCGAGCCTGGTCTCCCGCTTAACCGAAAACAGCCGTCCCTCAGGGGCGGCTGTTTTTTTGGCTCAGTTATGAAAATCATTATCGCTCCAGATTCCTTCAAAGGCAGCCTGACAGCTTCGGAGGCGGCGGAGGCAATTGCTGCGGGTATTCGCCGCGTCTATCCCCATGCCGAACTGGTCCTGCTGCCGCTGGCGGACGGCGGCGAGGGCACGGTATCGGCCCTTGTCACTGCGACGCAGGGAACATTACATCGCGTCTCCGTCAGCGGGCCGCTCGGTGAACCCGTCGAGGCGATGTGGGGCGTTCTCGGCGGGCCGGACCAAACCGCGGTAGTCGAAATGGCTTCCGCTGCCGGGCTGCTGCTTGTGCCCGACGCCAAGCGCGATCCGCGCCAAACGACGACGTTCGGCGTGGGTGAGCTTATCCTGCATGCCGCGCAGGTGGGTGCAAAAAATCTTATCATCGGCCTCGGTGGGAGTGCGACCAATGACGGCGGGGCGGGTGCCCTGCAAGCCCTGGGTGTCACATTTTATGACGACCTGGGTAAGCTGCTCCCGACGGGGATAACTGGCCGCGATCTAAAGCGTATCGCGCGTATCGATGCTGGTGGCACAATGCAGTCACTTCGCCGCCTCAAAACACTCATTGCTTCGGATGTGACAAATCCCCTTTGCGGGCCGGACGGAGCCGCAGCAGTCTACGGCCCGCAGAAAGGTGCGACGCCCACCATCGTGGCGGAACTAGACGCCGGGCTGGCGCATTACGCGGCCCTGCTGAAGAGAGACCTGGGGAAAGATGTCGCCACTCTCCCCGGTGCGGGCGCGGCAGGCGGACTGGGCGGGGGACTGATAGCGGTCCTCGATGCCACGCTCCACAGCGGTATTGACTTGATTTTGGACGCCGCGCGGTTCAGTGAAAAGCTTCAAGGCGCGATTCTCGTCTTCACGGGGGAAGGCCGCATCGATGCTCAGACGCAGCAGGGTAAAACCATCAGCGGCGTGCTGAAACGCTGCCGACAATTCGGCAGCGTTCCGGTGGTCGCATTCGCGGGAAATGTGGATCGGGAAGCCGTAGACGCCCTGGGCCTAAGTGCAGCGATTGCGATTTCGGAAGGGTTGCCGACGGACCAAGCCATGCGAAATGCGGGTTCGCTTCTCTCCAAGGCAGTGGAGAGATACCTCACATAAGCGGCGCAGCTAAAATCCGAGCAGCGATGGCGTGGGCATCCGGCAGCACGATGTCGTCGGGAACACGCTGTCCGGTCGTGACATATGCAAGAGGGAGGCCGAATTTCGCTTGCAGTGTCAAGAGGCGCCCAAAGCACGTGTGGTCGGAGGCTTCGTCGAGCTTGGTTAGGATGAGGGCGTCAGGCGTGAAGATCTGCTGAAACTTAGTCACGATATTGTCCATATCCCGCTGGCCGAGCATGGCGGGGATGGTCAGATATTTCTGCACCGCCCCTACTCCGTCGAACAGATGCGCAGTTTCCCCCAGCGGGATCATTTCGTTGGGCGAACGGCCCGCCGTGTCCAGCAGGACCATCTCCATGCCCTCGGCGGCGAACGCTTCCAGGTGCTGAATCAGTGCCAGCTTATCATGCGCGACTTTGACCGGAACCCGCAAAATCTCGCCATACTTTTGCAGCTGTTCGGCGGCGCCGACCCGGTGCGTATCGAGCGTGATGACCCCGACTTTACGCCGCTCGAGAAGCGCAAACCGGGCTGTCAGCTTCGCGATGGTCGTCGTCTTGCCTACTCCTGTGGTACCGACAAAGGCCATCAGGCGCATCTTACCCAGCGGTGGGGTCGACTCGAAGCCATTCGCCAGTCGAAGACGCTGGGATAATGTCGTGCGAAGATACGTCACCGAATCGGCGGCGGCCAGCCCTGCCGGCATCTCGGCAATGAGCTGACGGGCGAGCGGTGCCGCAACGTCGGCATCCAGCAGCTGCTGCATCAGACCCGGGTAACCTGCTTCAACGACCGGGGCAGCTGAGGCGGCGACCTCTTTGTCTCTGCGGCGTGCGCGTGTACTTTCGGCCTTCGGCGTGACCTGTGACACCAGGCGGGCCAGGGCCTGCTGGCCGGACTCCGCCGGTTCGGCAACGAGAGCGGCGGGAACGAAGGCTGGTCCGGCTGCCCGCCGCATTTTAGGCTTCTCTGCGAGGCTTTGTACACTCTCCGTCAAACTGGCGATCTGCGTTTCCAGCTCCTCGATACGCTCATTTTTTGCTTCTGTTCGGTCGATCTCTCTTTCTCCGGCTTTCGCCCCGCCGCCGAACCGCAGCGGCGGCGTCACCAGTGGGTGGGACGGGGGCAGATAGGTCCCGAATGTCATCTCCACGATCTCGCGGCCGCCGAATTTGCCGAAGAGGGCGCCTTTTTTGTACGTCTTGCGACTGACAATGATGGCATCGGCCCCCAGCTCTTCTTTCGCCTGCAGGAGGCAGTCGGTCACGGTGCGGCCTGTGACCGTTGTCGTCCGCATCTGGAACTGACCGGTCCGCTCCAAACGCTCATTGGCGACGGGCATCATGGTGATATTGCTCATAATTAGTTACTCTCCTGCGACCGCGCCGACCGCGCGGACTTCCGTATTGGGGACGATTTCGTTGTACGACAAAATGACCAGATTGGGCAGTGAACGCTCGGTCAAGCGGCGCAGCGGCAGCCGCAGGGCGGACATGCACAGAAGGACCGGCTGCTGATAGCCCAGAGCGATCATGCGCTCCATCTGTGCCCCGAGATTCTGAATGAACTGCCGGGCCGCCGACGGCTCCAAGGTGAGGTTCGGCAGGCCGGGTGTCACCGATTCCAGCAGCATCTGCTCCAAAGTCGGATCCAGGGTCAGGGTTTGCAAGGCTCCGCTGCCGTCATCGACATACTGCCGGCAGATGGAGCGTGCCAGTGCCGCTCTCACCCATTCGCCCAGCAGGTCCATGTCTTTGGAACGGCCCGCGTGGTCAGCCAGGGTTTCTAAAATGGTCACCAGGTCCCGGATCGAGATGCGCTCCCGCAGCAGATGCTGCAGGACTTTCTGCACTTCGCCCACCGTCATCAGATTAGGAATTAGCTCTTCTACGACCGCCGAGTTCGCCAGCTTGACATGCTCGATCAAAGCCTGCGTATCCTGACGCGTGATGATCTCCGCCGCGTGGCCTTTGATGACCTCCGCCAGATGCGTCGAGATCACCGAAGAAGGATCGACGACGGTGTATCCCGCCATCTCCGCCCGGTCCCGGTGGTTCCGGCTGACCCACTGAGCGGGGACGCCGAACGCCGGTTCTTTCGCGGGGATACCGTCCGTGATCGGATCGATGACGGAGCCGGGATCGATCAGCATAATCGAGTTCGGGTGGACCATGCCGGTGGCGAGGGTTGCGCCTTTGAGCTTGATCGCGTAATCGTTGGCTTTGAGGTGCAGGTCGTCCCGAATTCGTACGGTGGGGATGACAAGGCCCAGCTCCAGTGCTGTTTTCTTGCGGATAACCGTGATCCGGTCCAGAAGGTCACCCCCCGCCGCCTGATCGACCAGAGAGAGCAGACCATAGCCGAAGTTCAGCTCGAGAACGTCCACATGCAGCAGCGGCAGCACACTTTCCGGGGTCGCCAGCGGGGCGGGGCGAGAGGCAATGGTTGCCGCCTCTGCGGTCTCCGTCGCGGTTGCCTGCTTCTGCGTTTTGACCAGAATGACGCCGATCCCTGCCAGGACACCGGCGACAAGCACCGTTTGCGGCAGGGGGAACCCGAAGGGGATAAACATGCAAACAAGCCCGGCGGCGATAAAGAGCGGACGCGGGGACTGGAAAAGCTGGCGGGCGATGTCCCCGCCCATAGCCGTATCCGAGGCGGCCCGTGTGACCATCAGGCCTGCGGCGGTTGAGATCAGCAGCGCGGGGATCTGTGCCACAAGCCCCTCGCCGACTGTCAGCAGTGTGTAAGTCTGCAGGACTTTAACGACGTCCTGCCCTTTGCTCAAGCCCATCGCGAAGCCGCCGAGAATATTGAGAACAATGATGACGATCGCCGCAATCGCATCACCCCGGACAAACTTGTTGGCACCGTCCATGGCTCCGTAAAAATCCGCTTCTTGTCCAACCGCTTTTCGCCGTGCCCGTGCCTGGTCCTGGTTGATGACTCCGGCGTTCAGGTCTGCATCGATCGCCATCTGCTTGCCCGGCATTGCATCGAGCGTGAAGCGGGCTGCGACCTCGGCCACGCGCCCCGCACCGCTGGTGATGACGACGAACTGCACGACCACCAGCAGAAGAAAAACGATGATGCCGACCACATAGTTTCCGCCGATGACCACCTGCCCAAAAGTCGCGATGACATGACCCGCACTGCCGGTGCCGATGATCAGCTTCATCGCCGACACTTCCAGTGCCAACCGAAACAGTGTCGTGACGAGAAGCAGGGCAGGAAATACTGAGAATTGGAGAGGTTCCGTCGTGTAAAGTGCGGTTAAAAGTATCAGCACAGCCCCGGTGAGATTAAGGACCAGCCCCAGATCGAGTAGTGCTTCCGGCAGCGGCAGAATCAGCATGGCGACCATGCCGATCAGTGCCATCGCCATCGCAATATCGGTCTGCTGGGCGGCTTTCGCGAAAAAGCCCATAATGCCGCCGGAGGTCTCAGTCGGCTGTCGTTGAAGTTGAAGTGCCACGCCGGGATTATTCCACGGGCACCCTTAAGTTTCCCACACTATTTTCCGATACTGTGTTAGGGCCAGTGCTCGAAGCCAAATCGTCGGGTGTGAACTGGTCGCAGGCGAGGGTATAGTTGCCAAGAGGATCTCATTATGCTTCTGTTTTTCATCTGCATCGCTCTGCTGCTTACTGCATCCGCATCCGCTAGAACCACGCATCACCGCACCCCGGCACCCACCGATTATGTTTATATCGTCAACTCCGGCAGCTTTGACATTCCCGGCTACCGAGTATACCTAGGTTCCAATGGCAAGCTGGCGGCGGTTTACTTGCCGCATACTGGTCGGCATGGTCCCCGGCGGACCGCCAGCTTGACTCCCCTGGTCACCCGGCGCATTTTTGCGGATCTGAAGCAGGCTTCCCCGGTCAATGCCTTGCCACAGGGCGCACGGCTGGACACGAATCTTCCCGTTGACGCACCGGAAGTACGCATCTACGTTTACTACCACACTCGCCAGTCTCCAGACCTGCGAACTGCGACCAGTGTAGCCGGAAAAGCACTTTATCAGGATGTCAAACAGGCGATCCAGGCTGTGCGGATGCCTGTACCGAATGCGCCGTGAAACAACTGGCTAAAGCACCCTATCTCCGGTCTCCCCGGTCCGAATACGCCTCGCTTCGGCGGCAGGCAGAACAAATATCTTGCCGTCACCTTCCTCACCAGTCCGGGCCTGCTCTAATATCACAGCGATCACCGCGTCGACATCTTCATCGCGCACCGTCAGCTCAAGCTTGATTTTCGGCGGCAGATGGATGACATACTGTTCCCCGCGAAACGAGTCCGCTCGCTGCCCGCCTGCCCGCCCAGAGCCACGCACGTCGCTTGCCGTCATTCCGGTGACGCCCGCTTCCGCCAGAGCGGTTTTGACCGCCTCAAGCTGCAATGGCCGAATTATTGCTTCAATCTTCTTCATTTATTCTCTCGCTATCAGGTAAAATAGCCGCAAGTCCCAAAACAATTCAATGCAGCAGTGCCTCTTGAACGAAACACGGAAGGAATTCAACTCTATGCATCGCCCTACTCGATGCCTTCTCATCTCATGTGTGCTTCTCGGCACGACTCCAAGCGTATTCGCACAAGAAAACACGCCCCCGCATCCGGCAGCCGCTGCACCTCAGGCGGCGGGGCGGCTGGCCCAGAAACTAAGACTCGGTGATGGACGTCAAACCTGGCACCCCTCCCGCAAGCAGGTCGGCGTCAGCTATGCACCCGGCGGCTCCGATGCCAGCCCGGCAGGGACATTCAAATTCGCCGTCAACCGGGCAACCCTGCGCGGCTACCTCAACCGGATCGCTCCCTATATCCGACGCGCACCGAAAGAGGCGCATCCTTTCGTCGCCAGCGATACCGCCAGTGACGACGGCATGAGCGAAGTCCCCGCGATCATTGTTCCCGGTTACGACGGGGGAGTACTCAACGTCGATGCCGCAGTCGATCTGATCCAGAAGACGCTGGAAGCGGATCCGGGAATGCTGCACATCATCTTGCCCATGAAGGTCAAGCCTGCTCACATCACGACGGCTTCTCTTCGGGGGATCGATGCTCGGGTCGGCTACTTCGTCACCCGCTTCAATCCCGGCGACGAGGGCCGGACGGATACGGTTCGGCGAGCGATTTCGATCATCAACGGAACCATTGTACCGCCCGGCGGGATATTTTCCGTGGACAAGACCGTCGGCCCGCGCGACCCTGCTCACGGTTTTAACGGCAAAGGTCATGTCTTTGTCGACGGCCACATCGAGGTTCAAAGCGGCGGCGGAATGTGTCAGGTCGCCACCACCATCTTCAACGCTGCCATGCTGGCGGACTTGATGATTATTGAGCGTCATCAGCATGTCCGCACCGTACCATATGTGGATCCCGGCCGCGACTCGACGATCTACCACGGACAAAAAGACTTCCGTCTGCAAAACAACACCACGGCCCCGCTCTACATTTCTTACAAAACGAATCGCAGCCACGCCATTGTCTCGCTGTTCGGCAAGGGTATCCCAGGCCGCAAGGTCCGGCTAATCAGCTCGCATCGCCGCCTGGGCGAGCGGCACTTCATCGGCAGCTTCAACCGCAAAGTTATCATGCCCGATGGCACGGTCGCCAAGCGTCAAGCTTACCACAGTGATTACCAATGGACCCCAGACCTCGATTACAGCCACTGATATGAATGTCAAGGGTATGCTCTCACGCACGCCCTTGACACCCCACTCCCCCTTTGATATAATAAGCAATAATGGCCATTATGAACTTCCCCCGGCAGATTTTTCTCGCCGCCGTTCTCTTCACTCTTCTTTCTTTTCCGGCTCGATCTCATGCCTTTGGCTGGCCGAATCAGAATGACAGCATTTTTCCCCCCATGGCTGCCGCAAAGCCTTACATCAATTTCGATGGCCGAGGGTTTCTGATTCACGGCAAGCGGACATTTATCGCCGCTGGTGAGCTGCACTACAGCCGAACGCCGCGGGCGATGTGGCGCGACCGGATGCTGCGCATCAAACGAGCGGGCTACAACTCGCTTCAAACTTATTGCTTTTGGAGCTACCATGAGCCGGTCGAGGGTAAATTCGACTTTAAAGGCGACAAAGACTTTGATGCCTACTTGAAGCTGGCTCATTCTTTAGGTCTCTACGTCATTGTCCGCATGGGGCCGTATGTGAACTCGGAATGGGACACGGGTGGTCTGCCGCTCTGGCTGCGCTTTAAGCCGGGCCTGCTGCCTATGCAGGAGAATACGCCGTTCTACCAAGCCGTCACCCCGTATTTCGACAAGCTGGTACCGATCATCGCCGCTAACCAGATCAATCACGGCGGGTCCGTGATCCTGGTGCAAATGGAAAATGAAAACAAGACCGGCGGCGGCACGGATCTGCCTACCCCGTACTACCGCTGGTTCCATAACAAGATGCTCGCCATGGGCCTGCAGGTTCCGCTGTTTTTCAGTGGCCTGAACCACAGTGACGATCCGGCGGGGGATGTTCCCTTTGACACTTCGCAGCGCACCAGTCCATGGTTCAGCTGCGAGTTCTGGACGGGATGGTACGGGCTGTATGGCTCGCCGCCGGACCGTGCCGCGCGGCTGGAGCGGGCGACCTGGAAGGTCATCGCTTACGGCGGCTCTGGCTATTCCCACTACACGCTCGCCGGAGGCACCAACTTTGACGCCTGGAACTCCAGCGAGCAGGGGGCTTCCTATGACTTTTGTGCGCCGATTGGGCAGACCGGTGACCTGCGCGATGTTTACTACCGGATGAAGCGTGCCGCTACTTTTGCGACCAGTTTCCCTGCAGTGATTGAAAACTCCTTGGCAGCAAGCGGGGGGCAGGGGTTTACGGCAACGAATCCGGTTGTTCAGATCACGAACCGCAAAGGTCCGGCTGGACAAATCCTCTTCCTGGATAATCCAGGGGAAGCCCCAGCCACGACACAGATCCGCGCCGACGACGGTAAATCCCTTTTCCCCTCAGCCGGACCGATTACTCTGGCACCGCACGAGATACTGCCGTTTGTCACCGGATATCCATTGATTCCGGGTGTCAATATCAGACTTGCCGCCACACGCCTGCTAGGAATAGCCACCCAGGGACAGACGACTACCTTGGTTGCCTACGGTACGCCAGGCGAGCCGATGGAAATGCGCTTCGAAGCTAAAAATGCCGTCATCCTGCAGCAGCCGCTCGGAGGAACAAAAGCACTGTCGGTCAGCACCAAGAGAAACGTGATTACACTGCGAACGAAATTCCCGGTGTCGACTCCGACCAGCAGCGTATTCCGGGTCGGGACGCGGCGTGTTCGCATCCTTACCATGAGTTTGGATATGGCGGATCGGACCTGGTTCCTGCAGGGTGGCAGTGTCATTGCCTGCGGCCCGGATTATATCGGTGAAGTCACCGATGTCAGAGGCACTCTTCGTTTGGCGACTGAGCAGCGCGGGCTTACCTTACACGCGCAGTCCCGGCCTTTGCTGGTCTACGGGTCGGATACTCCTGTGCCTCTGGCACGACGCAGCATTCAAACAGCTATAGCAAAAGCGGTACCACCCCCACTCAGCACCTGGCAAATCGCCGCGAATGCGCCGACGCCGCCCGAAGCACAGCCAAACCTCAACGACGCCTTTTGGAAAAAGAGTGCCCAGCCGCTGGCGATGGGCGCAGACGGCAACAACAGCGCGTTCGCCTGGTATCGCACGAAGGTGACTGTACCGGACAGCCGCGCTTATCAGCTAAACCTGGGCAGCAGCGGCGACTGGGTGACGTGTTTCGTCAATGGCTCTCGTGTCGTCAGCAGCGACGCCAACCCTCAGCCCCAAAGTACGGCCCCGCGCCGCCTATTAGTCACGCTGCAAAAGGGAGCGAACACGTTAGCGTTCCTTACAGCGCACTATGGCCGCCTGAAGCTTTACGATTATTATGGCCCTCTGGATACCATCGACGCCAAAGGTATCTCCGGCAGCGTGACTTTGAGCGAACCCGCCGGAGCCTCGGATGACACGATGAAATTCCGCTGGCAGGCCGACGATGCCGCACCCGGCGACGCGGCAAAGTTTGCCGCGACTGAGCTTGACTCAAGCGGAGCGGATTGGCATGATGCGGATATGGGGACGGATGTCTTCGGCGGGCGCTTGGGCTGGGTCTGGTACCGCACGACGCTCAAACAATGGCCGGGACCCCATCGCCGCCTCCATTTCAACAGCATCGATGACAACGGTGCTGTCTACCTGAACGGCAAGCTTGTTGCCCCCAGTGTTGGTATCAATGCACAGGTGGACGTTTCCCTCGACAGTGCATGGAATGAGAAAGGCCCGAACGTTCTGGCAGTCGCGGTGCAGAACACGGCGGGCGGCGGCAGCATCGGATACGTTCGGTTCGACGCCGGGATTCCCGATGGACAGACGATCACCGGCTGGAAAATGCGCGGGGGCGTCGTGGCACCGACTTCCTGGAAAGCCGACTACTTCCCCAAGGGTCTCGGCGTGCCGGGATTCTACCGCACCACATTTGCCGCCACGCCGCCCGGCGAATCAGGCCCCCATCCCGTCCTGCGGGCCTCAATGCTGGGGATGTCTCGTGGCACGGCTTGGCTAAATGGGCACAATTTAGGCCGCTACCCGGAGAAGTCTCCGGTCGACGGCTTGTATCTGCCCGAGTCCTGGCTGCTGCCTGGAAAAAACACGCTGATGGTATTTGATGAAGAGGGAAATGCACCGAACCAGGTCAAAATCGTCGTCGAAGCCGAAGCCAGCCGTATGGGTGCAGTGCTCATGCCGGGGAAGGCAGCGCAGTCGGCTAATAGACGCGAATTGAAGGAGTAGGAGATTCGCCGTCGTTCTGATTGTGCCGCCCAAACGGCAGAAAGTACACGGCGGCAGTCACCAGCAGAAAGCCGACGCACATCATACCGATGTAGATCCAGGTCCGAAGATCGCCCCAATCCCCACGCGATTGGCGGTTTTCCCGGGCATCCGTCACGCGCTGCGAGGCGTACGTGCCGTCGCCGCCGGATCGAGAAGATGCATCGTTCTCTCCGGAACGGGCGTCGCGTTCGCGAGGCTCCGGC
>JANXNV010000245.1 GCA_025353925.1 Armatimonadota bacterium
AGTCACTCTGTGACTGAGATAATTCCCTTTACACCCGTAGGGGCGGGGCTTGCCCCCGCCCTCTTGTCTGCCCCCCTGTCCTCTGGCTCTTGTCCGATCTGCTGTCTTACCGTAGTTCTCAGTGTCGGAGACACTTTCTCCGGGTAGACCGGCATTTTAATGCCGGTTGAAACTTCTGACGATAGCCACTCTGCACCACCCCACCTTTCATCGATGCCTTGATGACTACTCAATACACTCATCGCTCCTTCGCATCCCCCGTTGACAACCGCCCCCTTCGCAGTGCTACAATACACCCAAGATTTAGAAGGATGGTTGACCTTATGGCGACTCTCATGGCGGAAACCAACGCAGAAAACGCGGCACACGAATTTGCGAAAACGAACTCTGAAAAGGACGTGAACAAATACGTCGCCGACGCCCAGGGGCGGTTTGGCGGGGAGTTTGGCGGACGGTTCGTCCCGGAGACGATCATTCCAGCCCTCGATGAGCTGACGGCGGCTTACGCTCTGGCACGGGCTGACCCGGCGTTCCAGACCGAATTCGACTACTACGCCAAAAACTATGTCGGACGGCCCACGCCGCTCTTTTATGCCGAGAAAATGACTGAGGAGCTGGGCGGGGCGAAGATCTATCTTAAGCGAGAAGACCTGGCCCACACCGGGGCGCATAAGATCAATAATGCCCTGGGTCAGATACTGCTGGCGAAGCGCATGAACAAGCCGCGCATTATCGCCGAGACCGGCGCGGGGCAGCACGGGGTAGCGACGGCCACGGCCTGTGCCCTGTTCGGCTATGAGTGTATCGTCTACATGGGCGAAGAGGATGTCAAGCGGCAGGCTTTGAACGTCGTTCGGATGAAGCTGCTCGGGGCGACCGTTCGGCCTGTTTCTTCGGGGACAAAGACGCTCAAAGATGCCCTCAACGAAGCCATGCGGGACTGGGTGACCAATGTCGCCGACACGCATTACATCATCGGCACCGTCGCCGGGCCGCACCCCTACCCCACAATGGTCCGCGATTTCCAGAAAGTCATCGGCATCGAAGCTCGCCAGCAGCATTTGGAAGAGACCGGCGGCCTCCCCGATGCCGTGGTTGCTTGTGTCGGCGGCGGGTCGAATGCCATGGGCATTTTCTACCCCTTCGTGCATGATGAGTCCGTCAAGCTGATCGGGGTCGAAGCCGCCGGAGACGGCGTTGAGACCGGGCGGCATTCCGCGACACTCACCATGGGCAGCAAAGGCGTCCTGCACGGCTCCGCCTCCTACGTCATTCAGGACGATTACGGTCAGGTCCTTGCCACCCACAGCATCTCCGCAGGGCTGGATTACCCCGGCGTCGGCCCCGAGCACGCACACTTCAAAGACAGTGGCCGCGCTGAGTACGTTTCGATCACTGACAATGAAGCTCTGGATGCCTTCCAGTGGACTGCTCGCACCGAGGGCATCATCCCGGCTCTGGAGACCTCCCATGCGTTCGCCTATGTCCGCAAGCTGGCCCCGAAGATGTCTCCCGAGCAGACCATCATCATCTGCCTCTCGGGACGCGGCGACAAGGATGTGGACGCCGTCGCCGCACGTCTGGGGCTGCTGTAAATCATGCCTCATCGTTTAGATGCGACATTCGCCCGCCTTAAAGCTGCCCGAGAAGGAGCCCTGGTGACATTCATCACGGCAGGGGATCCGTCGATTGAGGGCACCCCCGCCCTGGCCGCCGCCCTGGCCGCCGCCGGCGCGGATATTGTCGAGCTGGGCATTCCCTACTCCGACCCCCTGGCCGACGGCCCGAGCATCCAGGCGTCCTCCCAGCGGGCATTGGACGCCGGCGTGACCCCTGACACCGTGCTTCAGATGGTCCGGGATATTCGTACGCTTACCAGCGTGCCCATCGTCCTGATGACTTCCTACAACCTGGCTTTAAAGTACGGCCTGGACCGCTTCGCCCACATCTTCGCCGAAGCCGGAGCTGACGGCGCGATCCTGACCGACCTCCCGCCGGAAGAGGCCGTCCCCTGGAAAGCCGCCGCCGAGAAGCACGATCTGGCGACCATCTTCCTGGTCGCCCCGACCTCCACCCCGGAGCGGATCGCGCTGATCGCCCAGAACACCACCGGCTTCGTCTACTGCGTCTCCCGCACCGGCGTCACCGGCACCCGCACGGAGCTGCCGCCCGAGCTTCAGGCCCTCCTGGCCCGGATCCGCTCCGCCACCGATAAACCCATCTGCGTCGGCTTCGGCGTCTCCCAGCCCGCCCACGTGACACAAGTCATCCAAAACGCCGACGGTGCGGTGATCGGCAGTGCGTTGGTGGACTTTCTGCATGAGACCAGCGGGGATCCGGAGCAGATGGGGAAATTGGACGCGCTGGTGCATTCGTGGAAAGCGGCGACGCGAGGAACCTAACCCTGTCGCTCCGCGCCGACCCTTCCCTAAGAAGGAAGGGTTAAGAGAAGAGGTGCCAGAATTCGCAGCAGAATTAAGTGGTCTGCTCCGACAAAGTGACCATCCTGAGCTTGTTGACCAAGTGTCAACCCTAACATTCTGTGACGGAGAACGACGTGGGCCTCATACAAGTATTTTTCACCGGGGCTGACAGTAAAGTCTTATGTACACCAAAGAGCAGTTCGCAAAAACTATAGACAACACCCTCCTGCGCCCGACCGCGACGCGGGAGGAAACGCTGCGGCTGTGCGACGAAAGCGCGAAGCGGCACTTTGCGAGTGTCTGCGTTCTGCCCTGCTGGGTCGGGGCCGCCGCCAAGGCGCTGGAAGGCTCTGATGTCAAAGTCTGCACCGTGGTCGGCTTTCCGTTCGGCGCGACGACCCGGCTGTCCAAAGTGTACGAGACGAAAAACGCCATCGCAAACGGTGCCCATGAAGTCGATGCCGTGCTGAACTTGGCCCGCTTCAAGTCCGGCGAGTTCGATGCCGTCATGGAAGACCTGCGCGGTCTGGTCGCCGCCACGCAGTCATCAAGCCTGACTGACGACTCGCGACGGGTTTTGCTGAAAGTCATTATTGAGACCTGTTTTCTGTCTGATGACGAGATTGATGTTGCCAGCCGCATGGTCCGCGACTCCGGGGCGGACTTCGTGAAGACCTCCACCGGTACGGCGGGCGGCGGGGCTACCGCCGAGCATATCCGGCGCATCCGCCGCGCTGTCGGCTCGTGCGCCGTGGGGATCAAAGCCTCTGGTGGAATCAAGACCGTTGAGATCGCTCTGCAGATGCTGGATGCTGGGGCTAACCGAATCGGCACCTCCTCCGGCAGCGCACTGTACGATGCATACGAACCGAAAGAGTTTGAGTAACCCATGCCGAAACTCGTCATTTTGGACGGCAACAGCCTGCTCTATCGCGGCTTCTTCGCCATGCGTGCCCTCTCGACGTCCGACCGGCTGCCGACCAATGCGGTTTACTCGTTTATCCTGATGCTCCTGACGATTTTGGAGCGCGAAAAGCCGGACGCTATCTTCGCCGCGTTCGATCCGCCCGTTGCCACATTTCGCCACAAAGAGCTGGCCTCCTACAAAGGCACCCGTAAGAGCATGCCGGATGACCTCAAGCCTCAGCGGTCATTGGCCCGAGATGCCGCCCGCGCCTTTCGTGTGCCCGTCGTGGAAGTGGACGGCTACGAAGCCGACGATGTCTGCGGCACACTTGCCGAGATCGCCAAGGCGCGGGGCCACGATGTCCTGATTGTCACCGGCGACGGCGACGCCCTGCAGCTTGTAGACGACGGCAGCCCGCTGGAAGGCCGGGGCAAGGTGCAGGCCATGATCACCGTCAAAGGCGTCACTGATGTCGTAGTTTACGACGAAGCCGCCGTGCAGTCTCGCTACAGCATTTCCCCCGCGCAGATCCCCGACCTCAAAGGCATCAAGGGCGATGCGTCGGATAACCTGACCGGCGTTCCCGGCATTGGCGAAAAAGGCGCGATCAAGCTGCTGAAAGACTTCGGGACGCTGGAACAGATACTCTTCCATGTGGATGAGCTACCTGATAAGACTAAGAATGCGCTGATCACGCATACCGACTCCGCCGTGCAGTGCAAACGTCTCGCCACCATCGTCCGCGATGTGCCCCTGCCCGAGTGGGTCGAAATCAAATCCGACTATCAGGCCATCGGCCCGGATTTCGATGCCGTCAAAGAGCTGTTCGAGCGGCTGGAGTTCCGCACGCTACTGAAGCGCATCCCCATTCTGGAGCGGGAGCAGCGGGCCAAAACAATCGCCGACAGCTCTGAAACGCACGATGCCCCAGCACCGGAAGCGCGGGGCGATTCGGAGGCCCGGCATAGCGTCAGCACGTCCGCACAGCTTGAGACACTCCTGGCGCGGCTTGCGGAAGCCGATGCTCCAGTCGGGCTGCAGCTTCATATCACGCCTGCAAAGACTACGCTCATGGGAGCCGAATTGCTGGGCCTGGCGTTTGGCCTGCCAGATGCCGCCTATTACGCTGAGTGGAAAGAATGGGGCAATGCCCTGGTCCCCTGGCTTGCCGATGCCGGTCACGCGAAATCTGTCTACGACCTGAAATTTGCTTCGGGTGTGCTGGGGCGATTGGGCGCCGAGCTGCAGGGGGTGACGTTTGATGCTCTTTTAGCGGCCTACCTGCTCAACGCTGGCCGGGCCTCGTATCCACTCGCAGATCTGGCTGCCGACAGTGCGGGTATGGAGCTGATCGCCGACCCCGAAGATCCGCTGGCAAACATCATGGACGAAGCTTGCGCAATTCAAGCCCTGGAGATTGCGCTGACTCCCAGGCTGGAGCGCGACGGCCTTTCCGCGATATTGTCCGACATCGAGCTGCCGCTGTCCCCCGTGATCGCCTGCATGGAGCGGTACGGGGTAACTTTAGACGCCGCCCTGCTGGGCAAAGTCAGCCTCTCTCTAAGTTCGCAGGTCACCGCGCTGGAAACTGATATTTTCGCAATTGCTGGGGTGAAGTTCTCCGTCGGCTCGACCAAGCAGCTGCAGGAAGTGCTGTTCGACAAGCTGAAGCTGCCCGCCGGGAAGAAGACAAAAACCGGCTACTCGACCGGGGCGGAAGTGCTGGAAGACCTGGCTTCCAAAGGCCATGAGATCGCTCGCAAAGTCGTTCAGTGGCGAGAAGTTTCCAAGCTGAAATCCACTTATGCCGATGCCCTGCCTGCACTGATCAACCCGGAGACAGGGAAGGTGCATACGACGCTGAGCCAGACGATCGCCAGTACCGGGCGGCTGTCGTCGAGCAATCCGAACCTGCAAAATATCCCTGTCCGCACGGAAGTGGGCCGCGAAATCCGCAAGGCGTTCATCGCCTCACCGGGGCACGTCCTCGTATCCGCAGATTATTCGCAGATCGAGCTGCGCTTGTTCGCACATATCACCAAGGATCCCGCCTTAGTCGAAGCTTTCCGTACCGATGCCGACATCCACGCGCAAACCGCCCGGCGCATCTTCGAAGTGCCCGATGACCAGCCCGTGACCAATGACCAGCGGCGTCAGGCAAAGACCATTAACTTCGCCGTGATCTATGGGGCCAGCGCGTTCCGCGTTGCGGTTGAGCTGGGAATAGACCAGCCGCGAGCCGCTGCCTTGATTAAAGCATATCTGGATTTGTATCCCGGTGTCCGGGCCTATCTGGAAAGTATTTTGGAGGGTGCCCGCGAGAAGGGCTACGTTCAGACGCTTTTGGGCCGCCGCCGGTACGTCCCGGACATCAACTCACGGGTCTTCCAGTTCCGCCAGACGGCGGAGCGCGAAGCGGCCAATATGCCGGTTCAGGGAACCAGCGCGGATATTATCAAGCTCGCCATGCTGCACGTTGACACGGCCCTGACGAAAAGCAAGCTCGGTGCCCGCATGGTACTACAAGTCCACGATGAGCTGCTCTTCGAATGTCCTGAGGACGAGGTTAAGCCGCTCTCCGTTCTGGTCCGAAAAGCCATGCAGAACGCTTACCCACTGGACGTTCCCCTCAAAGCGGAAGTGAAGTCGGGACACAACTGGTGGGAAGTCACGCCGGTCGAGGATGCCGACGATTTAAGCGATTAGCTCCCGCAGACGCTGCACATTGACCTCGTGCATCGTCTCGCTCTCAGGCGTCTCCACGATGATCGGCAGACCGGCCAAACGCGGGTCGTTGACCAGGCAGCGAAAGGCTTCCAGACCGATTTCGCCCTCGCCGATGTGTGCATGGCGGTCCGCATGGCTGCCGAAGGCTTTCTGGGAATCGTTGGCATGGATCACTTGCAGCCACTCCAGGCCGATGATCTCATCGAAGAGATGCATGGTTTTCGCATAAGTTTCGGGCGTGCGGATGTCGTACCCGGCGGCGAAGACATGGCAGGTATCCAGGCAGACCGCCAGCCGCTTCGGCTCCTTGACTCCTCCGATGATCCGCGCCAGCTGCTCGAACTGTCCCCCGAGATACGTCCCCTGCCCCGCCGTCGTTTCCAATGCGGTCCGCACCTTCATCCCCGGCGTCTCCGCATGGATAGCATCGAGGCTTTCAATCAGCCGCGCGATACCGACATCTTCGCCCGCCCCGCCATGGGCACCCGGATGGCTGACGAGAAAGTTCACCCCCAGAGATTCCGCCCGCTCGATTTCCGCTCGAAACGCCGCCTTTGACTTTGTCAGCACTTCGCTTCCCGGCTCAGCGGCGAGGTTGATAAGATAGGAGTCATGCGCGACGGTTTTGGTGATGCCGCTTTCGGCGAGTGTCCTCCGAAAAACTTCCGCCATCTCGGGGGAGATCGACGGCGCCCGCCACTGACGCGGGCTGGCCGTGAATATCTGCACAGTCTCGCAGCCAATCGCAGTGCCGCCGAGAATTGCCTTGTGATGCCCGCCCGCCGTCGGCATATGTGCCCCGAGGAGGGGTTTGAGAAGAGTGGTAATCGGCGTTTCAAGGGCTTCGCCGAGGAGAGGGATTTGTTGTGTTGTCATAATGGTGTGTTGGAGATGTCGGAACCTAACCCCGTCGCTCCGCGCCGACCCTTCCCTAAGAAGGAAGGGTGAGGAGTCAGGAGCAGATTTGGGACGCGCTCTTTTCTCCCTCTTGACTTACTCTTAACCCTTCCTTCTTAGGGAAGGGTCGGCGCGGAGCGACGGGGTTAGGTCTCTTCAATCCCCCTTCTGCTGAACCGCCGAAAGTCCCTTGCTCATGTCCAGCATCCGCTGGACGGGCCGCAGGGCGCGGAGGCGAATGTCTTCCGGCATCGTGATCTCGGGCTGGCTGTCACGCATACAGAGATACAGCTTTTCGAGGGTATTTAGCCGCATGTAAGGGCAGGAAGCACAGTCGCAGCCTGAGTTTGGCGGGGAGCATAAAAACTCGGCGTCCGGGCGGGCTTTCTGCATCTGATGCAGGATGCCCACTTCGGTGGCGACGATGAACTGTTTCTGCGCGGTCTGTACCGTCACATAGTTCAGGAGAGCGAGCGTCGAGCCGACGAAATTGGCCTGGGACAGCACGGCTTCTTCGCACTCCGGGTGGGCGATGAGCTGAGCATTCGGGTACTCGGTACGCATCTTCGCGAGCTTTCGGGCACTGAACTGCTCATGTACGATGCAGAAGCCGGGCCACAGCACCATCTCGCGTCCGGTCTGCTGCTCGACCCATTTGCCGAGGTGACGGTCCGGGCCGAAGACGATGGGTGTCTCAACCGGTAATTGTTTGACGATCGCCGCGGCATTCGACGAAGTCACAATGATGTCTGAGACAGCTTTGACGGCGGCGGACGAATTGATATAGTTAATCACCGTGTGGCCGGGGTACTGTTTCAGCCATTCGGAGTATTCGTCGATAGGGCAGCGGTCAGCAAGGGAGCAGCCGGCGTCAAGGTCCGGCAGCAGGACGAGCTTGTCCGGGTTCAAAATCTTGGCGGTCTCGGCCATAAAATGGACGCCGCAGAACACGATCACGTCGGCGTCGGTCGTGGCCGCCGCCTGCGCCAGTGCCAAGCTGTCTCCGACATAGTCCGCCAGATCCTGAATATCGCTGTCCTGATAGTAATGGGCCAGAATGACGGCATTGCGTTCTTTTTTGAGCCGGATGATCTCCGCTTCAAGGTCCAGTGCCGGATCGATGGAGCGGATGCGCAGGGAGAGATCCAGCGGCTGACCAAAACTCTGCGAGGATGGGTTGACGGGCGTCTTTGCGAGAGTCAGTGTTTCCATAGCGTAATTATACCTTGCCTGAAGTCCGGACTGAACTTTTTCGCCTGCTTCTGCGTCATTTGTAGCAGTGTCCCGATATGGATCAAGAGAGCATTCCGAAACTATGGATCAAACTTACCGCGATACCGCTCATTTACTGCGCCGTGCCGGTTTCGGGTCGGCACCGGCAGAAATCCGAGCAGCGGCACAAGCCGGTTTGTCAGCGACAACGGACCGGCTGCTGAACCCGGAGCGGACATCGGAGAATATGAATGACGACGCCACGATCTCGCGTCTTACGGCACTTCTTCCCGAGACAAAAAACGGCGGGACGCCGACCCAGGCCGTCAAGATGTGGTGGACTCATCGCATGATCGCCTCCCCGCGCCCCCTGCAGGAGAAGATGACTCTGTTCTGGCATGGGCATTTCACCAGCAAGGACGGCGTGAATGCCGGAGATTTTCTTTACAAGCAAAACCAGATGCTGCGGCAGAATGCTCTGGGGAACTTCCGCACCCTAACTCTGGCTGTCGCACGCGACCCGGAAATGCTACGCTATTTGAACGGCAACCAGAACCATAAAGCGCATCCCAACGAAAACTTCGCACGGGAGCTGATGGAGCTGTTCACCTGCGGCATCGGCAACTACACCGAGGACGATGTCAAAGCAGGGGCACGGGCCTTCTCCGGCTGGAACATGCGCGGCGGGGAGTTTGGGTTCAACGCGGGCCAGCACGATAATGAGCCGAAGACGTTCTTAGGGAAAACGGGCAATTGGAACGGTGACGACATCGTTGACATACTGGTCGCCCACCCCGCCACTGCCCGGCGTCTCTGCACAAAGCTGTTTACGTATTTCGCCTATACAAACCCGGAGCCGACCGTGATCGACGCATTGGTGCAGACTTATTACGTCAGCGGTTACGACATCCGGGCGGTGATGAGCCGGATCTTTCACTCCACGGCGTTTTATTCGGAGAAAGCACGCTTGGCAGTGATCAAAAGCCCTGTCCAATATGTGGTGGGCACGGTCAAGCTGCTGGGGCTGGAGAAAGCCGTGGAGCTGGTTTTGACGGACATTACTCCGGCGAACGATGCGGCTGCAAGCCCGGATGCCCCGCGGGGCAAAAATCGCCGCCTAGGGGTGCTGGCGGGGCTGCCGGTGGCGATGCGCTCAATGGGTCAGGATCTGCTGGCCCCGCCCACCGTCAAGGGCTGGGACGGCGGTGAGAACTGGATCAATACATCGACGCTTCTGGCCCGAATCCATTTCGCCGAGACGGTCTCTGGATCGCGTCAGATGTTCGGCGGTTCGTTTCCGGCACTCACCGGCTTTTTATCCCAAAACAAGTTGACCCCGGAAGGCTGGGTGGACTATCTCGCGGA